>DAIQAR010000001.1:0-36640 GCA_036781605.1 Candidatus Nanopelagicaceae bacterium
TGTCATTATTGAGGGAATCATCATTGTGATTCTCGTCGTCACTGGTGTTCGGGCTGCGATGTTCCGTGCTGTGCCAGCTCAACTCAAGATTGCGATCGCAGTGGGAATTGGCTTATTCATTACACTCATTGGTTTGGTAGATTCAGGATTCGTACGCCGTACCGGAGCAGGACCAGTTCCTGTTCAACTTGGCGATAACGGAAGCCTTGTCGGATGGCCAATCGTTGTATTCGCATTTGGTCTCTTCTTGATGATCGCTCTTGTCGTAAGAAAAGTTAAGGGCGCGCTCCTCATCGGAATCATTACAACAACAGTTCTTGCTGTAATTGTTGAAAAGGCTTTCAAAATTGGTCCTAACTTTGACGGAAAGAATGTCAATCCAAAGGGTTGGGGACTCAACGTTCCAGCAGTACCTTCAAAGGTATTTGCAAAGCCTGACTTCAGTCTCTTCGGACATATTGATCTCACAGGTGCGTTTAACCGCGTAACTGTAGTTTCAGCAATCCTTCTTATCTTCTCATTGCTACTTTCAGACTTCTTCGACAACGTGGGAACTGTTACAGCAATCGCAACAGAAGGTGGTTTGATTGACAGCCAAGGAAATATTCCAAATATCGATCGAATCTTGTTGATTGATGGAATTGCAGCTATCGGCGGCGGAGTTGGAAATATTTCATCTAACACCAGCTATATCGAATCTGCTTCTGGTGTGGGTGAAGGTGCTCGTACCGGTCTTGCCTCTGTTGTTACAGGAATTTTATTCTTGCTCACAACATTCTTGGCACCGCTTGTCGCCGTTATTCCTTACGAAGCTGCAACCCCAGCCTTGATCATCGTCGGATTCTTGATGATGTCTCAAATTAAGAATATTGATTGGCAAGATTATGGAATTGCAATTCCTGCATTCCTTACAATCATTTTGATGCCTTTCACATATAGCATCTCAGTAGGTATTGGTGCTGGTTTCGTTTCACACGTACTAGTACGAGTAGTCCAAGGCCGCGCAAAGGAAGTGCATGCACTTCTTTATGTTGCCTCTGGTCTATTCCTTATCTACTTCTTGCAATCTCCAATTAACATTTGGACTGCAAAGTAATTAATACATCACTAAACAACGATCAGGCTCCGAAGGATTTTCTTCGGGGCCTGATTCGTGATGTACCAGACTTTCCAACCCCAGGTATTTTATTTAAAGATATAACTCCGCTTTTGCGTGATGCAGAAGCATTTAGCCTTGCAGTATCAGAGTTTTCTCAAGTAAGCAATAAGTTTGATCTTGTAGCAGGAGTTGAAGCACGGGGATTTATTTTTGCCGCAGCGGTTGCCAAGATAACTGGTAAAGGTTTTATTCCTATCCGTAAGAGCGGAAAGCTTCCAGCAATAAGCTTCTCCGAAAGTTATGCACTGGAATATGGCGAGAGTGTCTTACAAATCCACCAAGATGCGGTAAAAAGTGGTGAAAGAGTTATGTTGATCGATGATGTCCTTGCCACAGGAGGAACACTCGGCGCTGCAACAAAGCTCATTGCGCGAAGCGGCGGTATTGTGGATTCAGTAGCAGTTTTAATGGAGATTGAGGGTCTGGGCGGTCAGAAGAGATTTAGTGAATCAAATCCTGGCTTAGAAATTTCAATTTTACTTAATTAATTACCAAGAAGTATGAAGAGGACGTCCCTCTGCATAACCAGATGCAGATTGAATACCAACTACCGCTTTTTCAGCGAATTCATTGATTGATGCAGCTCCTGCATAGGTAAATGAAGAGCGAACCCCAGCAATAATCTGATCAAGAAGATCCTCAACACCCGGGCGGGCAGGATCGATATACATACGAGATGATGAAATTCCTTCTTCAAAGAGTGCTTTGCGCGCACGCTCAAAAGGACTTTCGGTCGATGTGCGAGCAGACACTGCTCTTGCTGATGCCATGCCAAATGATTCTTTATAAAGCTTTCCATCAGTATCGCGAATCAAATCTCCAGGAGATTCAAGGGTTCCAGCAAACCATGAGCCAATCATTACTTGCGATGCGCCAGCTGCAAGTGCCAAGGCAACATCGCGAGGATGGCGAACTCCACCATCTGCCCATACATGCTTACCTAGGGAACGCGCCATCTGCGCGCATTCATACACGGCTGAAAATTGTGGGCGACCAACACCAGTTTGCATACGTGTTGTGCACATTGCTCCGGGTCCAACACCAACTTTAACAATGTCAGCGCCAGCTTCAATGAGTTCTTTTGTTCCTGCTGCTGTCACGATATTGCCAGCAGCGATAATGATCTTTGAATCCAAGGCACGAACTGCCTTGATTGCCTCAATCATCTTTGTCTGGTGACCATGAGCGGTATCAATAACAAGCACATCTGCTCCAGCCGTGATGAGCGCCTTTGCCTTAGAAACGACATCTCCGTTAATTCCAATAGCCGCTGCAATGCGAAGTTTTCCACTTGAATCTACAGCAGGCTTGTAAAGGGTTGCGCGTAGTGCCCCAGCGCGAGTGAGTACACCGACTAAATTCCCAGATTTATCCAGTACCGCTGCAAACTTTCTGCGTCCCTTTTCTAATTGATCAAAAGCATCTCGAGGTTCAACAGAATCGGGCAAAGTGATGAAGTCTGTCTGCATGATCGCGCCGAGCTGAGTAAAGCGATCAACTCGCTCAAGATCTCCCTGAGTAACAAGTCCAATGGGCTTTGATTTCTCAACAACGAGAAGTACGCCGTGAGCGCGCTTATGAATAAGCTCCAGCGCTTCTGCAGCAGTCTCATGTGCTTCAAGCGTGACAGGTGTTTCAAAGAATGTGTGGCGGGCTTTTACCCAAGAAATAACGTTTGCAACGATGTCCTGGGGAATATCTTGGGGGATAACAACTAGCCCACCGCGGCGGGCCACTGTTTCAGCCATTCTGCGTCCTGCAATAGCGGTCATATTGGCAACGACAATAGGAATTGTTGTTCCAGTTCCATCTTGTGTTGTGAGGTCTACATCCATACGACTTGCTACTTGGGTGTAGCTGGGAACCATGAATACATCGTCGTAAGTCAGATCATGGGTCGGGTTGCTTAAGAAACGCACGTTGCCTAACTATACACCCAGCAGTATCGTTCCTTTATGTTCGGTTTAAGCGTGGAGAAGGTGCTATTTCTAGCAATTCTTGGCGCATTCTTAGCCGGTCCCGAGAGATTGCCCAAGCTTGCAGTTGATGCTGCGCGCTTTCTTCAAAGAATGCGTGGACTTAGTAGTCGCGCCTTATCTGAATTTAAAGAGCAACTTGGTCCAGAATTTGAAAACCTTGACGTCACTGATTTAAATCCACGCAGATTTATTGCAAAAAACCTTGATGAGATTGCAGGAAATGTTCAAAGAGCGGTTGAACCTGCCCCAGCCGACTTTGCCCTGAAAATCAAGCAAGCGCAGATAGATCCTGACATTCTCTAAGGTTTCGGTGCGTGCCTTTTAATCTGCAGGCGGTCTATCGGAATAAGAATTCCAATAATTACTAGTCCAAAAACTATGATGACCGCAACAGTAATGAGCCATTTCGCCCAACCCAGACTTGCTTCATCTAAGAATGCGTATGGCCATTGCTTGATAGCGGTGCTTCGGGCAAGTGTGTAGAGAAGATAAATAATAGGGATAATATAAAACTGAGGGATCTTGCGTGCATCAAATAGCGCACGAGGCCCACACTTAAACCAAACTATAAGTGCCAAAACAGGAACGATGCCGTGCAAGACAACGCTGGTTGCGATGTTCCAGCCCTTGGGAGGAGCTACCGGCGCGATGAGCGCGTTATATAAAATTCCAGTAATAGTGATCATGAGTACACTCGTTGGAATTAGTATCAACATTGGTTTGCGCTTGTCCAGAGGATCTTTCGCCAAGCGAAGTGCAACATATGCGACCAAGATATTGCTCCAGATCGTGAAATAGCTGAGGAAATCAATAATTCTTGGAAGCGCGCCCTTTACACCGAAGTGATTTTGAAAAAGAGTCGCATCGGTGATGGGAACAGGACCGATATTAAAGAGATTAAGGATCAATGATCCACCCAAGCCCAAGCACGCAAAAAAGGCTAAGGCTTTGTACCAGTTCTTCTTATCCTGAATTGTTAATGTCATATGAAAAGGGTACTAGCGAGGGGTGAAAAAAATAAGGACCCGGAGTATTCCCCGGGCCCCTGTTTAATAATCCTTATTCCTTCTTAGCTTTCTTCTCTTGCTTAGCCAAGCGCTTTTCCTTCAGCGACATCTTTGGCTCTTTTTTGGTATTTGCGTTGCTCTTCTGTTCCTTGTTAGCCATCTGTAAATCCCTTCTTATGACTGCGAACTATGAACTGCTGGGCTTTAGATTACATCACGAGGCAATAAAAAGACCCGACCAGATCGCTCCAGTCGGGCTTTTTCTAACCGTGTTTTCTTATTTAAACGAGGTTGTGAAGGCTGAAAGAATTCCGCCAATCATCACCCACGTGAACCATGAACCCGCAACACGTTGGCGCCACTCTTCAAGTACTGGGTCAAGCAAGTTCCCGCGCAAACCGCGAAGGAAAAGACCGAGTGTGATGAAAGCAGTGATGATGTAGTGGAACATGTTCGTGCCAGCGAAAATGATCCAGTTGGAAGCATATGCACCGTTATAGAACGGGCGTCCATTTGCATCTTGCGCGACGAATGGCATATTGCACACTTGGTGCCATTGATACCAAGCTCCAATAATAAGAAGTACAGTTGAAAGCGCCATTGCTGGAACTCGAAGACTGCGATTCTTCATTGAGACGCGGTGGGCAATAAAGACGATGATAAATGGAACGATTACCCACCAACTAGAAGCAGTTGAGAATGTCTTAACTCCCTTGGGAAGCCAGGCGTTATTGACGTTGAGGTTACGTAGGTAGAACCAAGAGAAGATGATGGCAAAGAGGTATGAACCATCTGCAACTATGAGTAGGCGAACACCTAAGCGCTCACGACGACCAACCTTTTCAGGTGAATCGTGATGAACGTGAAACTCTGTATGAGTAGCCATTTACTTAGCACTCCTTCCGTAATTGTAAGGATCACTTGTAACAACAGGTGGTTCATCGAAGTTCACTAGAGGAACTGGATAAGGAACAGTCCATTCAAGTGTCTTTGACCCCCATGGATTCATAGGTGCGATAACACCGCTGCGCCATGAGTGAATGATTGCCCAGAGTAGGACGATCATTCCAAGACCAACACTGTAAGCACCTATTGTGCTAATCAGGTTCGCATGTGCAAAGGCCTGTGCATAGTCAGCAACACGACGTGGTTGACCAGCTGCTCCTGCCATGAACATGCCAAGGAAGAGAACGTTGAATCCAATCTGGATAAGCCAGAATGAAATATAACTTCCACGGTCATTGAGCATTCGACCTGTCATCTTAGGGAACCAGAATGCAAGTGCACCGATTGCTCCAGTAAGCGCAGCGCCCATAAGCGTGTAATGGAAGTGAGCTGTCACAAACATTGATCCGTGGAGGTAGTTATCAGCAGGAACGTCTGAAAGATAAATTCCAGTAATTCCACCGATCAAAAAGTCCCAGATAAATGCGTAAACAGAAAGCATCGGCATCTTCATCCATGGCTTACCACGCCAGAGAGTTCCAACAAGAACAAGGAATAAAAGTCCGGTCGGAACAGAAATGAATTCGGTTGTAATCATGAAGGGACCGTTGAGATTTGGCATCCATCCTGACATATACATGTGGTGAGCCCATACCAAGACAGAGAGACCAGCGATGCCAGCAAAACCAGCAATAGCTGCTCCATATGAGAACAAAGGCTTACGTACAAATACAGGTGCGATCTCCATAAGAGCTGCAACACCTGGAATCAAGATGACGTACACCTCAGGGTGTCCCATGATCCAGAACAGGTTTGCATATAACCAGCCACTGCCACCAACGTTGGCATCATAGAAGCCGGTGCTGATGGTGCGATCTAAACCAGTTTGAATCATTGCAACCATAAAAGTCGGGAATGCTGGGATAGCAAGTGCAACAGAAATTGTTGCTCCTACTACGAAGATTGGAACCCGGTTCCACTTCATACCCTTAGCACGCATAGCAACAACAGTTGTTGTGATATTCATGCCAGCAACCGCAGTTGAAAGAGCAAAAATAATGATTGTTGCTAGGAAGGCATTCATGCCTGGTCCTGCTTGATCACTGAGTGGCGCGTACGCAGTCCAACCGGTTGGAATTCCGCCAAGGAACCATGCGCTACAGAGTACAGGGATCGCTGTGAAAAGAACCCACCATGAAAGTGCATTCAAACGAGGGAAAGCCATATCAGCTGCGCCAATCATGATTGGCATGATGTAGTTACCAAAAGGTCCAGTTGAAACAATGATCATCGCAATAATCATTGTGATTCCGTGGAGACCAACAAGTGAGTTGTAAATAATAGGAGCAATGAAATGTGACCCAGGTGTTGCAAGGTTGGTGCGAATCATCATCGCCATTGTTCCACCAACACCAAGCATTACCATTACGCCAACAAGATATTGGATACCAACAACTTTGTGGTCTGTGCAGTACTTGAAATAACGCTTGATACCTTGGCCATCACCAGCAAGATAGAGCTGCTCTTCGGCAGTCAGATCTTTACCAATGAGCCATCTAAATGGACCAATGAGGGCGCCGATACCAACAAGGAATCCAAAGCTCCATGCAAACATGGTGCAGAGGATTGTGACGTTTACGAAATGGGTATTTGTCATATCCATTCCATGATTCACGCGCCATGGGCTTCCGAAGTGGTGGCGGAGTAAGTAATAAGTAATAACAGCAAAGAGGATGCCAACAACTGTTCCCGTGCCCATATTAAGTCTAGTGATCAGGCTACGTTCTGGATTTGGAATTGGCCGAGCTGATGCTGGCTTATGAGAAAGAGTGGTCATTGTTGCGTTCCTCCAGTTGCCTTAGCTTGAGAGACCCAGTTGTTGAAATCTGCGACAGATTCAACGTGGCCTGCTGTTTCCATGTATGCATGATTAAGTCCGCATAATTCAGCACACTTCACGTCAAAGACGCCAAGTTTATCTGGTGTTGTGCGAGCTATCGTTGTGGATAGACGGTTTGCATCTACCTTCACCCCAAGTTGTACTGGCCAGAATGAGTGATTGACATCTGCAGAGATAACTCGGAATTCAACTGGTTGATTGATTGGCAAGTTCAATTCGTGAGATGTAATGCCTTGTGCTGGATAGTTAAAGGACCAGTTCCATTGTGAACCTGTCACATCAACAACAAGTGCGTTATTTGAACCAGCTAGCGCATCGCTTGACCATGTGTTCATCTCCGTGATACCCCACACGATTGCCACAATCGTAAAGAGCACTGAAACAGCTGACCAAATGACAACAACTGGACCATGGGTTTTAATGCCTGGGCCATCCTCTGGTGGAGGTGTATCACCACGGTGCATATTGATAAATGACTCCATGGCGATAGCTAGTACTACGCCTGCGATCGGAGCTGAAATAACGGTGAACCAAATCATGATGTCTTCATTACCTTGCATTTCCTTTGACATCACATTTGGCATCCAATGTGGGTAAACCCAGAGGCCTAGAACAACGAAAACCGCCGTAAAGAAAATTCCCAAAACAAATGTTTGGCTAACATCTTTACGCTTGAGAAAGGTTCCAACTCGTTGTCCGGGTGTTGGTAGCAGATCCTGATCGTCGTGGTGCGCCATTTAGAGGACCGTTACCTTTCCAGACATGTAACCCTGCGATCCCATGACTGCGCCAAATCCTTGGTAAGTAGTGTCACCACATGGATATTCACAGTTCCAGACGTAGTTACCTTTACCACCTGTAATAAAGGAGAAAGTCACTACATGACCCTTTGGAAGTGGTGAACCAGCTTGGTCTTGTCCACCATCACCAGTCTTTGGCATTGGAATGTTTACGAAGAGTGGATCTTGGGTTTCAGTGGGAAGACCGTGAATTGTAAATGTGTGCTGCACACCATCAGGTGCTAACGATGCAACATCTTTACCGTCAACATTCATGGTTCCTCCAACAGTTCCAACAACATTTGCAAAGTAAGGAGAATTCAATTTTTCTCCGCCATCATAAACGTGCATTGTCACCGTGACATAGGCATGTGCGGGGAGCACGAAGTGTGTAAATGGACCATAAGACGGCCACGTTGGATGTCCACCATCACAGGTTGCACATGCTCCATGTGCCTTTGAATCAATGGGATCTGCATAGAGTCCGTCAGTGATGAATGCGTGTGGGTAACTCTTGCCATCAGGAGCAGTGATAGTGCCATTGATAGTTGCAGTCTCAGTTGGTGCGTTGAGGTATGAGTGAGCGTGAAGTTCAACGCCTACTCCTGCTACAACAGCAATTCCGAGAGCGATTGCAACAACGGCGCCTAACGCTGTCTTGGATTTCGAAGCGGTGGTACTAGCCACGGTAGTCCTCTCAAGTTCATTTTCGCGAATGCTTAGTACGACAGGGTACGCTCATATGTAGTGTTCGGGAACACCTTCTGGGAAGTTTTCTATAACTAGTTCTTAAAAAAGGGGGGGCCAGGTGGGTCTAAATCCGCTCTGGGACGTTGCTTTTGCCGCCGCTCTTACATCGATTGGATTCTGGTACTTTGCTGAGAAGAGCGCTCGTGCTTCTGTTTCACCGATTCGCCAGCTCCTCTTTTATCTTGGGCTAGCGCTCGCTTTCATACTGCTCGCAGGCCCGGTTCCACATCTAGCAATCCGCCTCTTTTATGTACACATGATTCAACACATCGGTTTGATGATGCTGATCTCACCCCTCATTGTTTTAGGCTCACCCATCAAGGTGGCGTCACAATCTAAGTTCCCCTTCATCTATAAATTGGTCCACAGACTTGGTCACAACAGAGTCTTCATTCAACTCTTTCAGGCTCCCGTGGGGTTTGTGATCTTTCTTTCAGTATTGATACTTACTCACTTCTCACCACTGGCTAACGCCGGAATGACAAATCCAAACGTGCACTGCCTAGAACTTATAATTTTTCTTCTCGGTGGATTTATTTATTATTACCCAGTGATGGAGGGTAATCCTCATCCAATTTTTATCCCCTATGCCAATCGCGTTATTTCCCTATTTGCGATGATGCTGCCAGAGACAATGGTTGGGTTTTTTCTTTACTCGGGAAATAAGGTTTTACACTCATTGCCAAGCACGACATCGATGAGCATGGGCTTAACTGATCAACACAAGGGTGGCGCCATTATGTGGGCGATGGGTATGTTGATTGATACGATTTGGATCGTACTTGCAGCGCGTGACTGGTTCATTAATGAAAAATTTCTTTCAGATTCAGAGGGAGAATAAATTGAGTCAGATTCCGCCAGCGAATCAGGATCCCAAACGTAAATGGGTTTTATGGGGGCTGCCTCTTTGTGGTCTTATGGGGGTCTTTGAATTTAACCGCGCCCTTGGTGGTAACAATTTGAGTTGGGTTTACGTGATGGAGTGGCCATTTTTTGGGGTCTTTCTCTATTACATGTATTGGAAGCTCACACAACCACAGGAACCATACGATGATTCTGATGACCCGAAGCGGGAAATCGAGTAAACACATTTAAGTTGTGGCAAGCAAAGTAGACTCTTGTCATTATGTTTGGCTTACTTTCACTTACTCTTGAAATCCTCTTTTGGGTAATCACTTTTGCGGCCCTCATTTTGACCGTCACCTTTTGGCATAAGTTCGCAGAGTATAAATGGCACCACATCACCGCTCGATTCTCGCTCATTATTTTTATCCAGATATTTGCTTTAGCTTCGATGGGCATCACGATTAATAGGTATGGAGATTTCTATGACTCATGGGCGGACCTATTTGGTGCACAAAAACAGTATGCGAGGGTTGCACTTACATCAGAAGCCTTATCATCAATTTCTGAAAACGATGTAGCAAAAGCAAAAGTTACGGCTGGCGGAAGTTTAATATTCAAAGAAGTTATTAAAGGCGCCGAGTCTCAAGTATCAAATGTCGTCTACGTTGTCGCCTCGCCCAAGATAGCTGCGCAACTAAAATCTCCTCAGCACAACATTGGAACTAATTATCAAGTGATCGAACTTTTCCCAGGGACACCTGGCGTTCCTCAGACATGGATAGGCACGATGGATGGCGTCACAACAATGGAAAAATTAGAAATCGCTAATCAAATCCAGCCAACAATTCTAATTATTCCAGCGATCAACGTTGTGCCTGGTCAAGATACTGAGTGTATGAATTTTGATGGTGGCGCTCAAGTCGAAACTTGGATCACATCAGATATGCAAACTTTTGCAGAGAAATTTCTAGGTGTGGATTCCAGGCCATGGAGTGCGTTTGGTTATTCAACTGGTGGATGGTGCGCAACAGAAGCCGCAGTACTCCACCAAGGCCAATACTCCCATGCAGTTTCTCTTGCTGGTTACTTCCAACCCATGTTCTCCCTGGGCATGTCAAAGCGTGAACGTAAATTTTTATCGGCAAAATATGATCTAGTTAAAGTTATCAAAGCGGGAGCAACAAATACAAAGCTGATGATTATTTCTAGCGTCAATGACAAATATGCAGCGAATTCAGCAAGAACATTTATCAATCAAGTTGATAGCGTTATTCCAATTAAATATATCCCAATTTCAAGTGGTGGACATAACATCGAAGTATGGAAGCCATATGTTGGCCCAGGTTTTCAATGGCTTAGCCAGCAGAGTGTAGAGACTCCTTAATTATTAGTTTTTGCGAAATCCGCTGATAAATTTTTCAGCACGAAGCGCTGCCCAGGCAACTTTTGGCAGATCGGCGGCACGAGGGTAGAGGACATACCGTGTTTCCCATTCCGGTTGGAACTTTGCGTTAAACCTGTATAAAGATTCCACTTGGAAAAAGTTGGAAAAGAAGCGAATTAGATTGCGCATTCCTCGTGTTATCGGACCGGCACTGATTTTGTCAGCACGTTCAAAGAGGGAACGAAAAGCTGCAAAGTTGAGTGATACATGTGTTATTCCATTTGCTCTTCCCCATGCGACGGTATCTGCAATCATCAACTCATTAACTCCCGCGTCGGTACCCCGCTCACGTTGCATACGATCTAGTGAGAGTCCATCGGTTGTCCAAGGAACAAAATAGAGAAGCCCTTTTATTTCTCCAGCAAGATATGCAATAGTGATGAATGTATTCTCATCTCCGTCTTCTCCGAATCGGTCCATAGACATTGAGAATCCACGTTCAGCAACCCCGTAGCGCCAATCATGAGCAAGCTTGCGTAGTTTGACTTTCGTTTCTTGATCTACGTCCGACCACTTAGATGTGGTCGTGATGTATCCCTTTCGAGCAATTCGGTTGATCATTTGACGAACATTTGCCATTGGCCGACCTTCAAGAGTGAAATCAGAAACCTTAATGATTGCCTCATCCCCAATATCAATTGCCGTCATCCCAGCATGCTCTACCCAGACTTCCCCACCTCGATCGCTACATCCCATTACTGCTGGAGTCCATGCGTGCTTCCTGGCAATGTTTAAGAATTCATTAATAGCATCTGGCCATAAGCTAAATTCACCAAATGGATCTCCACTTGCCAGCATCACTCCGCCTTGCACTCGGTAAGCAATTCCAGCTTTTTGGTTCTGAGTCCAGACAACACTTTTATCCCTGCGCGTTGCGAAATAGCCAAGTGAATCTTGGTCGGCGTCATGGCGAATAAGGTTCTTGACCTGCTCGATCTCATCTGAACTTAGTTTTGCAACAGGTGTGACTCTACGAAAATAAAGCCACAATGGGATCACAATGGTAAAGAACCCTAAAGTTCCAAGTGTGTTATCGACAGTATCTGAAACTGTTCGTGAGGTAAATTTAATTGGACCGGAAATTCCAATCAGCCCCTGGAAAACTGTTTGAAGGACATCAGAAAAAGTTGGGTTTCCCACCACTTGATGGCCATGTCTAAAATAAACCAACAAAATTCCACTGAGAACTGTCAGCAGGATAATTCGAATAAATACGGCAAAGAGTTGACGCTTCGTTGACGGATCGGACACTGCGTAAAATTCTTTACGGAATATTACGAGCACAGCTAGAAGGGTTAAGTTCACGACTAGCTGTATAGGGTGAATATGTGTTCTAAAAAGTTCTGCAATTCCATTTACAACTAGGATGATGAGCGCAAGGCTCCATGCACGATGCTTGCGGCGCATAAGGCCCCGCGCGACTAATATCAAAATAATTGATGTGAAAAGTGCGGTTGAAAAGGCTGTTGAGTTGACCAGCAATGGGGCATATTTGTCCAGTCGATGCGCTGCAGGTTGAAAGTTTCTAAATACGTTGGCAGCGACATTGAATATTCCAAGAAGTAATGTCAGGCGCCCAATCCATAATGGGATTCGGCTCTGTGAGTTCATTATCTAAATACCCCCGTATGCCCGAGAGAATACCGACCTGGTTGTGGGTAATAGGCCAAACCATGTGGTTCTTTACCAACCGCAATCTTACGCAAAAACTTCCCTTGAACTATGTCAAAGACATACACGACATTGTTATATCTACCAGTTACCCAAAACTGTGTGCCATCGGCAGAGATTCCCCCCATATCCGGGCTTCCACCGCCAGGGATCTTCCACTTCGCTATGAGCTTGTTATCTGAAAGCCGCAGTACTGAGACACTTCCTTCACCACGATTAGTAATGAGCATATTTTTAGCATCGCGCGTGACATATATGCCGTGCGCTCCATTACCCGTCTTTATAAAACTTAATTGACCAAAATTGTCTGCAGGCATGACCCAAACGCCATTAGACATCATGTCTGCAATATAAAAAGTAGATCCATTGGATGAAATCTTCACATCCTGTGGCATTGGCATCTTGTTGTAGGTGTGGGGAAGTTTTACAGTTTTTACAACTTCCATCTTGGCTGTATCCATAAGTAATAGCTGGCCTGAGAATTCACAACTCACCACAAAATAGTTTCCATCTTTGGTCCAGTCAGCGTGATTGACGCCATCGCATGGTACAGAAACTTTCTTCTTGATTGCCATGGTGTGTGGGTCGCGAAAAACGATTTGCTTATCTGCTTCAGCCATAACGATCGCATATTTGCCGTTTGGGGTGAAGTAAAGATTGTATGGATCATGCACGTAAATTGATTTTCCAGGCAGGCCTGTCATGGGATCAATAGGGGTGAGATAGTTACCCTCGTTGTCATTGACCCACAGTGTTTTTAGATCCCAGGATGGGACTACGTGCTGAGGGCCTTTAGGTGTTCGAAAAGTTCTGATTACTTTAAAAGTTTTTGGATCAATTTCAGAGACAGTATTTGCGCCGTGGTTTGGAACATAGACACGTTCTGGAAAATCTTTAACAACTGAGCTCAGCATATTTGGACCATCTGCAGCGTAAATATTATTTTCATCTAGGAGCGGTGGCATGCCTGGCAAAGGGACAGCAAAAGCGCTCGTTGACGCCATAGTCAACATGATTGTGAGTACGGCAAAAAACTTTTTCATATTCTTCATACTCCAAAAAGTGTGCTGAGTGTGACCGGTTTTAATCCTTTTGCGCTCAAGTTCTCAAGCAAGGTTGGCATTGCATCAACCGTGTCCTGATGTCCAAAATGCAGACTCACAATACTTCCGTTCTGAATAGATCCTGCGATATCCGCCAGTACTTTAGTTTTTCCAACATCTTGGTAATCATGTGAATCAACATCGTAAGAGATGCACTGCTTGTAGCCATACTTCTGGGCAGCCGCTCTAATGATGGGCGTTGAATATTGTGTGCCAGAGGGGCGAAACCACTTGCCATGATTGCCAATAAGTTTCTTCAACTCTGCTGCGCATCCGGCAACTTCTGCTTGGGCGACTTTCGCTGACAATGTTTTCATCTGATAGTGATGCATCGTGTGGTTTCCGATGTCATAGCCAGCATCGAGCATCTGCTTTGCAACAGATGGGAATCCTTGGAGCCAGGTGCCAATGGCAAAGACGGATATGGGCGTTGAAGTGCTCTTGAGTATGTCTAAGAGCTTGCCAACAATGACAGGATCACCTTGCCCGTGGAAGGTGAGAGCAATGTGGGGCTTTGAGCGCGAACCGTTGGTGACATCTTTATTAATCGATGCACCTGCTGAGCCTGCTCCAAGCGTGGTGGCAGCTGAAGCAATGAGCCCAGTCTTAAGAAATTGGCGTCGGTTGATCGGCATCTTCTAAGGATACTTCTCTGCGTTGCGCCTGCGCGCCAAGCCGTGCCTTGCTAGAGTTTCATTTATCACCAGGTAGAAGGGGCCCACATTGAGTGAAGATGACGATTTAGGATCAGATGACATCATCACTGAAGAAATGCTGTGGGAAAGAATTCCAGAAACTACTGGACTAGAGCGTGCTAATACTTATTATGAATTGAGCGCTCGCATTTATGCCCGTGGACAATATGACGAAGCTCTTGCGCTCGCTGAGACTGCTCGTGATATTTATACCGAACTCGGAGCTGTCGCACCGTCAGACGGCCTGGCCCAGGCATACTCGGCAATTGGTTACAACCTCAACCAATTAAAAAGAAACTCAGAAGCAGCATATGCAATGAGTAAAGCAGTCGAATTGCTTCGCGAATCTAAATCTCCTTTAGCTATTGATTTAGCTTGCACACTTGGCGAATGGTGGTTTGGTTCAAAGAATTATGAGAAGACAATCGAGTGTATGCGTGAGTGCGTTCAGGAGCATCTTGTCGAAGGAAATGAGTCTGGCGCAGCAAATGATCTTCATTTAATAGGTTGTGCGCACCGTGAGCTTGGCCAGCATGAGAAGTCATTAGAAGCATTCAGGGAAGCTCGGGTTCTCTTTAAAAATATTAAAGAAGTAATCAATGTTGCCCGCTGTGATCAAAAGATTGCCCACGCTCTTGTGGAGTTAGGCGAGGGAGAAGAAGCGTTATCAGCTGCTCAAAAGTCAGTGGATGTTTTTGTAACCGCACATGACAACCGTCGAGAGACTTATTCACTATTTGAATTAGGTAAAGCGCAGATCATGGTCGGCGCAGAAGAGGATGGCCTAGAAACACTTGAGAGCGTACTTGAGACTACGGCGGAGAATGAATGGAAAGATTTTGAATTCATCGTTGAAATAGAACGTCGTATTTCTGATGTCTTGCGTTCACTTGGACGGGTAAATGAAGCAGATGAAATTGATCGTCGCATCGCATCCGTTACTGAGGTAATTGAAGACTAATTATTTAAGTGTTGCATAGCCCATGCATACATGGCGATAGCGCCAGCTGCAGATGCATTCATCGATCTCGTTGATCCATACTGTTCAATTGCAAGCACCACCGAGCAGATCGCTACTGCTTCATCAGACATCCCGGCACCTTCTTGGCCAAAGAAGAGCACGCATTTTTCGGGGAGTGAGTAGCCCTCTAATTTTTGAGAAATTGGGAGGTTATCAATTCCAATTATCGGAGTTGAGTTCTCCTTGCACCACTTTGCGAAATCTTCCACCGTTGGATGGTGCAGTACATGAAGGTACTTATCGGTCACCATTGCTCCCCGGCGGTTCCAGTCTCGCTTACCCACGATATGGACATAGGCGACGTTAAAAGCATTTGCTGTTCTAACCACTGATCCAATATTTAGATCGTGCTGCCAATTTTCAATTGCAATTTGAAGTGGGTGACGCTTCGTGTCGAGATCAGCAACAATTGCTTCAACTTTCCAATATCGATAGTGATCTAAAACATTTCTTTTATCGCCGTTTTCAAGCAAATCAGGATCTAAACGATCATCTACGGGCCAGGGAAGTGGATGTGGACCAACTCCGACAACAGGGAAAAATTCACCAGGACCAATTTCACTCTTCACTAGAGCACCTTAATCCATAAATTCTCAGACAATGAAGGCATAATTCCACTATGCGCAATCGACTGATCAAAGTATCTGCAGTTGTATCAACTGTTCTTATTTTGACCAGCCAAAGTGTCCCGGCACATGCACTCACCGTGCCAGCGAATTTTGTGAAATTGGCGTCTTCACCAACTCTCAACCACCCAGGAATTATTTTGGTTGACCCAAACACCAAAGAGACAATTTTTTCAGATGCAGCGGATGTGAGAAGGGCCCCTGCTTCATTGCTAAAACTTTTCTCCATGACTGCTGTTCTTGACACATTTAGTCCGGATAAAACTTACACAACAACCATTAGCTCCACTACGAACCCACACAACTTTGTAGTCCTTGGAGAAAGTGACCCTTGGATTACGGCAAGTTCGTTTGAAGCTGACAAGTACCATCGCTCCTACTCTCCGAGTCTCATTAAGGCAGTGCTCAAAGAAAATCCCGGACTGCGTTACATGACTTTAGAATATAGCGGGGTATACACCCAAGATCTTCAAAAACTTGTTTCCTACTACCGTGGAAAAGTTCGCATTCACCTTAAGCAGCTTTCCTCACCACAAGTAGGCAACTCTCTAGCAGTTACACCGATTGAACATATTACTTCACCAAAGCTTTCTGACATTGTTCAGTTCTGTCTATTGTGGAGTGATAACGTTTTAGCTGATCGTCTAGCTCGCACCGCTGCCGTGAATATGGGATTTATAAATGACACAACTGGAATTCAGGCAGCATTTGAAAAAGTAATGAAGCAATACAACATTCCGACAGATGGATTAGTGATCGAAGACGGAAATGGTCTTTCTCACAAGACGCGTGTAACAACTCGCCAAATTGCGGATTTACTTATGGTGATCCGTGATAATCCTCAATATCAAATTATTTATGATGGCCTCCCACTGGCGGGAGTGAGTGGAACCCTCAAAGACCGCTTCGTCACAGATGCACCCAGTGCAGTTGGATTAGTTAAAGCTAAAACAGGAACGCTGAGTACAACAATTAGCATGGCAGGTTATGTAACGGTTGGATCAGAACAGTATATTTTTGCGATTGTTGCCGACCATATACGCAAACACTATGTTGATGCCCAGGCGGCGATGGTCACCATCGACAAGATGTTAGGCACGATAGCCCACGCCTAAATGCCTCAAATAGTGGTTACTATGCCGTTATGAGCCAATCCAAGGCCTCCTCATACGTTGCGCTGATGAAGTTACGCGTTGTAGAGCTATTGCTAGTTACAACCCTCCCAGCCCTTTTTCTTGCTACTTATGCCTCTAATCATGCAAACAAATATCCATCACTGAAAATCACAATTGCCACACTCATTGGCGGGACTCTTGCTGCTGGAGCAGCAAATGCTTTTAACATGGTCATTGAAGTTGAATCAGATCGATTGATGCGTAGAACCGACAAGCGCCCAATCGTAAAAGGCGAAGTAAGTGAGTTTGCTGCAACTATTTTTGCAGGAGCCCTTACCGTTATTTCGCTAGTTATTTTCTGGATTTTTACAACACACCTTTCAACGCTTTTGACTGCTGTAGCTATTTTATTTTATGTCTTTGGATACACGATATGGCTCAAGCGTAGAACCTCTCAAAATATTGTGTGGGGAGGCATTGCAGGGTGTATGCCAGTGCTGATTGGTTGGGCATCAGTTACAAATTCGCTTTCGCTTACTGCTTGGTTATTTTTTATCTTGATTTTCTTTTGGACCCCGCCACACTTCTGGGCATTGGCTATTAAATATAAAGATGACTACGAAGCTGCTGGTATTCCCATGCTCCCAGTAGTTGCTTCAATCAAGTCAGTCCAAAAGCAGATGTGGTTTCACTCGGTTTTCATGTTTGGCACATCGCTTGCTGTTTTATGGTCAGCACATATGCCAATATGGATTTGGGCAATAACAATCCTGATGGCAATCGGATTCATGGCTCAGCTGATAAAAATAGGCGGAACTGATTCGGGCTCGTCCGCAGCAAAGTTATTTCAATGGTCAATTACATATTTGAGTATCTACTCACTCCTGCTTGTTATTGGTGTACTAGTTGCAAAACCATGAGTGACTTAGCAATCTCTGTTTCAGCGCTTTCAAAAGTTTACGGTGAGCGTCAGGCCGTAGCTCAAGCTTCATTTGAAGTTCCAATAGGTTCTATCTGCGGTTTTGTTGGGCCAAATGGTTCGGGTAAAACCACAACGATGCGAATGCTTCTTGGTCTCATCAAACCAACTCACGGCACGGGCACTGTATTAGGGGAAGATATAAAGCATCCAGAAAAATATTTGTCACAAGTAGGGGCAATGATTGAGGGCCCAGCTTTTTATCCTGCCTTATCAGGCGCGGAGAATTTACGAGTTCTTGCCTCAATCGGTGGTTTTAGCCAAAAAAGAGTCGCCACACTACTTGAGCAAGTTGGTCTGGGAGATCGAGGCGATTCAAAATATAAAACTTACTCACTTGGCATGAAACAACGCTTAGGAATTGCAGCAGCTCTACTTCCACAACCGAAGTTACTTGTTTTGGACGAACCAACTAATGGCTTAGATCCATCGGGAATTCAGGAAATAAGAAACCTGATTAAAGCCATGGCAAAATCTGGAACCAGCATTTTTGTTTCATCACATTTACTCAGCGAACTAGAGATGATCTCAGATCATCTAGTCATGCTTCGAGAGGGTAAAGTAATTTTTACTGGGCGCACACAAGATTTACTCGCTGCTCAGAACCCACTTCTTGTTGTGAAGCCAGAATTTGGAGTTGATCTTAATAAATTGATGGAAATTGTGACCAAGCATGGAAAGAAAGCAACAGTCTCTGATGGTTCTATCATAATTTCTGGAGCAGTGGATTGGGCACCTTCATTTAATAGGCTGGCATTTGAAGCCGGTATTACTCTGGGTGAGCTTTCCGTAGTTCAACCAAGCCTAGAAGAAACTTTCTTTGAAATGACTGGTGAGTAAATGTTAGGAATGATGTTTGGCGAAATTCGAAAGCTACGTAGAAAAACCTTGCTTATTCCTACTTTGATAGGAGTTGCTTTATTAACAGCATTTTTTACGTCATTTGTTTTTCTACGAGTACAGACGGGTAAGCCAAATGGCGCAAGAGGGGTACTGATTACCAATGAATTCTTAAGTGGTAAAAATGGACTCGTTTATGGTTTTCAAATTATGGGATTCTTTTTAGGCATTGTTGCTCTCTGTGTTTTTGCCTCTCAAACAGCGCAGGAATATTCCTTGGGAACGCTTCGCAATATTCTGGTGCGCCAGCCGTCAAGATTGAAAGTACTTTTAGGGAAGTATTTTGCTATGGCATTTTTTACGATTTGGCTTGAATTGGCTGCAGCTATCTTTGCTCTAAGTATTTCATTTGCTCTGGCTCCGCGTTCGGCAATCAGCACACGTGCTTGGTTAACAGGGTCGGGCCTCCAACTGCTAGGCGAAACATTTATCAATATTTTTCTTGGGACACTTGCTTTTGGAACTTTAGGAATGATTTTGGGTCTTCTGTTTAGATCGCCCATCACCTCTATTTCAATTGGGGTTCTCTGGTGCTTAATTCTTGAAAATATTTTAGGAGCAGTTATCTCATCCACTACAAAGTGGCTGCCAGGTGCAAACTTTGCGAACATTTCCCAAGGGGGAACATCTATTATTAGCTATCAACGTTCATTATTGACTTCCGGAAGTTATCTATTATTTGGTGCAATCGTGGTTGCGATACTTTTTAAAAAGCGAGATGTATCTAACTAACGACACAGATTATTCTCAGGTTTAAAAGCCCGCCCTGGGCAGGCTGATCACTTATCCTTATGTGATTCCTTCCCCAGGGGGCTATTTCAATGAAGATAATGCGGATCCACGATCAGGCGAAGGCGACTATCGCCGTATTCGCTCTGTTTGTTCTGATTCCACAATCAACATTTGCAGCGACTCCGTCCCCGAAACCAAAGGCTCCGACGAAGGAAGAAATTGCAGCGGCTCAAACAGCAGAAAATGCAAAAGCACAAGCTGCTGCCGCCGCACAACAAAAATTAAGTTCAGCGACAAATGTTTTACAGAAACTAACCGTTAAAGCGCAGAGCGCGAAATCCAAATTGGTACATGCGCAATCTGCTTTACTCGTAGCGACCAAACAAGCCAATGCAGCAACTGCACATGCTGCTCTCACTGCTGTCGCGGTTGTAGAGGCGAATAGAACTATTGGACGTATGGCTGCTAATGCCTATATCCACGGTGGTGGCTTTACATCGCTCAACAGTGTTTTAGAGTCGAACGGCCCACAAGATCTTATTGATCGACTCGGACTGCTTAACCAAGTTGGTGCGTCTGACTCTGTGGCGCTAGCAAGATATAAATCTGCTCTAGTGATCGCTCAAGCTGCAAAAGTTGCTGCGACTCAAGCCAAGGCTGCTCAGGCAACGGCCACTGCGAAAGTTGCAGCTGCAAAGGCAGAAGCAGATGCTGCAAAATCTGCCCAGCAATCTGAAGTTGATAAACTAAAGGCTGAACAAGCTCAATTAATTGTTGAGTTACAGAAAGCGCGTAATTTTAGAATAACCCTCCAGCAACAGTTAGCACTCTCTCAACTGGAGGAATCAAGTGCGAATACTGCCGCACACACCTCCGGTCAATCGAAAGTCTGGCCTGATCGAGGGTTCACTGGACGTTCAACGATTCGCTCCACGGATTCCATTAGAGCTGCAGCTGTTGAATTTGCAAAAAAGCAGGTATTGGCTCGTAAACCATATGTGTGGGGAGCGCAGGGTCCAAATAGTTTTGACTGCTCTGGATTAGTTTATGCGGCTTATAAAGCAGCGGGCTTGAGCTACCCAGAATGGTCGCGGTTAAACGCAGCTCTTTACTTTGTTGCCTCGCAGCGAGTTCCCTTTAGTCAATTAGTACCTGGTGATTTACTTTTCTACTCATACGATGGAACGATTCAAAATATTCATCACATTACGATTTATGCTGGTAACGGCATGATGTGGGAAGCCAATTCAAAATCAAAAGGCTTGCTCTTCTCAAACATGTACAGCATCTCCGGTTTAATGCCATCGGGTGGGCGTGTTTAAAGAATGAAATCAACACTTGTTGTGCGACAAGCTGTTAAACCATGGCTGGAGAAGGCATCCGCGAGAATCTTGATTGGGGTATCTGGAGGAGCAGACTCCCTAGCTCTTGCAGTGGCCTCTCACTTAGAAGCTTCACACCACAGTGTTGAAGTAGTTGCTTTAGTTATTGACCATGGTCTACAAGATGGATCAGATAAAGTTGCTAAAGGTGTAGCCGAGAGTTTAGAGAAAATCGGCATTGATAATGTTGAGATAGTTCGCATTCATGTTGAAATGGTTGATGGATTAGAGGCATCCGCCCGCCGTGCCCGATATGCTGCATTTGAAGCAGCAATTGCAAAGTACTCTCCGGATTACTTTTTTCTGGCACACACAAAAAATGATCAAGCTGAAAATGTTTTGCTTGGGCTTGCCCGTGGCTCTGGAACAAGATCACTTTCTGGTATGGCAGATGAAAATGGAATTTTTATTCGACCAATTCTTCACATTGATCGGAGTACTACCGAAGAGGTCTGCAGAGAGAACAATGTGACGCCATGGGTTGATCCACAGAACTCGGATGAGACTTATGCCCGGGTAAGAGCAAGAAAAAATGTGTTGCCAATTCTTGATAATAATTTGGGGCCTGGAATAATTGATGCACTTGCAAGAAGTGCAAGAATTTTGCGTGAAGATGCAGATGCACTAGATGAATATGCAGAGGATTTCTTGAAGATGACGGGCTCCAAGGATCTTGATGTTGAGCTTCTAGACAGACTCCCCAAGGCTGTCCGAAGCCGGGTACTGCGTAGGGTGATCCTTGCCGCGGGTGCCCCAAGCGGCTCGATTACCGCCGATCATGTGGCTGCTGTAGAGGCGCTGGTCACAGCATGGCACGGGCAAGGGGAAGTATCTCTACCAGGTGGTGTGAAGGTAGGACGAATTTCGGGCAGACTTTCGCTCTCGCAGGGATAGCAAGTCCGGCCAGCAGGTCGGGATTACCTCATAGGAGAGCAACGTGGATCTTGGAACAAGTGGCGTAGATATTGAACGCGTCGTAGTTACACATGAACAGATCCAAATTCGCATCGCGGAATTAGCGAAAGCTGTCGAAAAAGATTATGAGGGAAAAGAATTACTTGTTATAGGAATTCTTAAAGGTGCAGTGATGACTATGGCTGACTTTGTTCGCGTTCTTAATCGACATGTTGAAATGGACTGGATGGCTGTTTCATCGTATGGGTCAGGAACCAAGTCAAGCGGTGTTGTTCGAATTCTCAAGGATCTTGACCGAGATATAACAAACAAGCACGTTCTTATTGTTGAAGATATTGTTGATACGGGCCTTACACTTTCTTGGCTTAAATCCAATCTCGAATCACGTGGAACTAAGACTGTTGAAATTTTAACAATGCTCCGCAAACCTGACGCGGCAAAAGTTGCAGTTGATGTTAAGTATGTGGGATTTGATATACCAACCGAGTTTGTCGTTGGCTATGGACTTGACTACAACGAGCGATATCGGAATCTAGATTTTATTGGTGTTCTAGCAAAGCACGTGTACTCATGAGCAACGGAAAAGAGAAGAAGAAGTTGACAGAGAAAAAGAAACTAACTGATAAAAAAATTCAGGTTCCACGCAAACGAATCCGTAAAATTGTTCGTGGTCCACTTTTTTGGATTGTAATTGCACTTCTCTTTGTCATAGCTTTCGGACGCATCTCTGGAAGTGGCGCGACCTACACCACAGTCGATACTTCAACAATCTTGGCTGAAATTTCACAGAACAAAGTGGAGTCAGCACTTTTGATCGACAAAGATCAACGTATCCAAGTTATTTTAAAGCCCGGGACAACGGTAAAAGGCTCCACACACCTTCAGGCGAATTACGTTGCTAATCAGGAACCGCAGATTACTGAGTTATTGACAAGTAATCCTCCTGCAAAGGCTTGGAATGTGAAGGTACCGACCACTTCGTTCCTAGCATCACTTTTCTTTAGCTTTGCACCAATTCTTGTTATCGGATTTCTCATTCTGCTTTTCATGGGCAATGCTCAGGGTGGAAATCGAATTTTCTCCTTTGGTCGCTCAAAAGCAAAGATGCAAAATAAAGAGAATCCTCAAAACACCTTTGCCGATGTTGCAGGCGCCGATGAGGCAGTTGCTGAGCTTCGCGAAATTAAAGATTTTCTTGCCGACCCAAAGAAGTATCAAGATATTGGGGCAAAAATTCCAAAAGGAGTTCTCTTATACGGTCCTCCAGGAACAGGTAAGACTCTCCTTGCCCGCGCGGTTGCCGGCGAAGCGAATGTTCCGTTCTATTCAATTTCAGGTTCTGAGTTTGTGGAAATGTTTGTTGGTGTCGGTGCATCACGCGTCCGTGACTTATTTACTCAAGCAAAAGAAAATGCCCCGGCAATTATCTTTGTTGATGAAATTGATGCTGTTGGTCGTCAGCGTGGTGCTGGATTAGGCGGAGGACACGATGAACGTGAACAGACACTTAATCAGCTATTAGTTGAGATGGATGGCTTTGAAGGTAATGGTCAAGTTATTTTGATAGCAGCTACAAACCGTCCAGATGTTCTGGATCCCGCACTACTTCGACCAGGACGATTTGATCGCCAGATTCCAGTTGATCGTCCAGATTTAAAGGGACGCACTGCGATTTTAGAAGTACACGCAAAAGGAAAGCCAATTGCAAAGAGCGTTGATTTAAGTTCGTTTGCTAAGCGCACTCCAGGATTTACAGGAGCAGATCTTGCGAACGTTCTAAATGAGGCCGCATTACTCACGGCACGTGAAAATGCAAAGGTCATTACTACTGCCGCGTTAGATGAAGCTATTGATCGTGTTATGGCTGGACCTCAGCGCACAACACGCCTTATGACGGAAGAAGAGCGTCGTATAACTGCTTATCACGAAGGTGGCCATGCACTAGTTGCACATGCTCTGCCACATACCGATCCTGTTCACAAAATTACAATCATGCCTCGAGGCCGTGCACTTGGTTACACAATGGTTTTGCCTGATGAAGATCGCTATGCAACAACACGCAATCAAATGCTTGATCAGCTTGCATACTCATTAGGGGGACGCGCAGCCGAAGAATTGATCTTCCACGATCCAACTACTGGCGCATCAAATGACATTGAAAAGGCAACAAACCTTGCCCGTGCCATGGTGACTCAGTATGGAATGACAGAGAAGATCGGCGCAATCAAGCTGGGAACAAGTGATAGTGAACCTTTCCTAGGCCGCGACTACGGACACCAACGAGATTATTCTGAAAATGTTGCTGGGATTGTTGATTCAGAGATTCATAACCTCATTGAAAATGCACACCAAGAAGCATTCGATATTCTCGTTGCAAATCGCGACATTCTTGACACTCTTGTTGTTGAACTTCTTGAGCGTGAGACATTGCTCAAGGATGATATTGAAAAAATCTTTAAGCGTGTAAAGAAAGTTAAGCCAAGGCCAGCTTGGACTGGTTCACCCGGCCGCACACCATCAGATAAGCCCCCAGTGAACTTGTCTCCTGCCAAGCCACAAAAACCTGTTGTTGAAGTTCAAAAGACTGTTGAACAACCTGTTCGTAAGCCAAGGAAAAAAACGGCGCCACCAACAGTTGAGGCTTAAGCAATGACAGATGAGATCAATCCAGTCAGCATGGGGCCTCATGATGGACGTGCACGCTCAGAGTTTGATCAAGTTAGAGCAGAGAGAGCAGTAACCGAGTTACTACTTGCAATTGGTGAAGACCCAGAGCGGGATGGCTTGAGGGACACACCTAAGCGTGTAGCAAAAGCATTCCGTGAAAACTTTGAAGGCCTATGGCAATCACCTGAAGAAATTCTCACAACAACTTTCGATATTGGTCACAGCGAATTAGTAATTGTGAGAGATATTGAAGTGTTTTCACATTGCGAGCATCACCTCACTCCATTTCACGGCGTTGCTCATATCGGTTATATACCTGGTGACTCAGGCCGAATTACAGGACTTTCTAAACTTGCAAGGCTTGTCGACCTATATTCTCGTCGCCCACAAGTACAAGAACGACTAACATCTCAGATTGCAGATGCGATGGTTGAAATTTTAAATCCGGCTGGTGTAATTGTGATTGTTGACTGCGAACACCTATGTATGTCCATGCGTGGAGTAAAGAAATCGCAGGCTCGAACAACTACAAGTGCGGTTCGAGGTCAGTTGCGCAGCGCTGCTACACGTGCAGAGGCGATGGCGCTCATAACAGCATCTGAGCGCTAATGAGTAATTCCGAGCAGACATTGGTGATGGGCATTTTAAATGTCACACCTGATTCTTTTGCTGACGGAGGCCGTCATTTCGATTTTGATGCTGCTATCACGCGAGCTCGTCAGATGATTGATGAGGGAGTGAACATAATTGATATTGGTGGAGAATCCACAAGGCCTGGCGCCACCAGAGTAAGTGCAGAAGAAGAGCGCGATCGAGTTATACCCGTCATTACAGAGCTACAGCCATTAGGTGTGACGCTAAGTGTGGATACAACAAGGGCAGAGATCGCCCGCGCAGCGATCGCAGCAGGGGCAAGTATTGTTAATGATGTCAGCGGAGGGATTGCTGACCCTGATATGGCTAAATTAATTTCAACAAATCCGACAGTTCAATATATTGCAATGCATTGGCGAGGACATTCAGAAGATATGCAGAAGCACGCAATTTATAAGGATGTTGTCAAAGAGGTTAAAGATGAGCTAGACGAGCGAGTAACGGTACTTATTAATGAAGGAGTAAGCCCAGAACAACTCATCTTGGATCCGGGAATTGGTTTTGCAAAAACGTCTGAGCATAATTGGGAAATTCTCCGCAACATAGATCGTTTACAGCTACTCGGCTATCCATTGCTTGTAGGGGTTTCTAGAAAGAGATTTCTTGGTGATTTAGTTCAGGCAACTGATCCAGATGAAAGAGAGTCGGCAACGATTGCTCTTACCGCGCAGTTAGCGAAGCAGGGTGTCTGGGGAGTTCGCACTCACAGTGTGAAACCACATGTGGATGCGATTAAAGTTGTGATGGAGTTACGCGCATGAGCGATCGCATCGAAATACAATCTATTTCAGCACACGGGTTCCATGGGGTCTATCCAGAAGAGCGGAAAAACGGGCAACGATTTCTCGTCGATTTATCGCTCACCTCAAAGTCTAAAAAAGCTTCGAAGAGTGATTCGTTGGACGATGCAATTGATTATTCCAAAGTAATTGCTGCTGTGAATAAAATCCTTATTGGTGATCCTGTTAATTTGATTGAGCATCTTGCGGAAGTAATTGCACAGAAGATTCTAAAGGAATTTCCTGTAAAAAGTGTTGAAGTGATTGTTCACAAACCTGATGCCCCGGTTGGCGTAGAAGTAGGGGATATTGCAGTAAGAATCATCCGTAGCAAGTGAAAACAGTTATTGCTCTTGGCTCCAATCTAGGTGACTCTAAATCGATACTGTCCGATGCAATTGTTCAAATTGGCAAATCCATTAAAGTCCAATCAATATCCAAATTCTATGAAACTATTCCAGTCGGCGGTCCAAAGCAACCAAACTATCTCAATGCAGTTTTAATTGGTGATACAGAGATGCAACCCCTTGAATTGCTAAGTCAGTTGCAGTCCATTGAAAATGGAGCTGGAAGAGTAAGGGAAGAGCGTTGGGGCCCTCGCACCTTAGATCTAGATCTCATAACTTATGGAGATCTTCTTTTGAACGAACAAGTACTCACATTGCCTCATCCCAGAGCGCATGAGAGAAGCTTTGTTTTAGAGCCATGGTTTGAAATTGACCCGCAAGCAGTGCTTCCTGGCTACGGGGAGATCGGAGTGTTGCTTAAACAAATTGCAGGGTAAACTTTTAGTTACATGCCCGGTACCGGAAAGGACTGGAGCCCGTAAATGTCTGTAAGCAGCAATGATGTCGCCTTCGTTCCTACGATGGGCGCTCTTCATGATGGGCATATGTCATTAATCAAACATGCACGTACGCTTACCAATAATGTCGTTGTGAGTATCTTTGTGAATCCCCTTCAGTTCGAGCATTTGGAAGATTTGGAAAAGTACCCAAGAGATTTAGAGGCAGACAGTAAGCAAGCTCTTGCCGCAGGCGCAACCCGTATTTGGGCACCCACAGTTGATGAAATTTATCCAGCGAATCTAAAAGTAAACGGTGAGATTAAAAAGATTAGTGCTGGTGAGATTGGAAATAAGTTTGAGGGCAGTGCAAGGCCAGGCCATTTTGATGGAGTCCTGACTGTTATCAATCAACTTTTTAAACACATTGATCCAAAGTGGGCAGTATTTGGTGAAAAAGATTTTCAGCAATTGCATATTGTTAAAAACTGGGTTTTAAAAAGCCATATCCCAGTTGAAATCATTACGTGTGGAACGGTTCGAGATGCTGATGGTCTTGCACTGTCTTCAAGAAATATGCATTTAACCCCAGATGGTCGTAGGGCAGCGCTCGTTATACCTAGGGCGTTACGTTCTGGATCCAAGGAAGCGATGAGAGAGATTCTGGCTAGTGAGCCAGCATTCTCATTGGATTATGCCGAGGTGATTGACCCATTAACCTTTGAAATTGCTGACTCAACCACGCTTAATCCACGAGCAATTATCGCCGGTTGGATAGATGGGGTTCGTTTGCTCGACAATATGGGGATGGCGGTCCGCTCATGAAGCTATTTGCAGGTAAACCTGGTTGGACCGTGCGCGCAGATGTCATTGTTATTGGCTCTGGAGTAGCTGGCTTAACAACCGCACTTAATGCACGCGCGGCAAATCTTTCAGTTCTCCTTGTTACGAAAGCAAATATTGATGAGGGCTCTACAAAATGGGCACAGGGTGGAATTGCCGCTGCACTTGGACCAGGCGATACACCTGATCAACATAAAAGTGACACTCTTATTGCGGGAGCAGGTTTATGTGATCTAGATGCGGTGAATGTATTAGTGACTGAAGGGCCAGAAGCAGTACGTAAGTTAATTGCTCATGGAGCAGTTTTTGATAAGGCAGAAAGTGGTGAAATTGCTCTTACACGCGAAGGAGGTCACCACAGGAACCGAATTTTACATGCTGGTGGAGATGCAACAGGGGCTGAAGTTTCTCGTGCACTTCTTGCAGCAGTTCAAAATGACGAAGGTATTGAAATTATTGAGCACGCACTCGTTATTGACGCCCTAAAATCTAAATCAGGCACTGTCTGTGGTGTGACCGTTCACGTTATTGGTGAAGGTTCTAGAGATGGAGTTGGCCAAGCCCTCGCAAGAGCAGTGGTAATTGCAACAGGTGGACTGGGTCAGGTTTATTCTCAAACAACTAATCCTGCAGTTTCAACTGGTGACGGCGTTGCGATGGCACTTCGTGCTGGCGCAGACGTTGCTGATGTTGAATTCATTCAATTTCATCCCACAGTATTGTGGAGAGACATGAGTTTGGGTGGGCAGCAACCCTTGATTAGTGAAGCAGTGCGGGGTGAAGGCGCGATACTTCTAAACCATAAGGGTGAGCGCTTTATGCAGGGTAAACATGAACAATCTGATCTTGCCCCACGAGACATCGTTGCCAAAGAGATATTTACTCAAATGAAAGAGGCAAACATTCCACATGTTTGGCTAGATGCAACCGCCATTAAAGATTTCAAAGAACGCTTTCCAACAATTTACGCGTCTTGCCTTGAGAATGGGATTGATCCAACAAAGCAATTAATTCCAGTTGCTCCCGCTTCGCATTATTCTTCTGGTGGTGTCCTAGTTGATCTCAATGGGCAAAGCACGATTGAGGGGCTTTATGTATGCGGTGAGAGTGCTTGTACTGGTGCCCATGGTGCCAATCGCTTGGCTTCTAACTCCTTATTGGAGGGATTGGTCTTTGGCGCACGCATCGCAGAACACATCGCAAAACATTTGCCAGAACCGCATGAACCCCACCAAAATGAGAAAGAAAAAACAATTCTCTTAGATCCTGCAATTCGAATACCGCTTCAACTTTCGATGAGTGAAGGGGCAGGTGTTATGCGCTCTGAGAAAAGTTTGAAGGGAGCGCTTCAGACGTTAGAAGAGCTGAGTAAGCGGCAAACTAAAGTTGCAGATGTAAATTCTTGGGAAGTTTCTAATCTATATTTTCTCGCTACTGCGATTGTCAGATCTGCACTTGCTCGCAAGGAATCTCGAGGATCTCATTGGCGCAGTGATTTCCCAGAAGTTGATGCCAAGTGGCAGTCTCGCATCGTGGAGCATTTGGATGTTGACGGAGCATGGTCAACGACTACGCAAGCAGTCCAATCATGACTGAGGGATTGAAATTTCTGATTGAGCGAGCAATCGCTGAAGATCTTGCAGGTGGAATCGATATCACTAGCCATGCAACTATTCCTGAAAATCAACATTCTGTTGCTCAGTTTGTGAATAGGCAAAAAGGTGTGATCGCTGGAATTCCTGCGGCGATAGAGGTTCTAAAATATTTAGGCATTAACAATGTTGATGCACCAGTTACCTGTGCACATGAAACTGCTGCTGGGACAGTAATTTTGGAAGCACGGGGCAATACACGTGCACTTCTGCTTGCAGAACGCACCACTCTGAATTTTTTAACACATCTGAGTGGCATTGCAACGCTAACAAGGCGTTGGGTTGATGCAATATCTGGAACAAATTGCATAGTTCGAGACACTCGCAAGACCACCCCAGGTTGGCGCGAATTAGAAAAGGAAGCTGTCCGAATGGGGGGTGGAGAAAACCACCGTATGTCTCTCTCTGAATCTGTACTTATTAAAGATAATCACATTCTTGCTGCTGGAGGAGTGCTTGAAGCATTCAAAGCTGTGAAGTCGCAGTATCCAGACATGCTTATCGAAGTCGAGGTTGATACTTTGGATCAATTGAGCTTAATCCTTACGCAAAACCCTGATCTAGTTCTTCTAGACAACATGAGTACTGCTCAGTGCAAAGAAGCTGTGGCTATGGCACAAGGTAAAACAAAACTAGAAGCTTCAGGTGGCCTTTCACTTGATAACGCATTGGCTTATGCACAAACTGGAGTTGACTACTTAGCAGTGGGAGCGCTTACCCACTCAGCACAAGCCCTCGACATCGGTTTAGATTTAAGAATGGAGCGATAGATGTTATTAGCAATCGATGTAGGAAATACAAATACTGTCCTTGGACTTTTCAGTGATGACAAACTGAAACGTTCTTGGCGGGTGAAAACTGATCCAAGAGATACTGCAGATGAGTTATGGCTGCAATATCGATCTTTAATTGAAGGGCATGAGATTGATGGCCTGTCGATTTGTTCAACGGTTCCTGCAGTTTTGCGGGAAATTCGTCAGATGGTTAAGACTTACTTTGACCATATTCCCATCACAATTGTTGAACCTGGAATTAAGACAGGAGTTCCATTGCTTGTCGATAATCCCAAAGAAATTGGCGCAGATCGCATTGTGAATACTCTTGCAGCTCATACTTTGTTTGGTTCACATGGTCCGTGCATTATTGTCGATTTTGGTACTTCAACTAATCTTGATGTTGTTTCACCCAAAGGTGAATTTCTTGGTGGCGCACTTGCTCCGGGAATTGAAATATCAGTTGAAGCACTAGCAGCTCGTGCTGCTCAACTGCGCAAAGTTGAGTTAGTTAAGCCAAAGTCTGTTATTGGTAAGAACACAGTCGAAGCACTTCAGTCAGGCACCATTTATGGTTTTGCCGGGCAAGTTGATGGCTTGGTTAATCGAATAATAGAGGAGCTGGATGTTCTCTATCCCGATGCAGGACCAACAACAGTGATCGCCACAGGAGGGTTAGCGCCGTTGGTCATGGGAATTGCTGAAACGATCGATGAACACGAACCGGATCTAACGTTGCTTGGCCTTGCCATGGTTTTTGATCGCAATAGGTAATAACGAGCCGATAGGGTTACCCAATTATGAGCGATCAGATTCCAGAGGATGACCTCCCCGAGCAATTGCGAATTCGCCGTGAAAAGCGTTCAGCAATTCTGGCTCGTGGGGATGAGGCATACCCTGTACAAGTTGCTCGCACTGCAAGCCTTAAAGACATCCGGGAGAAGCACGCAGATCTTGCCATTGATGTCGCAACTGGAATCACAGAAAGCTTATCTGGCAGAGTTATTTTCAAACGCGATACTGGAAAGTTATGTTTTGCAACATTGCGCGAAGGCGATGGAACTGAACTTCAAGCCATGTTTTCACTCGATAAAGTTGGAGAAGAGTCCCTGGAATTATGGAAGAGTGATATTGATTTAGGCGACTTAGTGAGTGTTACAGGTGAGATCATCACTTCAAAGCGCGGAGAGCTATCTATTTTGGCCTCATCGTGGAAACTAGCAGCAAAATCACTTCGACCACTTCCTGTTGATCACAAACCATTATCTGAGGAGACACGAGTTCGCATGCGTTACGTTGACCTCATCGTGCGCCCAGAAGCAAGAAGCAATGCTCGGCTACGCCCACAGGTAATGAAGTCTTTGCGTGATTCTTTTTCTAGAAGAGACTTTATTGAAGTTGAAACTCCCATGCTTCAGGTAATGCATGGTGGAGCAACCGCCCGTCCATTTAAAACCCGTAGTAATGCATATGACATGGATTTATATCTGCGAATTGCCCCAGAGCTATTTTTGAAGCGTTGTGTTGTTGGTGGGATAGAGCGCGTTTTTGAGATTAACCGTAACTTCCGAAATGAAGGTGCTGACTCAAGTCACTCACCTGAGTTTGCGATGATCGAGAGTTATCAGGCATATGGTGACTGGGACACAATTGCCAAACTCACACAAGACTTAATTCAAGAGGCAGCTCAGGCGGTCTTTGGGTCTCATGTAGTGCGTCATCACGACGGTCGAGAGGTAAACCTTGGTGGTAAGTGGCGTGAAGCAAATCTATTTGATCTTATTTCTGATGGAGTTGGGGAAAGTATTACCCCACAAACGCCACAAGCAGATTTGAAGAAAATTGCCGAAAAACTAGGGATAAAAGTAGATCCGAAGTGGGTAACAGGCAAACTTGCAGAAGAAATCTTTGAGCATGTAAGTGAAGGCAAGTTGAACGAGCCAATCTTTGTTAAAGGTTATCCAGTTGATACTTCTCCACTAGTTCGTGCACATCGAACAATTCCTGGTTTAGTTGAAAAGTGGGACCTTTATGTTGAAGGCTTTGAATTAGCAACAGGTTATTCAGAACTTATTGATCCGGTGATCCAACGGGAGCGTTTGATTGAACAAGCGGCTCTTGGTGCAAAGGGTGATGTTGAAGCGATGAATCTTGATGAAGATTTCTTAAGAGCGATGGAATACGGAGTTCCGCCAATGGGTGGAATGGGAATGGGTGTTGATCGCTTACTCATGGCACTTACTGGTCTTGGAATCCGCGAAACTATTTTGTTTCCACTAGTAAAACCGGAGGAGTCATGACGGTTTTAATCCGTCCTGCGAAGACTTCAGACATTAAAGCAATCAGACAAATTGTTGATGCAAATGTTAGTGGGGGACGCCTTCTTTCAAAAGAAACTGTCACACTTTATGAAACAGTTCAAGAATTTACCGTCGCAGAATTGGATGGAGAAATTGTTGGATGTGGAGCACTACACGTACTTTGGGAAGATTTAGCAGAGGTACGCACGGTGGCTGTCCTCGACAAGATGCGTGGTCAGGGCGTTGGAAATGCGATCATTGAAAAAATTGTCAACAGAGCGAAAGAAATTGGCGTTGCAAGAATTTACTGCCTCACTTTTGAAATCGACTTCTTTTCGCGAAATGGCTTTGAGGTTATTGAGGGAACTCCCGTCTCCCCAGAGGTTTATCAACAGCTGCTACGCTCCTATGATGAGGGTGTTGCTGAGTTCCTCGATCTAGAGCGGGTGAAGCCAAATACCCTGGGAAATACCCGAATGTTGCGGATACTTTAATTCCCCCAGATTTACCCAATTTTTAAGGCATAAATGGGCATAAATAGAGGACATTTAGCGTTATGGGTAGGCTAGACCTAGAGAATAAAGCCCAAGAAAGAGGTGCCTGATGTTCGAGCGGTTTACTGATCGAGCTCGCCGTGTTGTTGTGCTGGCGCAAGAAGAAGCCCGCATGCTCAATCACAACTACATCGGAACTGAACACATTCTTCTTGGACTCATCCACGAAGGTGAAGGGGTTGCCGCAAAGGGACTCGAAGCTCTAGGTATTTCACTTGAAGCAGTACGTTCTCAGGTTGAAGAAATTATTGGACAAGGTCAACAAGCACCCTCTGGTCACATCCCATTTACACCACGTGCTAAAAAAGTTTTAGAGCTCTCACTCCGTGAGGCGCTCCAACTTGGCCATAATTACATTGGAACTGAACACATTCTTCTTGGACTTATCCGTGAAGGTGAAGGTGTTGCTGCTCAAGTACTTGTTAAGTTGGGTGCAGATCTCAATCGTGTTCGCCAACAAGTTATTCAATTGCTCTCTGGTTACCAAGGAAAAGAAGCTGTCGCATCTGGTGGCCCAGCAGAGGGAACTCCTTCAACATCACTTGTGCTTGATCAGTTTGGCCGCAATCTGACACAAGCTGCTCGTGAAGGAAAGCTTGATCCAGTCATTGGCCGCGAAAAAGAAATTGAACGTGTGATGCAGGTTCTTTCACGTCGCACAAAGAACAATCCAGTTCTTATTGGAGAACCCGGTGTTGGTAAGACTGCAATTGTTGAGGGCTTGGCGCAAGCCATCGTTAAGGGAGATATTCCTGAAACACTTCGCGATAAGCAGCTTTACTCACTTGATCTTGGTGCACTTGTCGCAGGTAGCCGCTACCGCGGAGATTTTGAAGAACGCTTGAAGAAAGTACTAAAAGAGATCCGTACACGCGGAGATATCGTTCTATTTATTGATGAGATTCATACACTTGTTGGCGCAGGAGCAGCAGAAGGAGCAATTGATGCTGCAAGTATTTTGAAGCCAATGCTCGCTCGTGGTGAACTGCAGACAATTGGCGCGACAACTCTCGATGAATATCGCAAGCACCTTGAAAAGGATGCTGCTCTTGAGCGCCGTTTCCAGCCTATTCAGGTTGCTGAGCCATCATTGCCACACACAATTGAAATTCTCAAGGGTCTTCGCGATCGTTATGAGTCTCACCATAAAGTTTCAATTTCAGATGCAGCACTAGTTTCTGCGGCAACACTTGCAGATCGATATGTTGCAGATCGTTTCTTGCCAGATAAGGCGATCGATCTCATTGACGAAGCAGGATCACGTCTGCGTATCCGTCGTATGACTGCGCCTCCTGAGCTTCGCGAATTTGATGACAAGATTGCTGCTGCCCGCAAAGAGAAGGAATCTGCCATTGATGGTCAAGATTTCGAAAAGGCTGCGGCACTTCGCGACAAAGAAAAGTCGCTCATTACCGAAAAAGCAGAGCGCGAAAAGTCTTGGAAAGCAGGCGATCTAGATGTCGTCGCTGAAGTAGACGAAGAGCTCATTGCTGAAGTCCTTTCACATTCAACTGGTATCCCAGTCTTTAAATTGACCGAAGAAGAGACGGCACGTCTACTTCGCATGGAAGATGAATTACACAAACGCGTTATTGGGCAAAACCAAGCGATCAAGGCTTTGTCACAAGCAATTCGTCGAACACGCGCGGGTCTCAAAGATCCAAAGCGTCCAGGTGGATCATTTATTTTTGCGGGTCCTTCTGGTGTTGGAAAGACTGAACTTTCTCGCACACTTGCAGCATTCTTATTTGGCGATCAAGATGCGCTAATCCAACTTGATATGTCTGAGTATTCAGAGAAGCACACAGCTTCACGCCTCTTTGGTGCACCTCCTGGATATGTTGGATATGACGAAGGTGGACAACTCACAGAGAAAGTACGCCGTAAGCCATTCTCTGTTGTGCTTTTTGATGAAATTGAAAAAGCTCACCCAGATATTTTCAACTCACTTCTTCAAGTACTAGAAGATGGACGTCTAACCGATGCTCAAGGACGTGTAGTTGATTTCAAGAACACTGTGATCATCATGACCACAAACCTTGGAACACGTGACATCTCGAAGAGTCTTGGACTTGGATTCCACAATGCAGATGATGCGCTTGGAAATTATGAGCGCATGAAGGCAAAGGTTGCCGATGAACTCAAGAATCATTTCCGACCTGAATTCCTTAACCGTATTGATGAAGTTGTTGTCTTCCATCAACTATCTGAAGAAGAAATTGTTCAAATTGTTGATCTCATGATCGCCAACTTGGATGAGCGCCTTCGTGCAAAAGATATGGGCATCGAGCTCACATCTGCTGCAAAGGCTCTTCTTGCAAAGCGTGGTTACGATCCATTACTCGGAGCGCGCCCACTTCGCCGCACAATCCAACGCGAAATCGAAGATGTACTTTCTGAGAAGATTTTGTTTGGCGATGTAAAGCCAGGTGAGATCACACTCGTTGATGTCGGTGTTGAGGGTGAAACAGAAACCTTTACCTTCAAAGGTGTCGTTAAGTCTGAGATGCCAGATACTCCCGGTGACCTAGAAGGCGCACCAACTTCTAACTAATTAGGTAATTGAAAACTCTTGCCGGTCGCCTCAATGAGGCCATCGGCAAGTAGTGTTTTCAGGGCTGATTCGACTTGTGCTTCATCGTGCCAAAGTTTGTTAAGTGCAATTTTTGTTTGCTTTCGATTTTCTCTAAGTGCCTGAACAATTACTCCACGACATTGACGGTCAGTTCCTGCCCATCCTTGTGACTTTTTCTTTACCTCAGATTGTGGATAGCCCTTTTCCCGCCATGAGCATTCCTTTTTAAGAGGACATTGATCGCAGTTTGGATTACGCGCGGTGCAAATGAGTGCGCCTAATTCCATCGTTGCCGCTGCCCATTTAGCCCCATCACTGGGGATTAATTCATAGCGAAGCTTTCGCTCGATTTTGCTTGGGGCCGAAGTTGCAAATTGATCACCATCAATTACTCGAGCAAAAAGCCGGCGGATGTTTACATCTAAAACGAGTGTTGATTCGTTATATGCAAAAGCTGCGATTGCAGCTGCCGTGTAATCCCCGACCCCTGGAAGTGACTGAAGATCTTCCATAGCTCTAGGAACTTGATTATCAAACTTCTTCGTAATCACCCCTGCTGCTTCATGTAATCGCAGTGCACGGCGGGGGTAACCGAGCCGTCCCCATGCCGTGATGACATCACCTTTCTTTGCCAATGCTAAGTCTTGAGGAGTAGGCCAACGGGAGAGCCACTCCGTCCAGATTGGTAGAACACGATTCACAGGTGTTTGTTGAAGCATGTATTCACTCACCATAACGCCCCAAGGAGATGTATTGCGCCAAGGTAAGTCACGCTTATTTTCATCAAACCAGCGGAGGACAGAAGTTTGCTTCATCTGAGCAACTCTTAACTGATTTTTACTTTTGCAATCGCTTGTTCAAGACGAGCGACTTCCATAATTTCAATTCCAGCAATCTTTAGATCAGAACCTGTTGGAACCATGGCCCGCTTAAATCCAAGACGCGCAGCTTCAGCTATGCGTTGTTGCGCGCCAGTCACTTTACGAATTTCTCCAGCAAGTCCGACTTCACCAATAGCAACAAGATCTGCGGGAAGTGCTAATCCTTTGGCTGCAGATGCAACTGCAAGTGCGACTGCAAGATCAGCAGATGGCTCATTCATCTTCATGCC
>DAIQAR010000001.1:36740-64124 GCA_036781605.1 Candidatus Nanopelagicaceae bacterium
AAACCAGTGGGATCAGTCAAACTTGTTATACCTGACTCACTCATATCAAAACAGCCAACTTCATCAGATGCACCAAAGCGATTCTTCATGGCACGAATAAGACGAAGGCGCGAGTGACGCTCACCTTCAAAATTTAAGACAACATCAACAAGATGCTCAAGCAATCTAGGGCCAGCAATTGATCCATCTTTAGTCACGTGCCCAACAAGAACCAACGTGATATTTCGATCTTTTGCAATTCTAATCAGAGCGGCAGCTATCTCCCGAACTTGTGTTACTCCTCCAGGTGCGCCGTCAACAGCGTTACTTGAAATTGTTTGGATTGAGTCAATGATGAGTAGTTCTGGCTTAACAGCATCAATATGTGCAATTACAGCGCCTAATTCGTTCTCTGCCGCCAACCATAGATTTGGATCAATTGCATTTAAGCGCTCAGCACGTAAACGAACTTGCGATGCTGATTCCTCTCCACTTATGTAAAGAGCGGTCATCTTCTCTTTTGCAGATTGAGCAGCTACAGAGAGTAAAAGTGTTGATTTGCCTACACCCGGTTCACCTGCGAGCAGAATTGCTGCACCTGGTACTAAGCCGCCACCAAGTACACGATCTAATTCACTTACCCCACTTGAACGTGCTTTTGCGCTCTCTAAACTAACCTCACCGATGGGTGTCGCATTTTGCGAAACTGATCCAGGAACGAGTGAGAGTTTCTTAGGCGCTGCGATCTCTTCAACACTTCCCCAAGCTTGGCACTCACCACATCTGCCAACCCACTTTGTAGACGTCCACCCGCACTCAGCGCAGCGGAATGGATCTTTAGCGGGAGCCTTGGCCACGAGCTGCAACTGTTGCTGGATGAATTTGGAAAAGTGGAAGTTCACGTTTGCGCTGTTGCTTTGCGGTTGCAGCAATTGCTTCTACGCGAGCATCGCAATGCTTTACCAACTCTGCATACGCTTCTGGTCCCATGAGAGCAATGAGTTCATTGTTATTAGATTTATATACAGGTTCACGACCAACATGGGCTTCGGTATTAGCTGTGCAGTACCAAGCGAAGTCTTTTCCGCCCTCTCCCCAAGCAAGGCGTTCATATTCACCAATCACGGTTACAGAAATTTCTTCATCACCAAATTCTCTTGTTTCAAAGCTTCTGCGAATTGGTAGCTGCCAGCAAACATCTGGCTTTGTCTCAACGAAGTGCACGCCTTCTTTTTCTGCAAGGTGGTGCAATACGCACCCAAATGAACCCGTGTATCCGGGTGCTGAATGGTCCATACGATTTAGAAAAATGCATGAGTCGTCAATTTTACGGGTCTTGCGATCGTTATCCAATCCAACCTCTGAAATCTTAAGTTTGCTACCTTTTTTCTTTGGTTGAGCTTCGTTGTAGAACTGCCACATTTCAGGTGTAAGGCGTGCAGCAACTTTTTGAGTTCGCTCTTCATCTTCTTCATCTGAGTAATAAGCGCCGTCAGAACAACATCCGGCATCTGGCTTATCTGCATCAATCCCACAGCACCCCGCACCATAAATACATGTCCAATAGGAGGTCAGCCAGGTTAGGTCGCAGCGGAAGATCTCTTCTGGTTTTGCAGGATCAGCAAACTCAACAAAGTCGCGAGCGAAACCATCTTTTACCTCAGGCATAGTGCGAGAGTCTATTGGGTAGGCTCTGTATGTGGCGAACTTGAAAATCCAATCTTCACGAGTGGGCATCATCGGGGTTGGGAATATGGGTGAAGCAGTTCTTGCCGGGCTAATCAAGGCTGGAGTCTCTCGCGATTTAATATCTTTTTCGGTTCGCAGCCCAGAGCGTAAAACTGAAGTTGAAAAGAAGTATCAGATTAAGTCTGCTTCAAATACTGCCCTTGCGAAAGAGTCAGATATCTTGCTGCTGGCCGTGAAGCCACAGGGACTTGATGATTTACTCGCTGAGATCGCATCGGAAGTCAGTCCACAATCTGTAGTCGTATCGTTCTTAGCAGGTAAGAGGACGTCGCTTCTGGAGGCAGCTCTTGCTCCTAAGCAATCAGTTATTCGAGTAATGCCAAATACGCCCATGATGTTCGGTGAGGGAATGTCAATAATCTCAGCCGGCAAAAATGTTCAAGAAAGTGATTTAGAGTATTTGCGGGAAGTCTTACTTGCGTGTGGAAAGGTGATTGAAGTGAGTGAAGAATTGCAAGATGCGACAGCAGCAACGAGTGGATCAGGCCCTGCCTACTTTTTTGCCTTCGTCGAGGCGATGGTAAATGGAGCTGTGAAAATGGGCATAAGTGAAAAAGTTGCAACCGAATTGGTTACTCAAACTATTATCGGATCAGCAAAAATGTTAGCTGAATCAGGTAAAAGTGCATCAACACTTCGTGAGAATGTGACAAGTCCTAAAGGTATGACTTCTGAGGCGTTAGCAGTTTTCACCGAAGGAAGACTACAAGACTTAGTTGCACGTGCCATGAAGGCCGCAGCAGATCGTTCGCGCGAACTGGCGTGAAAAAAAACTTTCTAACGGCACTCGCCTTTTTATTACTGATCACAATAAGCAATGCAAATGCTGCAACAAAATCAATTCTCGTGACACCTTTAGCAACATCTTTTGCTCTTTCTTTATCAGGTGGAGATCAACTCTCAGATGTTCTCACAAACTCTTCAGGAACCTTTCTTATTGGCACAATTGAAACATCGACTTCAACCCTTGTGACAAGCCCGGCTATTGGTGGATCTAGTGATGGATTTATATCCTCCTTTAGCTATACAGGACAGCAATTATGGAGCTTACGGCTAGGTACTCCGCTCGATGATGTTGCCACAGCTGGCTATATAGATTCACTGGGCAATATCTGGGTAGCAGGTGCTACTGCTATTCCCACACCACAAGTCGCACCGACTCCCTTGGCACCGAATACGGTCAACCCTTCGCAAATACAAGTAGCGCCTGCAACACCACCCACCAGTGGTTTAAAACGACTTGTTGTATGGGAGATTAGTCAGAGTGGTTCACTGCTTAATACCTACACTGCTGATTCAACAGATGTGCTTCTTCCAAGCGCAATTACCTTGAACTTGAAGAAAATTACAGTATCGGGAGTAAGTAATAGTTCCAGTGCAAATTCATTTGAGTCAACAGTTAGCCCTATTGGATTATCACAAATAAAATTAAGTAAACAGAAAACACTCCCCAGTAAAGCAGTTACCATTATTAAGAGCTCTGTTTACAGTTGGCAAAGCTTTGCGACAACAAAACCGATTCCTGGAATTTCAGGATTCAAACCAAAGGGTTTGACATCTGTTCTGATCAAAAGCTCACTAAAAGGTGGGATATCTGAACTTTTTACATTTAGTGGAAAGTTAGTCTCTCTTAAGTATCAACCAGGATTTGGTTTAGTATTAGCAAATAATGACCAGGGAACTTATAACCTGCTTTTTTACAATACAAAATAATTTACTTGAGTTTGTAACTAATTAACTTTCCATTAATTCCTGCTAGAGCATACTTAGTTGCCCCTAATTTAATCCACTCGACTGTGCCTGATTTAGAAACGTCTGAGGCTGTGACAAGTGAAATTATTCTGTTCGTTGTGTTCAAGCTGCAAAGTCTTGCTTGGCAATTAAAGAGAATATATTTTCCATCAGTCTGCATCGGTGCTGCAGGCGTTCCAAAAATACCGGAGCTTATTTGGCCAATTTTTGTTGGAATTGCAAGATCTACGTAACGGATGCTGTCTGCATCTGGAAGTGAGACACCTGTTGATGCCATCCAACTTGCTTTCACATGACCAGCAAGATTAGTTAGTCCTACGTCGTAACCCGCAATAACTATGTCTCCACCATATGAATCAAGTGTTGAGTAGGTCCAATCTTCAGGCAAAGCGCTGCTACGAGTTGCTAGCCGAACTGCTTCTTGCACGGGCTGCTTTTGTTGGTTGAGCTGCAGAACAGAGTCGTAAATCAAATAGACTTCTGAATCGATGTTCAGCGCACGCATATGAAATCCAACGTCACCAGTTGTCCGCGAGCCAGTAACACGATCTCCATCAACTAACTCATATTGCCAGGTGCCAGATGATTGAACTGCTCCTAAAATAATTCCCTGGCTTTGGTCACGATAGAAAACCTGAAGACCATCGGGCGTATCAACGCAGGCGCTTGCTCCACTTACATCACTTGCTGTGCGTATCCGATTGATATCCTTGTAGTCATTGATGAGTGTTCCGTTACCGTCAACAATGCTGTATTTCCAAGTCTTACCGTTATATCCAGCATAACGTAGCCATTTCTTTGTAACATCACCATAGAAGACATCCAATCGTTGGTTCTTTCCTGGTGCAGAAGTGCAGACCGAGATAAACCCCGAAACATCATTGGTTGTTCTTCCGCCTGAATCTGAGTTTCCATCAATAATTTGCTTACTCCACTTACCTGCATTCCATATCGCGAGTGTTAAGTTACCGGCCGTTGAGTTGCTATAAACAACAGCAGGCCTTCCCTGAAACGTTGTAGTAGCTAGATATTTTGCATCTGCATCAGAATCTATGACGGTAGAAGCCCATCCAAGTTGTGGAGTAACTGAATTACTTTTTGCACCAACTGAGGTGCCTACTTGATTTGTTGCGGTCACTGTGAATGTGTATGAAATCCCATCCTTTAAACCTGTGACCTTTATAGGACTATTAGTTCCAGTAAAGACATTTGAAGTTCCATCAACTTTTACCGTATATGAATCAATGGGAGATGTACGAGCGTTATCAGGGGGATCAAAGTTAACAATCGCGTATTTATCGCCAACGATTGCTCGAATATTACGAGGAGCATTTGGAAGCCCTGCAGGTTTACCTCCAGGTGGTTTTGTTCTCATATCTTGAAGCATCCCAAGTACTAGTGGACCAGGACTTCTGAAAACTGCTCCAGGAGGCCAGCTTGGTGTCATAAGTGCATTTGGCCCGAAGCTTTGAAATGTCACTTGATCCAAATGACTTACTGAGGACCCAGGTTGATACGGATTTGGAGTGAACAGAACTGGCTTACTGCCATTGTTTGCTGCGATACCGATGGGGCCGTTCCACACTAATGTATTTTGAAATGCTTGACCTAGTTGGGTAGAAGGTGAAGGCAGATCCATTAAACGAGTCCCATCTGGCAGTACCGCAAATGCATCAAAGGGAGTTGGACGATTTAGTTGCCCTACCCCAGTTGCTGGGTAGAAAACATCGTTTGATATAAAACCTAAACCATGTGCAAATTCATGGAGAATAATTGATTCGAGATCGTACTGGTTAGGAGGGCAGTTGCCATCTGTTCCAAGATAAAAAAGATTCTGCATCGCAGCATTGATATTGATTCGAATTTCAGGATTTGTTGGATCTAGATCTTTACCCGAAAGAGCATTAGCCATCGCAGAGGAGTACCAGACAGTTTGATCTGGAGCTCCCTGGAAATTATTAAAATAATTAACAGCGCTAGCCGAAGCTAGTACCCCAGCGGAGGTTTCAACCTGTGAAGAAGCTGTTACGTTCACTGGGACAGATGAGCTCCAGTTATCACTCCAAATATTTATTGCTGCTTGTATAGCTACTTGCTCTTGTGCTGGGATGTTTTGAAAAGTGATGTTAATTGTGCTGGCAGTATTTAAGTGAGCCGTGTTGGTGGCTGGAGTTGGGTTTATGGCGCTGACAAGCTCGGGGGCGGCATATGTATTAACCCAACCTGCCGGGATCTCTTTAACCGCAAACGCAGTGGCCGATGAAATCGGGAGGGTGAGGCCAACAATGAGAGTCGCCGACACCAGGAGAGGTGTCGTGATTTTCCTAGCCCGCATAGTGAAAAATCTTAGTGGGGAAATTGCTCAGTAATTGCTTGTACTCTAATTTCACAGCAAATACATAGATTAATGGCTGGTGGAGGATACAAATGGTCACTGTTCAGGTCTACTCGCGGCATGGGTGCCACTTGTGTGAGGCTGCGCTGAGAACTTTAGAACAACTTCAAGAAGAGCTTGTTTTTGTTATTGATGAAATATTCATAGATGCAAATCAGGAACTTGAAGATAAATACGGCGAACAAGTTCCAGTTATTCTAATTAATGGAAAACCACATGATTTTTTCAAAGTAGATCCAGAAAGATTTAAAAAAGTATTTGCTACTCTTTAGAAAGAACTTCATCTGCATCAATAATGCGATAGGCGTATCCCTGCTCAGCTAGAAAACGTTGTCTATTTTGGGCAAAGTCTTGATCAACCGTATCTCTTGCGACTAAAGAGTAAAAACGAGCCCCGCGCCCATCGGCCTTCGGACGCAAAATACGACCGAGCCGTTGCGCCTCTTCCTGGCGTGAGCCAAATGTCCCTGAAACTTGAATGGCAATAGTTGCATCAGGTAAATCAATTGAAAAGTTTGCGACTTTAGAAACAACCAAACATTTAATTTCCCCAGTTCTATAGAGATTAAATAATCGCTCTCTCTCCTTTACAGGCGTATCACCCTTGATGACTGGTACACCAAGTTCTTCACCTAAAGCGTCAAGCTGATCAATATATTGACCAATAACAAGAACTTGATCTTCAGAATGCTGCCGCGCAAGTGCGACGGCAACTCTGCGCTTTGTGAGAGTGGTTGAGCAAAAACGGTATCGATCTTCTTGCTCAGCTGTTGCGTAGTTCAACCGTTCTTCATCCGTAAGTGTTACGCGCACTTCAACACAGTCTGCTGGAGCGATATATCCCTGTGATTCAATTTCTTTCCAAGGAACGTCAAAGCGTTTTGGTCCGATAAGAGAGAAAACCTCTCCCTCCATACCGTCTTCTCTAACAAGAGTGGCAGTTAAACCTAGACGGCGGCGAGATTGAATATCAGCTGTGAATCTAAATATTGGTGCAGGCAAGAGGTGCACTTCGTCATAAATAATCAGGCCCCAGTCAATTGCATCAAATAAATCAAGGTGGGCATATACGCCACCTCGCCTCATTGTCATCACTTGATATGTTGCAATAGTTACTGGGCGGATTTCCTTCTTTGCACCTGAATACTCGCCAATGTCATCTTCGTGGAGAGTTGTTCTGCGTAGTAATTCATCCCGCCACTGCCTTGCCGCAACGGTATTTGTTACAAGAATCAGTGTTGTTGCCTTTGCATGTGCCATAGCCGCCGCGCCAACAATTGTTTTTCCAGCACCACATGGAAGGACAACCACTCCTGAACCACCATGCCAAAATCCCTCTGCAGCCATGGATTGATATTTGCGAATAGACCAGCCCTCTTCGCGCAACGCAATTTCATGGTGCTCGCCATCAACGTAACCAGCAAAATCTTCTGCAGGCCAACCAAGTTTTAGTAGCGCTTGCTTGAGAAATCCACGTTGGCCAGGATGCACAACAATAGTTTCATCGTCGAGCTGTAGTCCAAGCATGGGTGCAACTTTTTTTCCACGAGTGACTTCTCTCAGAACTGCAGGGTCATTTGAAACGAGTGTTAACCCATGAACAGGATGGGCTTCAAGGCGGAGTCGTCCATACCTGGACATGGTTTCTGCAATATCAACAAGCAGCGCATGCGGGACTGCGAAACGAGAGTACTTGAGCAGTGTGTCTACAACTTGCTCTGCATCATGCCCAGCAGCTCGAGCGTTCCATAAACCAAGTGGAGTGAGTCTGTAGGTATGGATATGTTCTGGAGATTTTTCTAACTCAGCAAATGCAGCGATTGCCCTGCGGCATTCATCTGAAAGTGGATGGTCGATATCAAGCAATAATGTCTTATCACTTTGAACAATTAACGGGCCATCACTCACCAATGAGCTCCTTAATAAATGCTGCTAGTAGTGAGATTCGATCTGAAACGGTTGACGCCAAAATATGTTCATGAGCTGCATGAGCACCATCTCCTGTCGCTCCCAGTCCATCAAGCGTTGGTGCACCTGCGGCTGCAGCAAAATTGCCATCACTTGCGCCACCAACACTGGCAGATCCGACTGCAGGCATTCCAATCTTCTTTGCTGTGGCTTCTAGCTTCTCATAAAGCAACTGAGTTGAAGTTGTTTCCAAAGGAGGCCTATTTATTCCACCTGAAACTTCAATCTGTGCATCTGGGTGCTTAGGCTTCAAAGATCTAATTGCTGAATCTAAGCGCTCAAGCTCTGCTAGCGAAAACGATCGTGAATCAATATCTAACGATGCAAGAGCAGGAACAGTATTTGTTGTCGTCCCAGATTCAAGCATGGTTGGAACAATTGTTGTTCCATGCTCAGGATTGGCCAACTTCACTACTTGAGTAATAATTTCAGCTATTTCCACAGTGGCATTAATCCCTTTTTCTGGTTCAAGACCAGCATGTGAGGCACGTCCGTGAATCTTAATTTGGTACATAGATGTACCTTTTCGCCCTACTTTTACTTTGCCATTAAGTGATGATTCCAAAACAAGTACAGCTTTCGCGCTCTTTGATACACGAGTAATTAGGTCGCGAGAGCTCTTGCTTCCGGTCTCTTCATCACTAGTAGCGATGAGTGCAACACTTTCGTGGGCATTTGGATTTTCCTTGAGTGCATATAACGCTTGTAGAAACCCTGCCTTCATATCAAAAATTCCAGGTCCACTGATTTTGTCGCCATCCACTTTCCAAAGTGGTTTGAAGGAATCAAGAGGCCAAACAGTATCTAGATGAGCAAGGAGAATAATTTTAGGATTCTTTGATCCCCACCAAAACACAGGACGACCTGACTCAATAATTATTTCAGCATCATGAGGCAAGTTATCTGCTGCAATGCTCTTTGCTACTTCCATAACTTTTTGGCACGCAGGTAAGTCCTCAGTAGGTGATTGGCATTCCACCAGCTTTTGTAAGTCAGCAAGAAATGTCATAGGAGTAGTCTGCCGTAATTCATATATACCTGGTTACTCATTAGCCACACCCACCCCTGTTATGCGGGGAATGCGGAAATGGGTGATCTCTCCAGTGGCATGGTCACGGGCAACTAAGGTTCCAAGTGATATCGAAAGTGGATCAATGAGACGGTTTGAAACACCACCATTTGTATCAGCATATCCAATTGTTAGCCTTACTCGTTCCTCAATGTATTGATGAAGTAATTCAACCGTTTCATTCGCAGTTGTTCTTGGAATATCGCGAGGCTTATGTGAACTTGCCTTCTCACCTGCCTGAAGCGCTTTAACTGCAGAATTAATCACTGCTTGGGTAGGTGTTGATATTTCACTAACAACCCTTGGAGGTTTTGGTCGAGACTTTGCACGGCGGATAAGAGGCGCAGAAATTAGAACGCCAGTTGCATTTTCTGCCGCTGGTAAATACCCAGCTTCTCGAAGCGAATTCATTAATTCATTTATTTCAATATCAGAAACTAATACTTGTGGAGCAAGTTTGCGCATTCGAAGAGGTTCTAGTTTCTTATCGTGAAGTATTTCAGCAATAAGACCTTCATCCTCGCAACGCAGATATGTGTGGGCAATACCAACGCGCAATCTTCCATGACGTTTGGCAACATCGGTAATCAAGTACTCAAGCGGTTGAGGCACAGGCGTCTTAGAAGTTTTTTTAAGAAAATCGAGTATGTAATTACCAGTTTGCCCATGGTCTAGCCCTCGGCGAATCGAGCCTTCGCTAAAGCGATAGACGGTTGCGCCACCGCGACTTTCAATATCTGCGATAGTTCCGATCGCATTAGCAAGTTCAATAGTAAGTGGTCCAGGTGCAATTGCGCTGTTATCTGCCTGGATCAAAATATGATCAACTGGTTTTGGAAGAGCAGCTTCGATACCGAGATCTTCATTATGAAGTAGTGCAATTCCAAAGGTTGAAAGTGCTCCCTGCCCGGTAATACCAAGCCATTCAGCCTCTCTTAAAATCCATTCAACATAGTCAGAGTTAGCCCTTGTAGGTGTGAGCCACTGGATACACGTATTTACTGAATCAATAGATGGATCAACTTCTAGATTTTTCTCTAATAGTTCCAGGGCATTCCTCTTAATTAGACTGACACCTGCTCGATCCAGCTCAGGCCCTAGTGCAGAGATGTTTTTATTCTCAGCTTTCCCTATTAGTCCGCTCATCCGCGAAGTTTCCAGCCATAAAGAAGCAATTGCATGCCATCGTTCCTCAATGCTTCGGGTGAGCCAAATATCGAATGCATTTGTAGGCATAATCTGATCATCTGTGTCGATCACTATTAAACCGGCAATAAACAAAAGCTCAGCAACAAATGCTGTACAGCTTTCAGATATACCTAGGTGTTCTGAGGTGCGCTTTAAATCTCTTACGCCAAGGCCGCCCGATTTCAGACCCATAGGGGGCTCGTCGGACCAATTGTGAGCTAATTCTTCACACCATCTAATAAACGTTCCAATGTTAGCTATGGCAGCTAAATCAACATCTTTTTGCTTTCTTGAGGTGCCGGAGATAGTCGGCTGTATAGGCTGGAGTTCTTTGAAAACCTTTCCTTCTCTAAAGTGAAGAGCGACCTCTCTTGGGAGTAAAACATTTTGAGAATCAAAAGGAATAAGAAAGTTATTTGTAATGAGCCATTTAATTGCGGGAGGAGCCTTCTTCACATCAGCAACTTGGCCCTTTGGTGGGCCCCAGACCATACGTAGCAATAAATCAGAGGCTCCTTTTGGCGCATCTGCAAGAAGTGAAAAATCAATTTTCTTGGTCGCTACCGGACCTAACCCGGCTGGGTGTTCGCCAATTGCAACTCTTACATTGCTTGGAACACGATAATGCTCACCGTCTTTATATATGAGTGCCCGTTGCCACAACGAAAGAACAGCTGACTTAGCATCCTTACTCGTCATACTAAGTACTTCCATCAGAGAAATAGGATCTCCAAGTGTGCAGATTGCTGTGAGAATGTCTATCTCCCATTTATTGAGGGCATCACGAGCACGCATCACACTTGGCATTGAATTTGCTCGCGCAGCCAGAGCTGAGATGTCAGTGGGGACAGGTGAGATCAGATCCGGGCGCAAAGTAAAAAGCAGCGCGATTTCACTCTCAGCGCGCATGCGCAGTTCATCAGCCAATGAGTAGGACATAACTGGCCTACATTACTGGAGTTTGGTTACCTCTATTTACAGGCCTACCTTCTTTTCCAGCTTCGAGGGGAGATCAGCGTCGTTACCTTCATAACACGGCTCAGAGAGGGCGCAATAAGTTTTTTGAATATCCTGCCCCGGCGGAAATCATGTATTGGCCAGTTATTTCGTAGCGCGTGCATTTGTAGCTGAGAATCCGGGTTGATTGCTCTTGGGTACCCGACAGTACTCAGTAAAGGAATGTCGAAGTGGCTATCTGAATATGCATATGAGTGGGCTAAATCAATATTTTTTTCTAGAGCCAAATTTTTTACAGCGATTGCTTTATTGGGGCCGTGGAGAAGTTGACCGATTAATTTACCTGTGTAGACGCCATCTTTAACTTCTGCAATAGTCCCAAGTGCGCCAGTAAAGCCGAGTCTTTCTGCAATCAGATTTGCAAGGTCAAGTGGAGTAGCTGTAACAAGCCAGACTTCTTCATTCCTTTTTAAATGTTCATTTGCAATTTCAATTGTTCCCTGCCACAAAGCTGGAGAAACATATTCATCGTAAACTTCAATTCCCATCTTTTCGATAACGTCAGCCCTGTGACCACGGAAGAATTCACAGGCAGAGGCCTGGATCTTTGCGATCTCTTCCATATCTTCAATTCCTGAGAGTCGGTATCGGATATTGGCCATAACAAAGTTGGAGATATCTTTCTTTGTGAAGAATCCACGCTGATACATACCCCGGCTCAAGAAGAAAAGTGAGGAACCCCTCATCAATGTGTTGTCTACATCGAAGAAGGCGACTCGTTTCTGGGTATCCGTCATGTCAGTACTTTAGCCCTCGCTTATGCTTATCTCATGCCCGCCACCATCCACTTCTTGCGCCATGGCGAAGTCCATAACCCTGAAAAAATTCTCTATGGTCGTCAATCCGGCTGGTATTTATCAGAGCGCGGTCAAGAGATGGCAAAGACCGTTGCAGAGTGGTCAAAGAAATTTGATGTTGGCGCAGTACACGTCTCGCCACTTCAAAGAGCGCAAGAGACTGCAACTCCACTTGCATCCGCACATCACTTACAAATTTCAACAGATGAAAAATTGATTGAAGCTGCGAATATTTTTGAGGGGAAGAAATTTGAATTAGGTTCGGGAGTTCTGCGTCATCCCGCTTCGTGGAGACATTTAGTTAATCCATGGAAACCTTCATGGGGAGAGCCTTATACCGAACAGATTTCTCGAATGCTTGGAAGTTTATTTGAGGCGCGGGATGCAGCTAAAGGTAAAGATGCATTCTGTGTTTCACATCAGTTGCCTATTTGGATTTTGCGTTCTGCAGTTGAGGGTCGGCGGCTAATTCACGACCCCCGTAAAAGGGAATGCACGTTGGCTTCGGTAACAAGTTTTCATCTTGATAGCGATGGCTCAATCGAGGGTGTCAGCTATTTTGAGCCAGCTAAGCATTTATTACCGGTAAAGAAATAATGCGAAGAAAAATATTTTCAGCGGTCTTTATTCTCGTAGGCTCTGCTTTTTTAAGTAGTTGCTCCACAGGTGGAATATCTAAATCTAGTCAGAGTGCATTTGTGGAAGGCAACGGTGTTGCCGTTTATGTAAAACCAGCAGATCGTAAACCCGCACCTGTGATTTCTGGTGCAACACTTTCAAACGGAAATATTTCACTTGAGCATGAAAAGATTACTGTCTTAAATATTTGGGCATCATGGTGTGCCCCATGTAGGGCTGAAGCTCCACTACTCTCTGATTTTGCGCAAAAGTATTCTGCTCAAGGAGTTCAGTTTGCAGGAATACTTACTCGGGATAACAACTCTTCGGCCCTCGCATTTACTCAGCGATTCAAGATCTCATATCCAGTATTTACAGATGATTCAGTGCTTGCTGCTTTCCGCAGTTCCCTGGTACCAAATGCAATACCTACGACTTTGATCATTGATTCACATGGATACGTTGCAGCAAGAGTGAGTGGTGAGGTAACCACTGCGCTACTCACCAATTTAATTGCACGAGTGCTGAAGGATTCCCCTCATGCATAACTTCTTTGTCGACCAAATCTTTAGTGGTAACTTAATTCTGGCCATGGTTGTTGCCTTGATTGCTGGAGTTATTTCCTTTTTCTCACCTTGTGTATTGCCGTTAGTTCCTGGATATCTTGCCTATTCAGCTGGAATGACTGATGTAAGAAACAAGAAGCGAACTGCTCTAGGTGCCATACTCTTTGTCAGCGGTTTCTCAGCGCTATTCATTAGTTATGGAGCGCTTTTTGGATCTCTGGGCTCAAAAATTGCCAGTGGATCCAGATGGCTATCCATAGTTCTTGGAGCTCTAACAATTTGCATGGGAATCATTTTCCTCTTCAATCAGAAGTTTTACCGGTCATTTAAACCTCAATGGAAGTCAACTGCTGGATTAGTTGGCGCACCACTTTTGGGCTTCCTCTTTGGAATTGGCTGGACTCCTTGTATTGGCCCAACTCTTGGAGCAGTTCAGGCGCTCTCTTTCCAGAGTTCGAGTGCACTCAGGGGAGCGATTCTTTCTCTTGCCTACTGTTTTGGGATTGGAGTCCCATTTATTTTGGTTGGAGTCTTCTTTGATCAATCAGCAAGGCTACGACGATTCATTTCCAAGCGAGGAAATCTTTTGACATTATTTGGTGGAGTATTTCTCATAGTAATTGGTCTACTTCAGGTAATCGGCGCATGGTCACATTTAATTAATTCCTTGCGTTCCCTCATCTCAAACTTTATCCCGGTGGTCTAATGGGATTTATTGCAGTTATGCGCTGGGGGTGGCGTCAGTTAACAAGTATGAGGACTGCGCTAATTCTTCTTATGCTTCTTGGTGTTGCTTCAATTCCTGGCTCTCTTTTCCCTCAGCGTAATCAAAACCCACAGAAGGTTGATCAGTACTTTGTGAGTGATCCAACTTTGGCGCATTGGATGGATCGCTTAAAGCTATTTAATGTATACGCGTCTCCATGGTTTAGCGCCATTTATGTACTTCTATTTATTTCCCTGATTGGTTGTGTGCTACCTCGCACAATCGATCACATGAAGGCGATCGGAAAAAAGCCTCCACTTACTCCAAAAAATCTTGATCGTATGGAGGGGTTTCGTGTTCTGACCCAGAATAACGATGTCGCTTTACAGAGTGCAAAAATTTGGTTTAAAAAAAATCATTTCCGTGTTCGGATCGAAGGCAATTCAATCTCTGCCGAGAAAGGCTACGCAAGAGAGACTGGGAACTTACTTTTCCACCTTTCATTAGTACTAATTTTAGTCGGGGTTGCTCTTGGTTCACTTTTTGGCAGTAAAGGTGAAGCAATTGTGAATATGGGTGAGAGATTTGTAAATACACCAACCTCTTACGACACCCTCTCATTCGGCAAGTTTCAAGGACAGGGTTCACTCGTACCCTTTGAACTAACTGTTACTAACTTTGCTGCTAAATATAACGCCCTTACAAGTATGCCTGAGGATTACACACTCACCACGTCAGTTGCTAACCCTGTAGGAAGTGCAGCAAAGAGCGTTGTGATTAAAGTAAACAAACCCCTCAAATATGGGAATACAAAGATCTATTTACAAGCAAATGGTTATTCACCCGTAGTGTTGATACGAGATAAATCTGGAGCAGTCACTTTTCATGGCCCTGTGATTTTTCTTCCACAGGATGCAAACCTGAGTTCAATTGGAGCAATCAAAGTTCCTGATATGAGTCCTCAAGTTGGATTTATTGCTAGCTTCTTACCAACTGCAAAGAGTAGTAAGACGGAGGGAGTATTTTCCTCATACCCTGAGGTTCTAAACCCCGAGTTAGTTATCTCAGCGTGGCAAGGTAATCTCGGCCTTGATTCAGGTAACCCTCAGTCGGTTTACGAACTTAATACATCTCAAATGAAGAAAATAGGATTACGCGGGCTTAAATTGGGCGACACATATGACTTCGGTGTCGGCTCAATTACATTCGAAGGCTGGAAATCTTGGGTCAACCTGCAGATTGTTGACGATCCTGGGAAGATGTACGCATTGTTCGGTGCAATTTTTGCAATTTTAGGGTTACTGATCTCACTCTTCACACGCCAGCGAAGAATTTGGGTAAAAGTAGGAACCCGTGTTGAAATTGCTGGTCTTGCGAAGAACGGTGTTCCCGGGCTGAATGAAGAGCTTGATGATTTACAGAGAAAGGTGGAACAAGGATGAACTCAGTACAACTTGCTTCATTTTCAAATCAGGCAATTTATGCAGCACTCTTTGTTTTTGCAATTGCATTTTTTGCCCATGCAGCTGAGGTTGCTTGGTCAGTAAAAAATATTGAGGGCTCAAAGACCACTACATTTGATTTCACTAAAACAGAGCGTGCTGGCCGAATAGGAACCGCCATGATGGTTCTTGGATTTCTAATTGTGGTTATTGCCGTTGCTGCTCGCGGGCTTTCGGCTCACCGTGTCCCTTGGGGCAACATGTATGAATTTTCGATTACAGGAGCGCTTACGCTTTGCGCTGCATATTTATTTTCGCTCGCCAAGTGGAAGCTTCGCTGGCTTGGATTACCAGTTTCATTTTTCACTTTACTTACACTCGGAACTGCAATCGTGGTTTTATACAGACCTTCAGAGCAGTTAGTTCCAGCACTTAAATCACCGTGGCTCGCTGTTCACGTTTCTGCGGCGATTATTTCGGGCGGTGTATTCCTTGTTGCCAATTTAGTTGCGGCAACTTATTTATGGATGGAAGTGGTCGAAAAGAAAGCTGAACGTCCTGCATGGGCAAAGAGAATTCCTTCTCTTGAATCATTGGATCAACTCTCCTACCGACTCATTGCTTTTGTTTTCCCACTATGGACATTTGCTGTAATTGCCGGGGCAATTTGGGCCGAATCTGCGTGGGGTAAATATTGGAATTGGGATCCAAAAGAAACATGGGCATTTATTACTTGGGTTGCATACGCGGCCTATTTACATGCGCGTGTAACAGTTGGTTGGCGGGGCCGCAGGGCGGCATGGCTCTGTATTTTTGCTGGCTCTACATTTTTATTTAACTATATTTATGTAAATATCTGGGGAACAGGTCTGCATACATACTCTGGCTTGTAGGAGTTAAATTTTCCTCAAAAATTCGTCATTGTCATCAGGCGGGATTATTTTTCGAGTGTTGGGACGAATTTTATTTACCCCACGTGGCCGACTTGTCCGACCACCAATGAACCAACCAACTGCACCCAGAGCTCCAAAGATAATTACAAGGAGTATCCACGCCCACTTTGGGAGAGTTCTCACTGATTCTTCAGGGGACTTAGCAACATCAAAAAGAGCATAGATCTGTATTGCAATAAGTGCGATGCCTAGCAATAGATCGAACATGTACTGAGTCTACCTTTGCGCGAGTAGTGCGATAGCCAAAGTTACTGCGATAAATAGTTGAAGTTTCCCCACTTTTCCTAAAATTGGGATGAGCGCTACTCCTTGGGCTCCACCCATAACGTTCTGAGAGATTCTTACTGCCATGGGTAAGAAAAGGATTGTTACAAGTGCCCAAGGTGTGATCAAAAAAGTCATAAGTGAGGCAAAGTAAGCAAGGAGAATTAATCCCACAAACATCTTTCTTGCATTCTTGTCTCCAATACGAACCGCCAGTGTCTTCTTACCCACTAACGCATCTTTTGGAAGATCACGAAGATTATTGATCGATAAAATTGCGCAAGAAAGTGTCCCCATAGGAACTGAGAGCAGAAAACTTTGCCAAGTAATACGTCCTGACTGGACGAAGTAGCTGCCAACCGTTGCGACCACCCCAAAGAAAATGAAAACTGAAATCTCACCAAATCCAGAGTAGCCGTAGGGCTTTGCGCCTCCTGTATATGTCCACGCAGCAATAATGCAGGCGAGACCTAAAGCAATCAGCCACCACGATGTTCGTGAAGCAAGGAATAATCCACAAAATGATGCAAGGATAAAACATAAGTATGCGGCAGTCTTCACCTGCCTTGCAGTTGCTAGGCCGCTCGCTACTAAACGCATAGGGCCAACTCTGTTTTTGTCTGTCCCACGGATTCCATCACTGTAATCGTTTGAAAAATTCACTGCTATTTGTAATAACAGGCTAACCAATAGCGCAGCTAGTCCATTTAGCAAATTAATGGATTTCTTATCGTGATGTATGAGGCTGGTGCCGACCAACACGGGAGCAATAGCAGCAGGAAGCGTGCGCGGACGTGCTCCTGCAAGCCACTTACTAAAACCAACCGGCTCTGAGCCAACTGCAAATGTCATGGTTGAAGTCTCTCAAATTGGGTGAGTAATTTCTTTCGATCAGGCTTTCCTATTGAAGTGAATGGAAGCTCAACGTTGGGCATAAAAGCTTTAGGAATGGCTTGGTTACCAAATTTATCTTTTAATATTCCTCTAATTTTCTCAATCTCTATCAGCCCATCAGAAGCCAACACCAGACGCTCGCCCCATTCGGCATCTTTCGCGCCACAGGTCATAAATCTTTGATTTGGAAAGATTTCGTTAAGGGTGTCTTCAATTGCCGAGAGTGAGATTTTTTCTCCACCTGAAATAATCAAGTCATCAACTCGCCCATGGACAATTAACTTCCCTTTTTTATAGTCACCAAAGTCACTTGTTATGAACCATTTCTTACTTGTTGAAATCTTCCACGCATTTTGATCGTTGAGATATGTTTTAGCCTGCATTGGCCCACTCAGTGCAATCACATGGTGCTTTCTAATCTTTACTTTCACCCCAGACAAAGGTTTATTATTAAAAATACACCCACCAGACATCTCTGACATTCCGTACGTTGTTATTACATTAATATTTTTTGACCTTGCCTCCTCCAACAAATCAACTGAAGTCGGACTACCGCCAACTAGTACAGCTTTTGCACTTTGTAGGTGCTCAAGTAGGTCGCTATCTCCATTAAGAGCACGATATAGTTGCGTTGGAACTATCGAAGTGTATTCAGCGCTTCCCTTGGTATTTTTCCCACGGTGATCAATAATTTCGCTTTGTAAAGATATCGAGCGAACTAAGACATTTACTCCGGCAATATGGTTGATTGGTAGCAAAAGTGACCAGCGTTCATTTTTCTTAGCTTTCAAATATTTGTGTGCAGCTTTTGCTGAAGCTTTAAGTGCTTTGGCTGTCAGTGCCACTTCTTTGGGTTTTCCTGATGATCCACTTGTAGGAATTACTACAGCAATATTTTTAGGCACATGCGTCTGGGTTGTTGGGCCGAAGGCGAGTGCAGGACCTTGGCCGTCCAAAGCCATCCGAAGGGCTTGGATCACCTGTGCGATTGGCCACTCCTGCTGAACATGAAGAAGTTCTCGCGGTAACGATTTTGGCATAGTCCCCGTAGGCTAGCGTCTTGTACTCGTGTCAGCGAGAACGGTAATGGCGATAGGAAGGATTACGCGTGAGCAAGCCAATTAAACGTGAACCTGGTGAACGCCGGATACCTTCTTGGATTGCTGGCAGCGGTAGTGAGAACTTTGGAGACATTAAGTATGAAGTCGCTGAAGGAATTGCGAAGATCACAATTAACCGTCCTGAAGTTCATAATGCATTTCGCCCGCAAACACTCTTTGAATTAGAAGAAGCATTTTCATTAGCTCGGGATGATGAATCAGTCGGAGCGATTATTCTGACAGGCCAAGGAACGGAAGCCTTCTGTTCAGGTGGCGATATACACGTTCGCGGTGATGATGGTTACATCGGAAATGATGCGCTTGGCAAAAAAGGAATCGGAAGACTTAATGTTTTAGATTTGCAAGTTCAAATTCGCAGATTGCCTAAACCGGTAATTGCGATGGTTGCAGGTTGGGCAATTGGTGGGGGACATGTATTGCATGTTGTCTGTGATTTAACAGTTGCTGCCGACAATGCAAAGTTTGGCCAGACCGGACCAATGGTTGGATCATTTGACGGAGGTTATGGAGCCGGTCTGCTGGCGGCACATATTGGCCAGAAAAAGGCGCGTGAAATTTGGTTCTTATGCCGTCAATATGATGCACAAGAAGCACTAGATATGGGGTTGGTAAATACCGTTGTACCAGTTTCAGAACTTGAAGCTGAGACAGTTTCTTGGTGCAGAGAAATTCTTCGCCATTCGCCTATGGCGCTTCGACTGCTCAAAGCTGGCCTTAATGCAGCCGATGATGGCTTGGCAGGTGTCCAACAACTTGCGGGAGATGCAACTTTGCTCTTTTACCTAACCGAAGAAGGCCAGGAAGGCCGAGACGCTTTTAAAGAAAAGCGCGAACCAAACTTTGATAAATTTCCAAAACGGCCTTAATCAATATGGCAACACAACCCTTGCAAGAAATCTTTCCTGATCTGACAATCCTTTCGATACCACTCCAAAATGAGTTCCGAGGAATTAAGTACCGTGAAGTCGCAGTTTTTAGAGGAACCCACGGTTGGAGTGAGTTCTCGCCATTTCTAGAATATGAGGTAGCAGAGGCAAAGACGTGGCTTGATGCAGCACTTGAAGCAGCAAATAATCCTTGGCCAAAGCTTCACCGCAACAAAATCGCGATTAACGCAACTCTTCCTGTTATTGCGCCAAAGGATGTAAAAGTAATCTTGGAACGATACATAGGGTGTAAAACAGTAAAAATAAAGGTCGATGATTTTGAACATGGAGCACTAGTTGTTGAGGCAACTTTAGAGCAAATTCCTGATGCAAAAATTAGGTTAGATGTAAATGGTGGATGGGATCAGTCAACTGCAATTAGTAACTTGCTTGAGTATCACCTGCGCTTTGGAAACATCTTTGAATACGTTGAACAACCATGTCAGACAACTTCAGATTTATCCGTAGTCAAAGCAGAGACCCCTATTCCCATTGCTATTGATGAATCGATACGCAAGAACTTATCAAGTGATCTTTCTCAGTTGAGTGAAGTAGCTGATATTGCAATTCTAAAATGGCAACCGGTTGGTGGATTTGCCGCTGCTCATAAAATTGCAGAGTCGATCGGGTTGCCTGTCGTAATCTCTAGCGCATTAGAAACTGGGATTGGTATTTCACATGGTTTAGCCCTCGCTGCTTCATTTCCAGAATCTGACTTGGCATGTGGGCTTGGTACTGTGGCTCTTCTTGAATCAGATATTTGCAGTCCTGCGGCTCTTGCAGAAAATGGCTTTTTGGAAGTAGTGCGTAGAGAGCCTGCGGGGTTAGATAAATACCGAGCGAGTGCAGAGCGAGTCCAATGGTGGAATGATCGCATCGTGAAGATCTTGGAAGCCAAATGAACGCAACAAGCTTGGCTCGATCAATCATTCGCCAGTTATTGGAACTCGGCGTAAGTGATTTCATCCTCTCGCCTGGCTCCCGTAATGCACCATTATCTATCGCTCTATATGAGGCGGAGCAAAAAGGCCTTATCGATTTACACGTTCGCATAGATGAACGAGGCGCCGCTTTCTTCGCCCTGGGTATTGCAAAAGCTACCAATAATTATGTTGCAGTTGTTTGCACGAGTGGAACAGCAGCAGCAAACTTTCATCCAGCAACCCTCGAAGCTTTCCATTCTCAAAGTAATCTAGTTGTGATCACTGCTGATAGACCAAATATTCTGCGCAAGACGGGAGCAAATCAAACAACTGAACAAGTTGGTTTGTTAGCCCCAATTGCATCAATTGATATTGATGAACCGTCTGATCTGAGTAGCCATTTAGATGGCGGTCCTGTTCACCTAAATATTCAATTCCAAGAGCCACTGTTAAGTGATGAGCGGACCGAATGGCTAGCAGGCACCCAGATCAAAGGTAGATCTCCTCTATCTGTGAAAAAAGAGAATCTAAAAGTAGGTCCAAAAGGAGTTTTGATTATTGGGCATGATCGCGCAGGATTTTCAGTTGAGGAGCTTTCAAACTTTGCTCAAGAACTAGCGTGGCCTCTTATCGCTGAAGATCCTCTCTCATTTCCTGGCTCATTTGCTCATGCCGCTTTAGTACTTACTGATACAGAACTACGCTCCTACTTAAAAGCGGATGAGATTATTGTTATTGGTCGAACGACATTGTCTAGGAGCGTCAATTCATTTATTGCCGATTGCCCACAAGTAATTGTTATCGATCCAAGAATTCAAAACGTTGATATCAACCGCAGTGCATCTCAAATTTTCACATCACTACCAAACATTAGTTCGCAGAAAGATACAGCTTGGGAAACAAAGTGGAAAAATCTGAATACTCTTGCCCAGAGTTCACTTCAAATTAATTGGTCTGAGCAAGATGCAATTAGAGCAATCACCTCAAGCATTCCAGATGATTCTGCTCTATTTATTGGGAGTAGTAGGCCCGTGCGCGACATTGAAGCATTCGCAATACCTAGAGGGGGTATCGTAACTTTTTCTAATCGCGGCTTAGCAGGAATTGATGGGAATATTTCAACAGCATTTGGAATCGCAACTCATTTTAAGCAAAGTTACGCAATTTTGGGTGATTTAACCTTCTTACATGATGTTTCAGCGCTTGTTAACGCACCAAATGTTAATCTCACAGTTTTTGTGATTGATAACAATGGGGGAGGAATATTTAATACACTGCCCCAAGCAGGCGTCGACGGGTTTGAGAGGATTTTTGGAACTCCACATAACTTGAATCTAGAGAAGGTAATTGCCGGCTTTGGCCTTGACGTAGAGAAAGTAAAGAATGTTGCAGATATTCATCGTTCAATAAATCATGTGCCTGGTGGACTAAAGTTTGTAATTATAGAAGTACCAACAAGAGAAGTTAATGCTGGCGTATTAAAAGATATTACTCAGAGTTTTTGTAAGGCACTACGAATTGGAAGTAATTTAGCCTGACTTTCAGCAAGTTCTTGAACGGGATCTGATCCTGCAACAATTCCACAACCTGCGTATAAACGAATTGACTTGTGATCCTCTGAGAGATATCCGCACCTTAAGGCAATTCCTATTTCGCCATCACCACGTCCATCAACCCATCCAACTGGACCTGCGTACCGGCCCCGGTTCATAGATTCATATTCTCTGATTAGATCTTTAGCCTTATCTGTAGGGGTTCCACAGACTGCTGCTGATGGGTGAAGGGCCGAGATGAGAGTAAAAATGTCCACGTTTGCGGGCGACTCGTTTATTACTCCCGTTACATCGGTGGCCAGGTGCATGACATTGGGCAAGTGCAAGACGTAGGGTGATTCAGGAACGTTCGTGGACGATGCATAGGGAGCAAGTGCATCTGCAACTGAACGGACAGCATATTCATGCTCTTCTAGATCCTTGGATGATTTCGCCAACGATGCAGCAAGAGCAAGATCTCGTTCTTCATCGCCACTTCTCCGGATTGTTCCTGCCAAGACTCTTGATGTAACAAGAGTCTTACTCAAACGCACAAGCAGTTCAGGTGTCGCCCCGATGAGATTACCAAGAGAGTAAACCCATGTTGAAGGATAAAGAGATTCAAGCTCATGAACTAGTGATAACGCATCGATGGGATTAGCTGTAGTTGCAGTGATATCACGTGCCAATACAACTTTATCAAGCTCACCTGACTTAATTCTGCTAACTGATTTTTGAATTCGCTCGCACCACTCTTCATCATTTAGAGAGCCTTGCCCCCAGGTAATTTCGCCAAGTGCGGCAGACTTTTCTGCCTTTGAAAGTGAAGGCTGCTTATCACCGATCCATGTGATCCAGGATTTCCCATTTCGAACGACAATAACTACTTGGGGAATGAGTAGAAGAGATGACTCAGTTTCATCAAAGGAGAAAGAGGTGAAAAGAATCGGACCAGTGCCGCTTCCATGAACATTATTATGAATGTCTAATTGAGTAAGTTCGTTTCTCCACCAAAGTGACGCCTCTTGGAATCTTTTCCTTCCAGTTACTTCATGCGACTTATATATTCCAAAGGCAACAAAGCCTTCACCACTTTTGATCCATGAAGCAGCAAGGGGGAGGCCGCAAGCAATCTCACTTAGTCCTGGATGATCTCCAAGGACTTCTGTGGTAACTGAAATTGGCACGGCACTAAGTTACGTGGTTTTAGCGCTTTCTAATAATCGGCACTAGTTTCCAGCACGCTGGTAGCGCAGTACTTGCAATAGCGATTTTGATCACTTCGCCAAGGAGAAATGGAGTGAATCCTTTAGCAAATGTCCAACTCCAGCTTTGCGCTGCAACGTGGTGCAACCAAAACATTCCACAGCCAAAAACTATAAAGTCACCCAAAATCATCGTTGGGATAACGGTCCTAATTTTTTGATCCCATTTGCGCTGTGCAAGATAACCAGTTAGAGCTGTAGCTAGGAGCATTCCAACAAGGTAGCCGCCTGTCGCACCTGTTATACGAGCGATTCCATGTGAGCCAGATGCAAAAATTGGAGCACCAAGAAAACCAACAATGAGATAAGTCGCAAAAGTTGTAAAACCAAGTGAGGCTCCATACGCGGTTCCAATTAACAAGGCACCAAGAGTTTGTCCAGTGACAGGTACGGGTGATCCAGGAATCGGCAGCGCGATTTGTGCCATGACTGAAAGAAAGAAGACGCCACCAACAACAAGAGCGACTTTGGCTTGTGTAGTACTTCGCGCAACAAATGCTGAGCGTAAAACTGCAGGAGTTGCGCTGGACATGAGGGCTATCCTTCCAAGCTTGCACTAGGTAGTCTTAATTTGTCAGACCAGCCTACTACAAGAAGAATATAGGGGTGAGTAACTCCGCCGATCTAAATAAGAAGCCAGAAGAAGTTTCTGCGATGTTTGATGGTGTTGCTGCGCGGTATGACATTATGAATGATCTGCTTAGCTTTGGTCAGACAAAAACTTGGCGCAAGGCAGCAACTTCAATTATTGCCCCAAAAAAGGGAATGAAGATTCTAGATATTGCTGCTGGGACTGGATCATCAAGTCGCCCACTTGCAGATGCCGGCGCGGAAGTTATTCCAGCAGATTTTTCACAAGGGATGTTGGATGCTGGGAAGAAACGCCACCCTGACTTAAAGTTCACATTGGCTGACGCACTTAAGTTACCTTTTAAAGAGAACGAATTTGATGTAACAACAATTTCATTTGGACTCCGAAATACAACAGATATTCAGAAAGCTCTCCAGGAAGCACTTCGCGTGACAAAAGTCGGTGGACGCATTGTTATTGTTGAATTCTCACATCCTACAAATACGATTTTCCGCAAACTGTATATGAAATATTTAATGGGATTTCTTCCTAAAGTTGCCCGAAAGCTTTCATCAAATCCTGATGCATATATCTACTTAGCCCAATCAATTCAAGCTTGGCCGAACCAAGTTTTACTTGCGGAGAAGATATCTCAAGCAGGATGGAAGAAAGTTGCTTGGCAGAACCTGACATTTGGAATTGTTGCAATTCATATTGGATATAAGGAAAGCAAGTAATGGCTTTCGGAATCTCACTTAGTGACGTGAAACTTGAAAAATCACTTAAGAAAGATATGGCGCGCGTTGAAGATTTGCTACGAACTCATATTCAAGGTGACTACCCCCTTGTCGTCGAGACATCTCGTCATCTAGTTGAAGCAGGAGGCAAGCGCCTACGTCCCTTGCTTACACTTTTGGGAGCCCAGTTTGGTGACCCGAATAGAGATGGCATTATTGAAGCTGCTGTTGTTTGCGAACTTACCCATTTGGCAACTCTTTATCACGATGATGTTATGGATGAAGCTGCGCTTAGGCGGGGTGTAGCAAGTGCGAATGAACGCTGGGGAAATACTGTTGCAATTCTTACCGGTGATTACCTTTTTGCAAAGGCTTCAGACATGTTGGCAGACCTTGGTCCAGAAGCAGTTCGTTTACAAGCTCGAACGTTTGAACGCCTAGTTATTGGGCAGATCACTGAGACTCAGGGATCAACATCTGGGCTTTCACTTCTAGATCACTATCTCAAGGTAGTAGCAGATAAAACAGGCTCCCTGATTGCAACATCGGCAAGGTTCGGAGGATTGCTCTCAGGTGCAAGCGCACAAGATGTGGAGGCTCTAACTCGTTTTGGAGAGAAGATCGGCATAGTTTTCCAATTAGCAGATGATGTAATCGATATTGCAAGTGAATCAAATGAGTCTGGTAAGAGACCTGGAACAGATCTTCGTGAAGGCGTTCCAACCCTAGTCACACTATTCATCTTGGAATCAGATGATCCAGCTGATGCCGAGCTTAAGGCGATTCTTGGAGAGCCAATTACCGATGAAGAGGTAGTCGCTCAAACCTTGAAGAAATTACGATCTCACGTGGCGATGACGAAGTCTCGAGATTTACTCCATGAGTACGCAACAAAAGCAGAAGAAGAAATTGCGGGACTACCTGACATTGCTGCCAAGCATGCTTTAGTCGAGCTCTGCCAAACTATTATTACTCGCACTTCCTGACTTAACTAGATCTAGCCCAAGAGCTAATAGAGCAACCCAAACGATGAGGAATCCAACCCATCGCGCAGTTGTCATGACTTCATGACGTACAAGGACTCCAATAAGAAATTGCACAGTTGGTGTGATGTATTGCAAAAGTCCAATAACGGTATATGGCAATTTATTTGCTGAACTATTAAACATTAAGAGTGGAATGGCTGTGACAACCCCAGCAAGAATGAGCAAAGTAGTTAGACCGACATGGTGACCAAATTGCCCTGTTCCTTTATTCCCAAGCCAGAGTAAATATCCACCGTATGGCAAGAGTGACAAAAACGTCTCAATTGCTAAACCTTGAAGTGCTTCAAGCCCTAATTGCTTTTTAATTAACCCATAGCTGCCCCAAGAAGTAGCAAGAGCAAGTGCAATCCAAGGGGGACGTCCGTAATCGAGTGTTAGAACTATGACGCCAATTGATGCAATACCGACTGAGACCCATTGCCACTTTCGCATTCTTTCCTTGAGTAGAAGAACTCCAAAAGCAATAATGATGAGAGGGTTGATGTAATAACCAAGTGCACACTCGACAACATGTCCATGGTTTACTCCCCAGATATAAACGAGCCAATTGACTGAAATCAAGGCTGTTGAGAGAAGAAGCCGCAGAACTATTCGTGGAACTTGAATTAATGCAAGAGTGGAACGCAGTTTATGTGAGTAAATCAGAGCCGCAACGCAAACAACAAATGTCCACACAGCTCGGTGGGCAACAATTTCAATCGAGTTTGCTGGTTCAAGTAGAGGCCAATACAAAGGAAAGAGGCCCCAAAAAAGATATGCCCCTACTCCGAGCGATAAACCTAATCGGTAATTTTTCACAAAATGCTATCGGTAATTCGTAAACTGGACTGAAAACTCCCATGGATGATTTTTAACAAGTGCTATTGCTGCTTGTAAGTCATCGCGGCTCTTGCTCGTCACGCGCAACTCTTCACCTTGAATTTGAGTCTTGATTGCCTTTGGGCCCTCGTCGCGAATGAGTTTTGCAATCTTCTTCGCATTTTCAGTTGAAATTCCTTCTTTTAATGAGCACACAATTTTAAAAGTCTTGCCACTTAACTGTGGCTCTGAGGCATCTAGATGCTTGAGCGATACACCACGCTTAATAAGTTTATCCTTGAAAACATCAAGTGCTGATTTAGCTTTTTCTTCTGAGTCTGCTTCGATATTAAACTTCTCACCAGATTTCTCAATCTTGGTCCCGGTATTTTTAAAATCAAAGCGCGTCGAGATTTCACGGTCACATTGATTGAAGGCGTTATCAACCTCCATATGGTCAACTTTTGAGACAATATCAAAACTTGAATCAGCCATTATGCGCCTCCTGCTTTTTGATCGCCGTTCTAGATAAAAGGATATGACCAACAAAGCCTATGACTAATGCAGCGATGATTCCAACGTTAGCACTAGCCCAGCTTCCACTCTTACCGCCTATGAGCCCCATGAAGTAGCCCTGCCAGGATAGCCATCCTGCAAACGTATTTGTTACTAAGCCCCAACCAACAATTGTTCCAAAGATGACAAGCCCAATCGAGCGGTAGTTCCAAAGTCCATAGCGACCTGTTGTGCTAAATAGGTCTTTCTCTGAGTAATCTGCTTTGCGCATAAGAATGTCTGCAACAAAGATTGTTGACCAAACTGCAATTGGAACACCGAGCGTGATCAGAAATCCTTGAAATGGCCCAATAAAATTAGGCGCGATCCAGACTATATAAATGGTTCCTATCGCCATGATGGTTGCATCAATAGATGCAGCAACATGGCGCTTTACAGGAAGTCCTATAGAGACCAATGTAATTCCAGAGGAGTAGAGATCAAGTATCGCGCCACCAATTAAACCGAGCACCGCAACGATGACAAAGGGAATTAGATACCAGGTTGGAAGTAAAGTAGTAAGTGCGCCGATAGGGTCAGTAGCAATCGCAGC
>DAIQAR010000001.1:64224-68948 GCA_036781605.1 Candidatus Nanopelagicaceae bacterium
CCTTTGCGCTCGCGCTCAGAGATGAAATTAATGCCGTTAAGTTCTACGGAATTGAGGATATTCACAGCCGAACTGTATTCCACGCAACCTCTTTTCTCAGGAAAGGGCGCCATAATCTACCCATGGGTGATAAAAATGATCGTAAAGAGATAGTCCGTCTACAAGAAGCAACAAATACATCAGTAGTTGCATTCGTACTTAGTTTATTTATGCCTCCTGTTGGCCTTGGGCTAGGCATTAAAGCTAATCGTGAAATTAAAGAATCTGATCACAGTTTGACTGGTAGCGCATTTGCTGTGGCTGCTATTTGGATTGGCGCAATTGGAACTGCAATATGGGCAGGTTTTATCGCACTAATCGTTCTTACCTCTGTTGGAGGCGGCGATGGTGGATGGGGCGAACATAATATGTTTGGTGGCCACGGATTCGGGAACCATTCATCACATTTAATGAATGGCCCAGGAATGGAAAGAGGATTGATGGGTGGTCCTAATAATTCAAACCCACAAACTCCACCAGCTCCTGGTAATAACGGCTAACTAGCGAGCTCTGCTTCTAGTTCAGCAATTACTCCACGCAAGAATTCAACACTTGCTTTTGCATCAGCGACAGGGCCTTGATTAACTCCAGGCTCTGCCGTGATGACATTGTCTTGTTCTAAGACAAACCAACCGGTGTAACCAGATTTAATTAAACTACGTACGATCGTGCGGATATCTACATCTCCTTGTCCAAGTGGTCGATACATACCTTGTACAACTGCGTCGTAGTAGCTCAGTTCATTGCTCTGAACTTTTTTGGCCCAAGACAGATCAACATCTTTTAGATGTGAATGTGCCACGCGCTCAGCATGGTTTTGAGCAAACGCGACAGGGTCTGTCCCACCAATAATCATGTGGCCGGTATCCAAACAAAATGGAATTGTTGAGCCGGCAACTACACGCATTACGTGGTCTTGGGTTTCAATCATTGTCCCAACATGAGGGTGCAGCACGGCCTTCACTCCAACTTCAGCTGCCACTTGCTGCAGACGATTGAGATTATTAAAAAGAATTTGCCATTCAGCATCCGAAAGCACAGGTAACTTTGCGTCATATCCGTCAATTCCAGAATTTGCAGCTAGAACGAGAACCTTTGCGCCAGCAGCTTTATAGCTTTCAAGTTCCTTCTTAACTGCTGGTACTGGGTCATGGTCTTCGCGATGAAGGATTACAGGAACAAATCCTCCAACGGCAGTCATATTGTGTTCTTTAAGAATTGACGCTTTAAGTTCAGGTTGCATTGGTAAGAAACCATCAGGACCAAATTCTGTAGCACCTAAACCAAGTTCACTCATCTCGCGTAGCACGCGGGAGGGTTCCATCTGGTGGCCCCAATTTGGAACTTCGCAGACTCCCCATGAAATAGGAGCTCCAGCGATATTAATTTTTAAAGTTCCCACTTATTTCCCCTTAGTTTCACCTAGATATGGCTTCTGCAGTTTCTTCTTATTCTCATAATTTGTGCGTGCCTTCTGTGTGCTTTCAAGAGTTGATACTTCAGCGATAGGTACATCCCACCACGAATCATTTCCTGGGGAGTAGAGAAGTGGATCGCTATTGATATGAATTAGGGTTGATACATCTGACGACTTGGCCTTTTTAACGGCAGCAGCCAGATCGGAAATCGCATTCTTTGTTGGTTCAACACGGATGACATTAATACCAAGGCTTTCAGCATTTGTTGCAAGGTCGATAGGGAGTGTTTTCTCACCATCAAAATTATTCTTACTCGCATCTCGGTAGCGATATTTTGTTCCATAGCGCTGGGAGCCTACGTCTTCGCTTAGATGTCCAATTGAGGCATAACCATGGTTTTGGATGAGAACAATGATTACTTTCAGGCCCTCTGCAACTGCAGAGACTATTTCTGTGTGCATCATCAAGTAAGAGCCGTCTCCCACCATCACAATTGCATCCCGATCGGGTGCTGCGCGACGCACCCCAATTCCACCAGCGATTTCATATCCCATACATGAGTAGCCATATTCAACGTGATAACCAAGTGGATCTCGTACTCGCCACAACTTATGAAGGTCACCTGGTAATGAACCAGCAGCGCAAATTAATACATCACGTGGATCGGATGCCCCTTGAACGGCGCCAATGATTTCTGCCTGACCAGGAAGTTCTAGATTTGATGGCTTGAATGCTGCATCGACTGTCTTATGCCACTCTGCATTTATTTGTGCAATTTCCGATTCATATGCGCCATCAATACGGAAATTACCAATAACAGTAATTAACTCTTCAAGGGTAATTCTTGCATCAGCAATAACAGGTAGAGATGAACCATGTTTGAGCGCATCAAATGAAGCCACATTTATATTAATAAAGCGAACATTTGGGTTCTGAAAGGCGGTTCTACTTGCCGTTGTGAAATCGCTGTATCGAGTACCAATTCCAATGATGAGATCTGCTTCTCTTGCAGCTTTGTTCGCAGCAAGCGTTCCTGTTGCACCGACTGCTCCTAAGTACTGTGGGTGATCCCAATTAAGTGAACCCACTCCACCCTGTGATGCTCCTACTGGAATTTTTGTCGCTTCAACAAACTTTGCAAGCGCTTCGTGCGCATCTGCATAAATGATGCCACCGCCTGCAATAATCATCGGACGTTTCGAATTTCGAAGCTGCTCAACTATTTCTTTTGTTAACCCAATATCTGGACGAGGCCTGCGGATTCGCCATTCACGGATAGCAAGGAATTCGGAAGGTACGTCAATTGTTTCTGCTTGAACATCTTCAGGAAGAGAGATTGTGACAGCGCCTGTTTCAACCGGATCAGTTAAAACTCTCATTGCTCCAAGGGCCGCAGAGAAGAGTTGCTCAGGTCTATGAACACGATCAAAGAACCGCGAAAGAGGCTTGAATGCATCATTGACGGAAAGTGATGCATCACTTGGAACTTCAAGTTGTTGAAGTACTGGATCGGCAACACGTGTAGCAAATGTGTCTGATGGCAAGAGCAAGACTGGGAGTCTGTTGATAGTTGCAAGGGCTGCGCCAGTTAACATGTTTGAAGCACCAGGACCAACCGAAGCCGTGCAAGCAAATGTTGATAGTCTGCGTGAGATTCTGGAATATGCGACTGATTCATGAACCATCGCCTGTTCATTTCGAGCTTGGTGGTAAGGCATTAAATTTGGCTGGGAAACGGATAGTTGCTTAAGTGCTTGACCGACACCTGCGACATTGCCATGTCCAAAGATCCCAAAAGTTCCAACGATGGTTCGCTGGCGAATGTTTCCATCGACGGTGTACTGGTTAGCTAAGAACTCAACCAGAGCCTGGCCAACAGTCATTTTTCTAGAGGTCATGTTCAATCCTTACATTAACTCGCGCTATAGGGAAGGCGAGGATCTGGTTTCTGCGTTTTCCATAAATCTCTTATCCCAACCTCTTCTGGATGATCCGTCACATTCCATTCGCGGGTTGGATCAGGTCCTGCCATCACATTGAGGAAGTACAGGTCACCTGTTGGCGCTGCCATGACTGGCCCGTGCCAGCCATATGGAACGAGAACGACATCCCCAGAATGAACTTCCGTCAGGAGGTCATACTCACGTTCATCTGCAGAGTATCCTCGAAAAAATCCATGCGATTGACTTTCAAAATAATAAATTTCTTCTAAGTTCGATTCTTTGCCAGGAATATACGAATCGTGCTTATGGCATGGGACTCCTGACCAATTTCCAGCCGGTACAACTACTTCCACAACAATAAACCGATCAGCCTGCAAGTTATCAGGCATTCCAAAGTTATGAATTTCGCGCGTACTTACTCCAGCCCCGCGAATAGCTACAGGGACATCACTTGCTTTAATGAATTTAACTGGAAAGGAATTTTTTGCCGGTGCTTCAGCGATTGCTACCTTTACAGCGCCTGTCACTGTGATCTTTGTATTAATTGGCAGGTAGAGATGATCTGTCGTTCCTCGATAGACCGACGCCCTACCCTGCATTTTCTGAGTATTAGGGGCTTGACCATCTACCTCATAGGTAATATCAAAAGCTGAACCTGAGATTGCAAAAATTAGTCGTTCATTATTATCAGCGGGTATTTCGAGTGAAGAATTATTTAGCTCAGCTACACGCAGCCCTGTGTGCTTCCAACCAGGAATCGAATCATCAACAACAACACTCCAAGTTGTTTTTGCCAGATCACCCTTGGGATAGAACCATTTCATGTGAGTGAATTAATTCTGTGGAAAACCGAGGTTAATACCCCCATGGCTTGGATCTAGCCAACGGCTCGTAATTGCTTTTCCGCGCGTGAAGAAATGAACTCCTTCAACACCGTGCGCTTTGGTATCTCCGAAAAGTGAGTTCTTCCATCCACCAAATGAGTAATAAGCAACGGGTACTGGAATAGGGACGTTTATACCGATCATTCCCACTTCAACTTCATTCTGGAAACGACGCGCAGCTCCACCATCATTTGTGAAGATTGCTGTTCCATTACCAAATGCACCAGTGTTAATAAGATTGACGCCTTCTTCGTAGCTTTTCACGCGAACGATAGAGAGAACCGGGCCGAATATCTCTTCCGTATAAACCTTGGACGTTGTCGGTACTTGATCAATCAGGGTTGGCCCAAGCCAGAAGCCAGCAGCTTCTCCATCTACTTTAATTCCACGACCATCGACGAGTACTTTTGCGCCATCTTTTTCTGCGATATCAATATATC
>DAIQAR010000002.1:0-40328 GCA_036781605.1 Candidatus Nanopelagicaceae bacterium
ATTTCGCGACGCTTTGGTGAACCAACACGACCTGTCTCACCTACTGAGTAAGGAGGGAAGTTGTAGTTGTGCATATAGCGCTTATGGTGCTCAGGACTCAATGTGTCGAGTTGCTGTTCCATCTTAAGCATATTCAAGGTTGTCACACCAAGAATCTGTGTCTCTCCGCGTTCAAATATTGCTGAACCGTGAACACGAGGCATAACTTCAACCTCTGCTGTGATTGGACGGATATCGCGAACTCCGCGACCATCAATACGAATCTTGTCGCGCAATACACGCTGACGTACTGACTTCTTAGTTACTGAGCGAAGCGCAGCAGAAACTTCCTTCTCACGGCCTTCAAATGAGACTGCAAAATGTTCCTTAATAACTGCATTGATCTCATCAAGCTTGGTCTCGCGTTCTTGCTTTCCAGCAATAGTAAGCGCCTTCGCGATGTCGTCTGCTGCAGCCTTTTCAACTGCTGCATAAACATCATCTTGATACTCAAGGTAAACAGGGAATTCACCGGTTGGCTTTGCAGCAACCTTTGCGAGTTCATTCTGTGCATTACATAGTGCGCGGATAAATGGCTTTGCAGCCTCTAGTCCTTGACCAACAATCTCTTCAGTTGGAGCTTGAGCTCCACCCTTGATCAGATCAATTGTCTGTGTTGTTGCTTCTGCTTCAACCATGATGATCGCAATGTCATCGCCAGCAATTGTTCCAGCAACAACCATGTCAAAGACTGCCTTCTCCAAATCAGAGTGATTTGGGAATGCAACCCATTGGCCTTCAATCAAAGCAACGCGAACGCCGCCGATTGGGCCAGTGAATGGCAATCCAGCAAGCTGTGTTGACATTGAAGCTGCGTTAATAGCAAGCACGTCATACATATGATCAGGATTTAATGCCATAACTGTGACAACAACCTGAACTTCATTACGCAATCCTTTGACGAATGCGGGGCGAAGTGGTCGGTCAATGAGGCGGCATGTGAGGATCGCATCTTCTGATGGACGACCTTCGCGGCGGAAGAATGATCCTGGGATCTTTCCCGCTGCATACATACGCTCTTCAACATCAACAGTCAGCGGGAAGAAATCAAATTGATCCTTCGGCTGTTTTGATGCTGTTGTTGCAGACAGGAGCATTGAGTCATCATCTAGATAAACCAGTGCTGTTCCTGCTGCTTGCTTTGCGAGACGTCCTGTTTCAAAACGGATCTCGCGCTTTCCAAACTTGCCATTGTCGATTTTCGCAACGGCGAACTTCACATCTTGACCCTCCATGGGTCATCTCCATTTCTCAGCTCGCTACACATTAGAAAATGGATCTTCGATCGAAGTTCACGGAGATTTTGGTCCGTAAACCACTACCGAGGACCGATTAACTAAAGAGCGAACTGTTACTTAAATTAGCGGCGAATACCGAGCTTTTCGATAATCGCTCTGTAACGAGTTACTTCTGTCTTTGCAAGGTATTGCAAAATACGGCGACGCTTACCAACCAGCAACAAGAGTCCACGACGGTTGTGGTGATCATTCTTATTAGTCTTGAGGTGTTCGGTAATTTCTTCGATACGGCGAGAAAGCAAAGCAATCTGTGCTTCGGGACTTCCTGTGTCAGTGGCGGAAGCGCCGTACTTTGCGATGATCTCTTTTTTCTCTGCTGGCTGTAAGGCCATGTGGCACTCCTTCTACTGTCACGAGGGCCTCGGTGTGATTCACGAAGGCTCAAGTTCTCGCTTTGTGGCCTTAACTTACCAGCCAAGGCACAGAGGAGAGAAATCGTGAGGATTCCACGCTTAGGAAGTCAGGGCTTTTGCTTGCTCGCAGTCGCGCTTCATTTGTTCAAGAAGTGGGTCTAAGCCATCAAATTTCAAAGTATCACGAAGCCTAAATCCAAATTCTAATTTAGCTTCTTGATCATATAAATCTAAACCGATCTGATCAATTGCATATGCCTCTACTTGACGACCTCGTACACCAGGAAATGTTGGGTTTGTTCCAATTGATATTGCTGCTTGCCACCTGATTCCACCAACAGTGAGCCATCCTGCATACACACCATCTGCTGGAACAGTTGCATTATCTGCTAATCCAATATTTGCCGTAGGGTAACCGATCTCACGACCTCTCTTCTCGCCGTGCACAACTGGTCCTGTGAGAAAGTAGTTCCGAGTAAGCAATTCATTTGCCCTCTCAATATCCCCGTCGATCACAAGAGCGCGAATACGAGAAGAAGAGATTGCACTACCTCTATCTTCATCGAGCTTTACACCTGTCACAGCAAATCCATCTGCATGTTTCTTTAAGTACTCAACATTTCCTTCTGCCTTATGTCCAAAGGTGAAGTTCTCTCCAACCGTGACATGTGTGGCGTGTAACTGATTTTTTAAAACATCAGAGATGAATTCGTCAGGACTTTTTGCAGCAAACTCTTTTGTGAATGGGAGAACGACAACCTCTGATGCGCCATTCTTTTTTAGTAGTGCAATGCGATCTGCGATTCTCAGAAGGGCTGGAGGTGTGCGCTCGGGAGCAAAAATTGATGTTGGGTGTGGATCAAAAGTAAGTACTGTAACTGGGCCGTGCTCAGCGGCAGCAGCAAGAATTTTCTGGTGGCCCTTGTGGACACCATCAAAAATTCCGATAGCAACAGAAGTCATGTCTTTATTCTTTCACGGAAACCATAATCGGTGTTGCCACTGGGGATCCCCCAGAATCGTCATTGCGAAGGAGTCCTGCAAATTCACCTTGAGGAGTCAAAGCAGCAACAATTCCTTCATCGCTACTTAAAGCGATCGTTCTGCCAAATGAAATTTCTGAAATCTCTGTCATATCCAGGGTGCGAGTAGGAAGGATTTTTCCAATACCCTCGGCTGTACTTATTAGTTCCGCACTTTCCCACTCCGAACATTCTTCAATCTTAAAAGGTGAAACTAGGTACCTGCGAAGCTTGGTTAGGTGACCACCAACGCCGAGCGCCTCCCCTAAATCTCTAGCAATAGCTCGAATATATGTTCCAGCCGAACACTCAACGCCAATGTGGATTTCAATGAACTCGGTGCCTCTTTCAATCGAGGTAATTGTTATTCCATAAATTATTACCTGGCGTGGTGGCAATTCAACGCTCTCGCCCTCGCGCACACGTTGGTGAGCAGTTTTTCCATCAACTTTGATTGCAGAGACTGAGCTCGGGCGCTGAGAGATCTCCCCCACCATTCCTTCTAAAATCTTCTTAATTTGTTCATCGGTAATTGCTGAAAGCTTTAGTGGATCAGCTTTGAATATAACTTCACCTTCAACGTCATCTGTAATAGTTGCTTTACCTAGAGAGATGACAGCTTGATAGCCCTTTTTGCCATCTGTGACATATTGTAAAAGCCTTGTCGCGTTACCAATTCCAAGGACAAGAACTCCAGTCGCCATCGGATCTAACGTTCCAGCGTGGCCGACTTTTTTTGTACCAAAGCGCTTTCGAACCTTTGCCACAACATCGTGGCTGGTCATTCCTCCCGTTTTGTTAACGAGCAAGAATCCGTTAGTCATCGAAGGCCTATTCGTGACTCTTATATGGATCAGACTCACCAATGGGTTTTGCTTGCGCGCGAAGTTTTGCGAGCTCGGCATCGGCTGCGCGAACAGATGACATGAGATCATTCATCGCAGTTGCAGATTCCTGTAGACCATCGGCAAAAAATTCAATGGTTGGCGTAATGCGCAGACCAAGTGCGTTACCTACTTCTCGTCGAACTAGTCCCCTTGAAGAAGTCAGCGCCGCAGCTGTCGCAGATTGCGCGTCGCCATCCCCAAGCACTGTGTAGAAAACAGATGCCTGTTGTAGATCACCTGTCACCCGAACATCTGTGATCGTGATGAAACCAAGGCGTGGGTCTTTGACCTTGGTCTCTAACGTTATTGCGATCACTTCTTTGATGCGATCGGCAACTTTCAGGGCTCGATTGGAAGGCATTTATGCGCGCTTCTTCTCGCGAATCTCATAAGTCTGAATGACGTCTCCGACTTCAAGTTCCTTATAAGAACCTAGGCCAATACCGCACTCAAAACCTTCTTTGACTTCTGTTGCATCATCTTTGAATCTACGAAGTGATTCAACGGTGAGACCCTCACCAATTACAACGCCGGCACGCAAAGTTCTAGCCTTTGCATTGCGGCGAATAAGACCATCGAGAACCATTGATCCAGCAATATTTCCAAACTTGCTTGACTTGAAAATATCTCGAACTTCAGCATTACCAAGAATTGCTTCTTCGTATTCTGGCTTGAGCAGACCCTTGAGTGACTTCTCGATATCTTCAATTGCGTTGTAGATAACGGTATAGAAGCGAACTTCAACGCCTTCTTGATCAGCAAAGATTGCAGTTTGCGGCTCTGGCTTTACGTTAAAGCCAATAATCACAGCTGTTGATGCAGAAGCAAGCGTGACGTCATTCTTAGTAATTGCTCCAACACCTCGGTGAATAACACGCAGGTCTACTTCGCTACCAACATCTAGTTGAAGCAGTGCATCCTCGAGCGCTTCAACAGAACCAGATACGTCGCCCTTGAGAATGAGGTTAAGCGTGCTGACCTTGGATTGCTCCATAAAGTCTTCAAGTGAGACTTTCTTACGAGCCTTAGCAAGCATCGCATTTCGCATTGCAAGCTGTCGCTTCTCAGCAATTTGGCGAGCAGTACGGTCATCTTCTGCAACCATAAATGTGTCACCAGCACCTGGAACAGATGTGAAACCAAGCACCTGAACTGGACGAGATGGACCAGCAGATTCAACCGCATCTCCATTTTCATCAAGCATGGCTCGAACGCGACCAAATGCTCCACCGGCAACAATTGCGTCGCCAACATTAAGTGTTCCGCGTTGAACAAGAACAGTGGCAACTGGGCCACGTCCCTTATCAAGGTTTGCCTCAATAGCAACACCGCGGGCAGCATCATCTGCGATAGCGCGTAGATCAAGAGCTGCGTCCGCAGTTAGCAAAATACTCTCGATCAAGGAATCTATTCCCAGACCAGATTTTGCAGATACGTTTACGAAGATTGTTGTTCCGCCATATTCTTCAGCAATTAAGTTGTATTCCGTCAGTTGTTGACGAACTTTGTCTGGATTCGCATCTTCTTTATCAACCTTGTTTACGGCAACGACGATGGGAACATCGGCTGCTTGAGCATGGTTTAACGCTTCAATTGTTTGCGGCATCACACCATCATCTGCAGCGACAACAAGTACTGCAATATCTGTGACCTTTGCACCACGAGCACGCATAGCTGTGAAAGCTTCATGGCCCGGAGTATCAATGAATGTAATTGCTCGCTCAGCGCCTTCATGCATTCGATGAATTTGGTAAGCACCAATATGCTGAGTAATTCCGCCTGCTTCGCTTTTCACCACTTCAGTCTGGCGAATAGCATCAAGCAAACGAGTCTTACCGTGATCTACGTGACCCATAACAGTCACAATTGGCGAGCGCACGACAAGGTCTGCCTCGTCAATATCTGCAAGCTCTTTTTCAAGATTGATATCGAACTCTTCTAGCAGCTCACGGTCTTCATCTTCAGGGCTAACAACTTGAATGACAAAGCCCAATTCCCCACCCAAGATTGTGAATGTGTCTTCGTCTACAGATTGCGTAGCGGTCACCATTTCACCCAGGTGGAAAAGAGCGGATACCAATGAGGCTGGATCTGCATTAATTTTCTCTGCAAAATCCATCAATGTGGCGCCGCGGCGAAGGCGAATAACAGTCTTTCCATCACCATGTGGAACTACTGCTCCACCAAGTGAAGGTGCTGCCATATTGTCGAACTCTTCACGCAATACTTTCTTACTCTTGTGCGCCTTGCCCTTTTTACTTCCTTGCTTTCCGAATGCTCCTGCAGCGCCGCCACGTTGATGACGACCTCCGCCTTTTCCACCAAAAGCTGGTGCACCTGGTGCGCCAGTTGATGGTGCACCTGATGGTGAACGATATGGAGAACTTCCGGGAGCACCTGCTCCACCTGTGCGCGGTGCACCGGTTGAACCAGGAGCACCTGCAGGACGAGCTGATGGTGGACGCGCAGCAAAACCAGGACGTACAGCACCTGGACGATTACCTGACATTGGTGGACGCTCACCAGGACGAATTGGTCGTGCAGGTGGACGCGGCATACCCGTTCCACTTGTTGCACTTCCAAATGGATTATTACCAGCACGTGGAGGACGTGGCATTGGAGTATTTGTTCCGAATGGATTATTTCCAGCAGCTGCAGGACGCGTTGATGCTGGAGGTGTCGATGAATCTGAATCTTCTGTTGGCGGCTTTGGCGTTGCATGCGGTGTTGGGGCAGTTGCACCTGCGCTAATTCCTAGTTGATTACGTGTGCTCTCATCGAGTTGAGCAATTGCAGCATCAATCTCTTCTTGAGTGGGTTCAGACTTTTTGGCAGCAGTCTTCTTTGCTGCAGCTTTCTTCGCTGTCTTAGGGGCAGCTTCTACCGGCTTCATCTCCGGGAACTTCTCCATCAGCTTGCGCACTACTGGCGCTTCGACAGTTGAGGATGCTGATCGAACAAACTCGCCTACTTCTTGTAACTTAGCGAGGAGCTCTTTACTTTCCAGCCCTAATTCTTTTGCTAATTCGTAAACGCGGACCTTTGCCACAGTAGCCTTTCCGTTTCCGGCTCCTGCGGTTTTCGCTGAAGCCTAAATAAATGCCTTACTCATGAGCGGACGGTGCTCATGATTGTCTGTGTGCCTTCATTTATGACTCCTTTAGAAACTCAGTGACTTTCACTGAGGAACTTCTCCAACTTTTCAGTACTCAGATCTTTTTCGGACTTAAAGGCCCGGCTAAAAGATCTGCGCTGAACCGCTACATCAAAACATCTGCGATGTAACCAAGCGCCTCGCCCATCTAATTTTCGATCTGGATCAGGGATTACCTGACCGTCAATCTCCACGAGATGAAGTAGTTCTGTCCAGTTTTCACGGTTCCGGCATGCGATACAACTCCTAATCGGAATTGACCGGGGTGCTGGGACCATTAGGTAGAACCTTACTCGCTTGGCTCCTCTAAGTCATCTGAGGAAATACTTGGCTTCAAAATACGCTCAACTGGATTGTCAGGATGTATATCAATCCGCCAACCAGTGAGCCTGGCGGCAAGTCTGGCGTTCTGCCCGTCCTTACCAATCGCAAGTGAGAGCTGGAAATCAGGAACAATTACTTTTGCAGATTTTGTTTCAAGGTCAACAACTTCAACACTTGTCACACGCGCTGGTGCAAGTGCATTGCCAACATATATTGCTGGATCTTCTGAGTAATCAACAATGTCAATCTTCTCACCATGTAATTCATCCATTACCGCCTTCGCGCGCGCTCCCATTGGACCAATGAGTGCTCCCTTAGGGCTTACTCCGCCGCGATGACTTCTCACTGACACTTTTGAACGATGTCCTGGCTCACGTGAAACGCCAATAATTTCCACGATTCGATCTTTGAGTTCTGGAACTTCTAATGTGAAAAGGCTTTTCACAAACATTGGGTGAGTTCTGGAAAGTGTGATCTCAGGTCCCTTTTCACCTTGCTTCACATCAACAACAAATGCCTTGATACGGTCACCATGCTTATATATTTCAGTTGGGACTTGTTCATGTGCAGGTACTTTGCCCTCGGTTCGACCTAAATCAACATAAATAACGCTTGCATCTCGCCCCTGTAAAACAACTCCAGAGATAATATCGCCAACATTCGCCGAAAATTCTCCAACGATGTCAGCATCATTGGCAGCTCGCATTTTCTCTTTTAAGACTTTGCGGACTATTGATTTGATTGATTTTTCAAATCCCTCTGGTTCATCAGTGACAGTCTCGGTATAAATTCCCTCTTCGTTAAAGAGAGGCACATGAATAAGAATTTCACCATTTGTCCGATTGAGAACCGCCCGCCCCTGAGGCTTTGCCTCTGGCAAAAGCAAGTAGTTCTCTGTTACAGAATTTTCAATGGAACTAATGAGCTTTTCAAGTGGAATCTGTTTTTCAACAGTAAGGGCTAAGAGTGCATCGATATCTACGCTCATTAATTCTCACCCTTGATTGACTTAAATTCAATTTCAATCATTGCTTTCTCAATATCTGCTAAAGGTATTTGATGCTCACCTATAACAACCACGCCATCGACGACTTCTCCAATACGTCCTTTGATTTCTTTGCCATCAATCCCAATAGCGCTCACAAGTCGTCCATGGTTTTTCTTCCAATGACGAACCTCGGTTAAAGGCCGATCGATTCCAGGGGATGTCACTTCTAAAGTGAAGGGTTGATCTCCTAGGGCCGGATGGGTTTCAAGGAGGTCAGAAATTTCGCGTGTAACAGCCGTGACTTGATCAAGGTTTAAATGTGTATCGCTATCCACAATGACGGTAAGAATTCTTGATTTTCCGTCTGGGGTAATTGTGACTTCTTCTAAATAGTTTCCAGAAGCAGCAACGACAGGGGCAATGACTGCAGATATCTCGTCAATGACGCTCATGTCAGGCTCACTTCTCTATTTAGTTGTAGATCCAATCATAACTCAATTTTGTAATCAGTAAGACAACAACAATCAAAAAGACTTTACGGACGAGAGGTGACCCACCCCGAAGTGCTAAACGCGATCCGATCAGTGCTCCCCCCACGTTAGCGATTGCTAAGGCAAGCCCCAGCTTCCACCAGATATGCCCAGAGATTTGGAAGGTGATAATTGCTGCAATATTTGTGGAGATATTTACTAGCTTGGCAGTTGCCGATGCCTTCAAAAACTCATAGCCAACAAGTATCACTAGGATGAAAACAAGGAAGGTACCTGTTCCTGGGCCAAAGAGCCCATCGTAAAAACCTATGAGCAGCCCTGCGAAACACACGATGGCAAGTCTGTGCTTTGCTCCAAAACGAAGGCTTTCGTTTAATCCAAGAGTTGGTTTTCTCCATGTATATAACCCAACGAGTACAAGGAGAGTAAGAATTAAAGGGTGAAAGACCGAGGTTGGAAACTGAGCAGCAAGATGGGCTCCAAGTACTGAACCAATAAAAGCGGGAACAGCCATCACAACGGTAATCTTCAAATCAGGGCGAACTTTTTTAAAGTACGAGATCCCAGCCGATGATGTGCCAAAAATTGAGGGAACCTTATTTGTACCCAGAATCAGTGGAATCGGCTTATCTGAAATTCCCAGCAAAAGAGCGGGAAGCTGAACTAATCCTCCACCGCCTGCTACTGAATCTACAAAGCCGGCAAAACCTGCTGCTATGAATAGAAAAAGAAAAGTTGCTACAGACATGAGCTACTTGCGCACTGCTGCGAGTATTTCCTCAACTGCGTTATTTGAGTTTAATTCGCTCTTATCTCCGGTTCTGCGAACTCTAAATTCGACCTTTCCCTCAGCAAGTGACTTTCCTACTATGACGATGAAGGGAATACCTATGAGCTCTGCATCCTTAAACTTCACTCCTGGACTTGCGTCACGGCGATCATCAAAGAGAACTCGAAGGCCTTTGGCTTCTAACTCTTGACCAAGTTTGTCTGCAAAATTAAAAAGCTCATCATCTTTTCCGGCAGCAACTAAGTGAATATCTGCAGGAGCAATTTCTTGTGGCCAGTTCAAGCCGATTTCATCGTGGGTTTGCTCTGCAATTGCCGCTACTGCGCGTGATACGCCAATTCCATAAGAACCCATCGTGACAACTTGTGACTTACCGTTCTGGTCTAGAACGCTTAAACCTAGAGCCTGCGCATATTTGCGGCCAAGCTGAAAGATGTGCCCAATTTCAATGGCGCGATCAATGACTACAGGAGTTGCACACTTTGGACAAGCATCTCCTGCTTTTACCTCCGCTGCTTCAACGAAACCATCTACAGAGAAATCTCTCCCGTGTGTAACAAAACGAACATGTTTATCTTTGGCATTAGCGCCTGTGATCCAGTGGCTGCCAACAACAACTCGTGGATCTGCATAAACCTTTAGACCCAGTTTCTTTGCATCTTGTGGACCAACATATCCCTTTACCAGTCCTGGGAACTTCTGAAAGTCTTCATCTTCAAAGAGTCTGACATCTTTTGCCCCAGGCAAATTAGCTCCAACGCGCTTGAGATCAACTTCTCTATCTCCTGGAACAAGTATGGATGTTGCAACATCATCAACCATGACAAGCACATTCTTCAAGGTTGCGGCGGCATCTGCTGATTCACCGAACTTCTTGTTATAGAGCTCAACAAGTGAATCAATCGTCGGCGTATTAGGTGAATCAAAAACTTCCATTGCAGCAGGCGCTGAACCTGTGTACGGCTGGACTGAGGTCACCATCGCCTCAACGTTTGCGGCAAATCCACACTTGTTGCAGAGCACATAAGTATCTTCACCGGTTGGGCATGGTGCTAAAAACTCTTCTGACTTTGAGCCGCCCATTGCACCTGACATCGCCGAAACGATATTGAAGTTTAGATGGAGGCGATTGAAAGTTTTGACATAGGCATCACGATGCTTTTGATAAGAAACTTCAAGGCCCTCATCATCAATATCAAAGGAATACGAATCCTTCATCACAAACTCACGGCCTCTGATAATTCCACTGCGCGGACGTGGTTCATCACGGAACTTTGTTTGGATCTGATAAATACTCAGTGGCAAATCCTTGTATGAGGAGAACTCGCCTTTGACCATCAAGGTAAACATCTCTTCATGTGTTGGGCCAAGTAAATAATCATTACCTTTACGGTCTTTCAAACGAAAGAGGTCTGGACCATATTCACTCCAACGATTAGTTGACTCATATGGTTCGCGTGGAAGCAATGATGGGAAGTGGACCTCTTGAAAGCCGGCGGCGTCCATCTCTTCACGAACAACTCGTTCAATATTTCTAAATGTTATATAGCCAAGTGGCAACCAGGAATAAACTCCCGCAGCTACTCTCCTGACATAACCGGCACGGACTAGCAGTCTGTGGCTTGCTACCTCAGCATCAGCTGGGTCATCGCGCAGTGTGCGCAGTAGCAAGGTCGACATTCGAAGCATGAGTGAACCTTACCGAAGGTAGTGCTAATTAATTAACAGAAACGGATGGCTCACCCGATGCGGCGCCTGCGGCAGCCATTTCATCAGCCAAACGATTAGCTTCAGCGATCAAAGTTTCAACAATTTCTGACTCTGGGACAGTTTTAACTACTTCACCCTTTACGAAAATCTGGCCCTTGCCATTACCTGATGCAACGCCAAGATCTGCTTCACGAGCTTCACCTGGACCATTAACAACACAACCCATTACTGCAACACGAAGTGGAACTGTCATTCCTTGGAGACCTGCTTGTACTTTCTCAGCAAGTGAATAAACATCTACCTGAGCTCTTCCACAAGATGGGCAAGAAACGATCTCAAGTTTGCGCTGGCGCAAATTCAAAGATTCAAGGATAGAAATTCCTACCTTTACCTCTTCAACAGGAGGCGCTGAAAGCGATACGCGGATTGTGTCCCCAATTCCTTCAGCAAGAAGAATTCCAAAAGCAGTCGCAGACTTAATTGTTCCTTGGAATATTGGACCTGCCTCTGTCACTCCCAGATGCAACGGATAGTCGCACTTTGCAGCAAGTATTCTGTAGGCATTCACCATGGTCACTGGATCATGGTGCTTTACTGAAATTTTAATATCTGAAAAGCCGTGCTCCTCAAAAAGTGATGCTTCCCAGAGAGCGGATTCTGCAAGTGCCTCAGGAGTTGCCTTTCCATATTTAGCAAGCAAACGGGGATCTAGGGAACCTGCATTCACGCCAATACGAATAGGAATGCCAGCTGCGCCCGCAGCTTTAGCAACTTCCTTTACCTTGTCATCAAATTGCTTGATGTTTCCTGGGTTAACTCGTACTGCTGCGCAGCCTGCATCGATCGCTGCAAAAATATATTTAGGCTGAAAATGGATATCTGCAATAACGGGAATCTGTGACTTCTTAGCAATCGCAGGAAGTGCATCAGCATCATCTTGGCTTGGGACCGCAACACGGACTATCTGGCAACCAGAAGCTGTGAGTTCTGCAATTTGCTGCAGTGTTGCGTTCACATCAGAAGTTAATGTTGTGCACATTGATTGAACACTCACGGGTGCATCTCCGCCAACTAAAACGCTTCCTACTTTGAGTTGTTTACTCTTTCGGCGTGGTGAAAGCACTGGAGGCGGTGCACTTGGAATTCCCAGATCGACCATGTCCCTATTCTGCCCTAATTTATAAATTGAAGTGAACTGGATTGAACATATCGGCTGCAAGAAGCATCAATGAGAGCGCTGCCAGCACAATAAAGACCACGACAGTCAGCGGCATCAAGACTTCTAAATCGATTGGCTCAGGTGCGCTCTTGCCCCTGCGCTTGGCAATCCACCTGCGGACTCCATCAACAATGGCCACTGCCATGTGACCGCCATCAAGAGGTAGTAACGGCAAAAGATTGAAGATTCCCACAAAAATATTGAGGCTCGCAATAATCAATAAAAATGTTGCAAGCTTTTCATTCAATTTAAGTGAATTGTTATTCGCTGTCTGGGCAGATGCTTGTGCAACTCCGACTACTCCCACTAATCCACTGGGGTCTCTCTTGGCGCCCATAAATGTCTGGCGAAATAGTGCAGGAACCTTTCCAGGAAGTGATAGAAGAGATGTCACACTCGTTGTAAAAAGTTGCCCGCCTAGATGGCCGGTATCTGCAAGAGAGCGTCCAAGTGGTTCGCGAATAAGTCCTAAATCGCTAATGATGCCGACCATGCCGATCGTCTTTCCACCAATTACAACAGACTGCGGTGTTACTTGAATCGTCTGCTCTGAACCATCACGTGAAATGACAAAAGTCAGCTCTTTGCCTGGTGAGTTATGGATGACAAGTACATCTTTACTCCAGTTAGTTACAGTCTTGCCATTAATTGAAATTATTCGATCCCCTGCAAGAAATCCTGCAGCCTTAGCAGGCGATGGCACTGAAGGGTCGCAAGCAGTCTTAGATGTTGTTACGCAGGGAAGAACTGTGTTGATCTTTGGAATTACAGAGGTAACCCCAAGCCCAAAGAAAATAACAAAGATTAAAAGGAAGCCCAGCACAAAGTGGGTAAAGGAACCCGCACCTAATACGACAAGCCTCTTTGGAACTGAAGCACGCACAAATGCTCGTGGCGCATCTGCCTCCGATAACTCTTCTTGCGTTGACATTCCAACAATGCGGCAATATCCCCCAGCAGGAATCGCTTTCACGCCAAATTCAGTTTCACCTCGGGTGAAAGACCAGATCTTTGCTCCAAATCCGAGAAAGAATTCGGTCACTTTCATGCCATACTTTTTGGCAGTTAAGAAATGTCCAAGTTCGTGAAGCATTACGGAGATAAGCAAAGCAACAACAAAAGCTAAAACGCCAAGTACCTGCAACATTATTTACTACTTCCTTTAATGAGTTCTCGGGCTACCTGCCGAGCATCCTCTTCCACAGCACTGACATCGGATATATCGCGAATAACAGAGTGGGCACTACTTGAGAGTTTGGCTGCGCTTTTTGCCACAACATCAATAATAGAGGTAAAAGGAATCTGATTTTTCATAAATGCCTCAACGGCAACTTCATTTGATGCATTAAACACTGCAGGCATTCCCCCGCCGCTCTCACCACATTCTCGGGCAATTGCGATAGATGGAAAGCTAACTTCATCAATTGGTTCAAATGTCCAGGTATGAGACGTAGTCCAGTCGATTGCCGCAGCAACATGAGAAATGCGCTCTGCTCCAGCAAGTGCATATGCAATAGGGCTCTTCATATTTGGTGGACTTACTTGCGCAATACTTGCGCCATCTATGTACTCAACCATTGAATGCACAACGGACTGTGGGTGAATTACAGCGCGTATTTGAGAGTACGGAAGTCCAAAGAGATGATGTGCCTCGATAATTTCAAGACCTTTATTCACAAGTGTCGCTGAATTAATTGTGACGACCGGACCCATCGACCACGTTGGATGTGCAAGCGCCTCATCAAGTGTGACACTTCCCAGGTCAGCGCGATCTCTAAATGCTCCGCCGCTTGCCGTTATGACGGCCTGTTTAATCTCATTCACTTTTCCAGCTAAGAAACATTGATAGAGGGCGCTATGTTCAGAATCCACAGGAATAATTCGGTCACTTCCAAAAGCCATGACTAGATCACCACCAGCAACCAGTGATTCCTTATTTGCTAAGGCGACTTTATTGCCTGCAGCTAAAGCAGCAAGCGTTGGCCCTAAGCCAATGGAGCCAGTGATTGCATTGAGCACGATGTCACATGGAATTGCTGCTATCTCACTTGATGCACTCATTCCATCAATGACTTGAATATCGCCAGCAGCCTTGCGGACAGCCTCTCCATTGTCTTTAACACCAATGACTTCGACAGAAAATTTACGGGCTTGTTCAAGAAGTAGTGGAACATTGCCACCGCCCGCGCTTATCGCAACAACTCGGAATTTATCTGGGTGGGCGGCGATCACTTCAAGAGCTTGAATACCGATTGAACCGGTGGAGCCCAAGATAACAACTTGGCGCACAGAACTCATAGGGCTATCTTCTCGTATTTTTATTGTTTCTGCTCCGCTGCGGCTAATTGGCCACATGCACCATCAATTTCACGCCCACGCGTATCTCGCACGGTGACAGGAACTCCGTAGCCTTCCAAGATTTTCACAAACTCTGCTTCATCTGTCGGACGAGAGGCAGTCCATTTTGAACCGGGGGTTGGATTAAGAGGAATTAAATTCACGTGAGCATTACGGTTTTTGAGTAAACGTCCAAGTAAATCTGAGCGCCATGCTTGATCGTTAATATCACGTATAAGTGCATACTCGATGGAATATCTACGCCCTGTTTTATCCGCATAATTATCAGCAGCTTGAAGAACTTCTTTTACTTTCCACCGTGAGTTAATTGGGACAAGTGAATCGCGCAGTTCATCATCAGGAGTATGAAGTGAGACAGCCAAAGTAACTGGGATATCTTCTTTCATCAGCTTTTCAATTCCGTTTACTAAACCCACTGTTGAAACAGTTACCGAGCGTGCTCCAATGCCTAAGCCATCTGGTTGAGGAGCAGTAATATTTCGAACTGAGCGGATCACGGCGTTGTAGTTAGCCAATGGTTCACCCATCCCCATAAATACAACGTTAGAAAGTCGGGTCGGGCCTCCTGGCAATTCTCCTTCAGCACATGCGCGCGCAGCTGCAACAACTTGGGCAGTAATTTCACCGGCTGTGAGATTTCTGGTTAACCCCGCTTGCCCTGTTGCGCAAAATGGGCAGTTCATTCCACATCCTGCTTGAGAAGAGATACACACAGTGGTTCTGTCGCTATATCTCATGAGAACACTTTCGACGAGAACCCCATCGTGCAAGCGCCATAGATCTTTACGCGTCGTTCCGCCATCACATTCGATAGATCGAACCAGTGTGATGAGTTTTGGCGTGAACTTCTCTGCCATAAGAGAGCGCATCTCTTTTGGAATATCACTCCAGCTTTCTGTATCGTCGTTGTAGTGAGTGAAAAAGTGTGTTGCTACCTGATTCGCCCGAAAGGCAGGAATGCCAAGTTCAACGGCAAGGGCTTTTCGCCCTTCAACATCTAGATCTGCAAAGTGTCGTGGCGGTTTTACTTTTTGGGCAGGTTCATCAAATACTAATTTGAGCGGATCATTTTCGGTCATATCCGCTCCTATAACTTGTAATGTTTAATTAATTCAAAAACAAACCAAACAGCGGGTGCTGTAAAGAGAAGTGAATCGACTCGATCTAATATCCCACCATGTCCTGGCAATATTGATCCCATATCCTTAATCTGAAGATCACGCTTTACCGCGGATTCAATGAGATCTCCGCACGTAGCAGTGATAACTCCCATCACACCAATAATTGCCCCAAGCCACCAGTGATCATGTAAAACAAAGTGAAAAACAAGTGATGCACCAACTGTGGTGGCGACAAGTGCGCCAATCAAACCTTCCCAGGTCTTCTTGGGAGAAATATGCGGTGCAAGTGGGTGCTTTCCAAAGAGGACTCCTGAGAAATACGCAAAGGTGTCGTTACAACTGACAAGTACAACAAGCGTGAAGATCTTGCCGATTGGGTTTGTGCCCTTAGCTAATAAGAGAATAAATCCTGCCAGAAATGGAATATAGAAAATTGCAAATACAGCTGCAGTAGATCGCTTCACAAAGTCTTTTGAGCTTATCACCAAGATAGAAACCATCACATTAGGGATCGCAAATGCCGTGGCAACAGCCAGGCCACTTACTTTGCCCCACCATGCCGCTGCAAGCAGTCCAGTATTGGCAATAAGAAGAATTGATAGAGGGATTTGAATTCCACCTCGAGAATATGCACGAACAATCTCTCTGTTAGCCAAGAGCATTGCAACCCAGACAAAGACCATAAATATGTTGGTGTTAATTTTGAGGGTACCGAATACAACTCCCAAAATTGAAAGGGAGACCAAAATAGAAGGAAGAAGTTTTCGACCTGCTTTTTGATTAATTGATTCGTTTATTGAGTGAAAATCTTCCATGGGAATAACTCTTAGGGCTAAACCTCTAAAAGCTCACTCTCCTTGTGCTTAAGAAGCTCATCAATTTTGGACACATGATCAGAGGTATATTTTTCTAGTTCCTTTTCAGAACGCGTTAAATCATCCTTACCAACGTCCCCATCTTTTTCTAACTTCTCCATCGCCTCTTTTGCTGTGCGGCGGATATTTCGAATGGCGACTCTTGAATCTTCAGCCTTTGTTCGGGCAACTTTAATAAAATCTTTCCGTCGCTCTTCAGTTAATTGCGGGAAATTCACACGGATAACTCCACTGTCATTTGCTGGATTTACTCCGAGGTCTGATTCACGAATCGCTTTTTCAACTGAGGCGATAGCGCCCTTATCGAAAGGTGAAATGAGAGCCATTCGAGCTTCAGGAACTTGTACTGTCGCAAGTTGAGCAAGTGGCGTGTACGTGCCGTAGTACTCCACCATAATCTTTGCAAACATCGCTGGGTGAGCTCGGCCTGTTCTAATTGCACCAAAATCTTCTTTTGCGATCTCAACAGCTTTCGCCATCTTCTCGTTTGCATCAGCGAGTGTTGAATTTAGATCTGCCATGTTAAATCCTCATCTACCTTAGGAAACGAGCGTTCCGATTGAATCACCGCGTACTGCACGGGCGATATTTCCTTTGTTCTTCAAATCAAAGACAACAATTGGAAGGTGATTCTCCCGGCATAAGCTAAATGCTGCCGCATCTGCAACTGCAAGTGACTTTGCCAGAACATCATCAAAGCTAACCGTGTCATATTTCTTAGCAGAAGGATTCTTACGCGGATCTGAATCATAAACACCGTCAACACCACTCTTGGCGAGAAGTAAAGCTTCTGAGCCAATTTCGAGTGCGCGCTGAGCAGCAACTGTGTCAGTTGTGAAAAATGGCATTCCTGCACCTGCGCCAAAAATTACTACACGGCCCTTTTCTAAGTGCCGAATGGAGCGACGTGGAATGTATGGCTCGGCGACTTGCCCCATGGCAATCGCTGTCTGAACGCGTGTTTCGATTCCTTCTTTTTCCAGAAAATCTTGAAGTGCCAAACAGTTCATGACTGTTCCAAGCATTCCCATATAGTCAGCGCGAGCGCGGTCCATGCCACGTTGCTGCAACTCTGCCCCGCGGAAATAGTTTCCTCCGCCAACGACAATCGCTACTTGGACACTGCTTCGCACGACATCTGCAATCTGTCCAGCAATATCGTGAACTACATCAGGATCAACACCAATGCCTTTTTCTCCACCAAAAACTTCACCAGAAAGTTTAAGGAGCACTCTCTTATAACCTTTGCGGGCCATAGTGAGTGCTCCTTATCTCTAATTATTTAACGATGAACGCTGTGCTGAGGTTACTGTCCAACTCGGAAACGGTGAAATGCCGACACGGCAGTTTTTGCCTCATCGAGCACCTGTTGCACGGTCTTCTTGGCATCCTTAGCGAAAGCCTGCTCAAGCAAGCTGACTTCCTTCACAAAACCAGTGATTCGACCTTCAACGATCTTCGCAATCGCAGCATCTGGCTTACCCTCATTACGGGCAGTCTCTTCTGCAATATGACGCTCACTTGCGATCGCATCAGCGGGAATCGCCTCACGATTTACATATTGAGGAGCAAATGCAGCGATGTGCTGAGCAATATCTTTACCCGCTTCTGCAGCAGGAGCACTCATCTGAACAAGCACACCTACTTGTGGTGGCAAATCTGGATTCGTGCGGTGTAGATAGAGCGCAACCGGTGAACCATCAAGAACTGCAATGCGGCGAAGTTCAATCTTCTCCCCCAGCGTTGCATTTCCCTCATCGATGCGTGCCTGAACAGTTAGACCAGATGGCAGCGATGACTCAAGGAACTTAGCGAGATCTGCAATCTTGGCTTGTGCCAAATGATTGAGAAGCTCATCTGCAAGCTCTTGGAATCGATCACCCTTGGCTACGAAGTCTGTCTCACAATTAAGTTCGAGCATAACTCCGAGGTTGCCCTCTGCCTTTGCAATTACTAGACCATTTGAAGTTGTGCGACCTTCACGCTTGGTGACGCCCTTTAAACCCTTGACGCGAATAATGTCGATCGCCTTTTGGAAATCGCCTTCTGCCTCATCAAGTGCCTTCTTGCAATCGAGCATTCCTGCTGCAGTTGCTTCACGAAGGCGTTTTACATCATCAGCTGTGTAAGCCACGAATTATTCTCCCTTTGGTTCAGTTACATCTGCAGCAGGTGCAGTGATTAATTCCTTCTCCCAATCAGCCAATGGCTCATCGGTAGCGGCCGCAGGTGCGACCTTGTCTGCAACTGCAGCGGCAGCTGCAGAACGTGCAGCAAGACCTGCAACAGCAGCATCTGCGATCACGCGAGTAAGCAAGCCGATTGAACGGATCGCATCATCATTGCCTGGAATCTTGTAATCAACTTCATCTGGATCACAGTTCGTATCAAGGATCGCCACAACTGGAATACCGAGCTTGTGTGCCTCAGCAACAGCGAGGTGCTCCTTCTTTGTGTCTACAACCCAGACTGCACTTGGCAGCTTGGTCATATTACGAATACCTTGCAAGTTCTTTGTGAGCTTCTCGCGCTCCCGGCGAAGTACCAAGAGTTCTTTCTTGGTCAAAACTTGGTCATTCTTTGACTCGAGTTGTTCGAGTTCTTTTAAGCGTTGAATACGCTTGTAAACAGTTGGGAAGTTAGTAAGCATTCCGCCAAGCCAACGCTCGGTGACATAAGGCATGCCAACGCGTGCTGATTGTTCAATGATTGGCTGGTGAGCTTGCTTCTTTGTTCCAACGAAAAGGATATGTCCGCCCTTTGCGACGGTGTCCTTAATAAAGTCATAAGCTGAATCGATCAAAGCTAGTGACTGTTGGATATCGATGATGTAGATACCGTTGCGCTCAGCAAAAATGTAGCGCTTCATCTTTGGATTCCAACGACGAGTCTGGTGTCCGAAGTGGACTCCGCTGTCGAGGAGTTCTCGCATTGTTACAACCGCCATGGCGGCACTCTCCTTCATTGCATGCAGTAGCACATGCACTCGGTTGTCGATCTAACAATTTGCTAGATCCCTAGCGTCTGGGCACCGACCTATTTATATAAATAGGACCGAAATGGTTACTGCTTATTGATCTAGCGAACTAGTTCACAAACAGTTAGACGCGTGAAGTCAGATCTGCGGTAAAGCTGATCTGCTGAGGTAAATCTTAACTGAGGTTTGAGGGTGCAAAATCCACGGGCTAAGCGCGGGGATGCGCATCTTTGTATGCCTTTTGAAGGCGTTCTGGGGACACATGAGTGTAGATCTGGGTTGTAGCCAGCGAGGAGTGCCCCAAGATTTCTTGAACGGTTCGAAGGTCTGCTCCACCTTCAAGCAGATGTGTTGCAGCGGTATGGCGTAGTCCATGTGGCCCCATGTGAGAACCAACAGCGCTCATCGCCTCATACACAGCTCCGCGCACAGTGCGTTGATCAATTCTCTTTCCACGGGAGCCAAGGAATACTGCTGATTCAGACTTTTCTGTTACTAAATGCGGGCGAGCATTAACCAAATAGTTTTGAAGAGCTTTCATTGCCGGAATTCCCAGCGGGACAACTCGCTCTTTATTTCCTTTACCCAGTACTTGCAAGGTATTTCGTTCTTGGTCAATAGAGCGAATATCTAGCCCACATAATTCAGAAACGCGTATTCCACTTGCATATAAAACTTCCACCATAGCAAGATCTCTGATTGTCATAGGCGTTGGGTTCTCATCCATCCGCACTTGCATACTTTCGATAACTTTTTGGGTATCAGCTATATCTAATACCTCAGGGAGTGTGCGATGTGGCTTTGGAATAGCTAGCTGCGCACCTAAATCACTTGGTAACCAGCCCTGACTTGCAGCCCAATAGGTGAAAGCACGAATAGAGACAATTCGCCTAGCCATAGTCGCCCTGGATGCACCCGTACTCTGCAAATTGGCGAGCCATGAGCGGATATGTGTGAGCTCAAGCTTTGAAAATTCAGTTATTCCAAGTAAATCCATATGTTTGAGAAAAGAATCAAGATCACTCACATAACCTTTGATTGAGTTATCAGCAAGATTTCTGACTAATGCCAAATGCTCTTCATATTTAGCAATTAATTCAGCGGTCATGTTAATTCTCTGGCTTGCGCCCTTGACGGAGCAGACCGTAAGTAACCGCATCTTCGAGCGCCATGGCTGATGCCGCAATAACGTTCTCGTGAACACCAATGGTGTTCCATGATCCATCGCCATCACTGGTTTCAACAAGAACTCGAGTGATAGCGCCGGTTCCAAGGCGTCCTTCCAAAATGCGAACTTTGTAGTCTGTCAGCTCTAACTTTTCGAGCTCTGGGTAGAACTTCTTCAGACCAGAACGAAGAGCAGTATCAATTGCATTAACTGGACCATTGCCACTACCTGTTGTAACGATAGTTTCACCCTGGGCTTTAAGAGTAACTGTTGCATGTGAAGTGACAGCGCCGGCTACATCACCATCCACGGTTGTCTTCCAGTCTTGAATTGTGAAAAATTCTGCCTTCTTTCCAGCAATTTCCTCACGCAAAACTAATTCAAAAGATGCATCTGCCGCTTCAAAGGTGAAGCCTCTAGATTCCATCTCCTTGACCCGCTCAACAACGCGCACAACAACTTCCTTATCCCCGCCAAGGTCAATGCCAAGCTCTTTTGACTTGAGCTCAATTGAAGCACGTCCAGCCATTTCAGAAACAAGCATGCGCATATCATTTCCAACACTGCTTGGATCTTCGTGTTGATACATTGCAGGATCAACCTTGATTGCACTTGCATGCAAACCGGCCTTATGAGCAAAAGCTGAAACTCCAACATAAGGTTGGCGAGCACTTGGCGCAACATTTGTTACTTCTGCAACCGCATGTGAAATTCTAAAAGATTCCTTGAGCGCACCCTCTGGCAAGACTTTTTTACCCATCTTGAGTTCGAGATCTGCAACAATCGTCACAAGATCCGCATTTCCAGTGCGCTCACCGTATCCATTGAGTGTTCCCTGAACATGTGTGACTCCAGCGCTCACAGCAGCTAGTGAGTTTGCAACCGCGCATCCTGTGTCATTATGGCAATGAATTCCAAGACGTGCAGATGTTTCACCCAGGACCTTATGGACAATGTCTGATAGCTCATCGGGCAACATTCCTCCGTTTGTATCACAGAGAGCCACCACGTCAGCTCCTGCTTCAACTGCAGTGCGCACTACCTCAAGAGCATATGCAGAATTTGAACGATAACCATCGAAGAAGTGCTCAGCATCAAGAAAGACTCTCTGTCCCCCATCACGCAAGAATTTGATTGAACTGCGGATCATCTCCAAGTTCTCATCAAGATTAGTTTTGAGTGCAAGATCAACATGTCGATCATGGCTCTTAGCAACCAAAGTAACAGCTGCCGCGCGTGAATCAGCTAGCGCGCGTAGCAAGGGGTCATCAGCAGCTGCAACGCCGGGCCTACGGGTAGCGCCAAATGCTACAAAGGTCGCGTTCTTTAACTTCAATTCAGTTTGAGCACGTGCAAAAAACTCAGTGTCCTTTGGATTCGCTCCAGGCCATCCACCTTCGATAAATCCAACGCCCAAGTCGTCTAGATAGCGAGCGATCGCTAACTTGTCATGAACAGAGAGATTTAAACCTTCTTGTTGCGCGCCGTCCCGCAAGGTTGTGTCATAGATGTGAAATGAATCATTAACAGGCGTCATGAGCTAACTCGAACATTCCAGCCATGCTTATCTTCAATTGTTCCATGCTGAATTCCCAGAAGTGTTTCACGAATCTGCATAGTGATCGGACCAGGATTTCCATCCCCTGTCTGCCACATTCCCTGCGCGCTCTTAGCTGCGCCAACGGGTGAAACTACTGCAGCTGTTCCGCAAGCAAAGATCTCAGTGATCTCCCCAGATTCAACACCACTCTTCCAATCTTCAACAGAAAGCATTCCTTCTTCGACTTTGTAGCCAAGATCTTTTGCAACCGTCAGGATTGAATCACGCGTGATGCCAGGCAACAGTGTTCCAGTAAGTTTTGGAGTAAAGATCGTCGCATCTTTGCCCTTGCCCTTTACAAAGTAAAGATTCATTCCGCCCATCTCTTCAACCCAGCGGCGCTCAATCGCATCAAGCCAAACAACTTGGTCGCAACCTTGCTCTGCTGCTTGTTTCTGAGCTAAAAGGGAACCTGCGTAATTTCCACCAGTTTTAACGGCGCCTGTACCACCAGGTGCAGCGCGAACATATTCAGTTGAAATCCATACGGTCACGGCTTTTGAAGGATTGAAGTATGCAGAGGCAGGTGTTGCAATCACTAAAAATGCAGCGCGGTTAGATGGTCTAACACCTAGGCCAACTTCTGTTGCAAACATAAATGGGCGAATATATAAAGACTCGCCAACATTTTTAGGAACCCATTTGATGTCTTGCTTTACAAGTGCGTCAACTGCATGAACGAAATCTTTAACATCAATTTCAGGAAGCGCCATACGGACTGCTCCACGGTTAAACCGCTCGGCATTTGATGTTGGGCGAAAAAGACTTACGCCTCCATCTGGTTGGCAATAAGCCTTCATTCCTTCAAAGATCTCTTGGCCATAGTGAAGCACTGAAGTAGCGGGATCTAATGTGAGAGGGCCGTACGCCTTAAGTTCAGCATCAGACCAACCTTTTCCTTCAACCCATTCTGCAAAAACCATGTTGTCGGTGTAGTACTTCCCAAATCCGCCTTCTGCAATTTTTGCAGCACGATCTGCGTCAGATACCGGATTGGTATTCGGATGCAGATTGATTTTCATTTAGAGGGCTCCTGCTAGTGCATCGCCGATTTCAACGGTACTGCGTTTTTTGTCGCCGCGAGTAAGAAGATCAGCAGCGACTGCCTTTTCAACATCGGCAGCAGCTTGAGTTTGTCCAAGGTGATCTAAAAGCATGGCTATAGACATCACCGTCGCTGTTGGATCAGCAAGTGACTTGCCTGCAATATCTGGAGCAGATCCATGAACGGGTTCAAACATCGATGGGAATTTTCCAGTTGGATTGATATTGCCTGATGCGGCAAGCCCGATACCACCGCAGATTGCCGCAGCAATATCAGTGATTATGTCACCAAAAAGGTTATCTGTTACGACAACATCAAAGCGCTCTGGATTTGTAACAAAAAACATTGATGCGGCATCAACATGCAAATAGTCAGTAGCTACAGTAGGGAACTCTTTAGCTACTTCATTAAAGGTGCGAGTCCATAGTCCACCTGCATGAGTCAAAACGTTATTTTTGTGAACAAGAGTTAACTTCTTGCGTGGTCGTCCCGCCGCACGTGCGAAAGCATCACGAATGACACGTTCTGCGCCTCTGCGTGTATTCAACGACTCTTCGGTTGCAATTTCAGCATCAGTTCCAAATGCAAGGTTTCCGCCAGCACCAACATAAGGACCCTCGGTGCCTTCTCGTACAACAACAAAATCAATGGGTGCGCTGGTCGAAAGCGGTGACTTCACGCCAGCATGTAACTTTGCTGGACGAAGATTCACGTACTGATCAAAGGCAAAGCGAAGCTTTAATAGAAGCCCTCTCTCAAGCACACCGCTAGGAACTGTTGGATCTCCTACCGCACCGAGCAAAATAACATCTGCTTTGGCAATCTCAGCCATTGTTTCATCACTAAGAACTTCACCAGTTTTGTGCCAATGCGCGGCTCCAAGGTCATAGTGGGTCTTATTAAATTTCAAAGAATGCTTTGCGGCAGCCGCATCTAAGACCTTCAAGCCTTCGGCGACAACCTCTGGTCCAATGCCATCTCCAGCAATTACAGCAACATTAAAAGTTTTCATTAGTTCACCAAAGTTACTGCGCGGACTAGTTCTGATCCTGTTTCCTTTTGAATTGAAGATACCAAGTCAGCGCCAACGCCAGAGTCGACAGTAATTGCCATAAGGGCTTGTCCCCCTGCTTCTTTGCGTGAAACCTGCATTCCTGCAATATTAATTTTCGCTTTACCTAACAAATTACCTACTGATCCAACAATTCCAGGACGATCTGAATATTGAAGAAAAAGTAGATGCTCAGTTGGTGGAAGATCCAAATCAAAGCCATCAACGCGGATGATCTTTTCAACACGGCGAATTCCCATGAGCGTTCCATCCACCACAATTGATCGTCCATTACTTAAGGCAGCATTCAAAGAGATCATGCTGCGATATTCAGGACTTTCAGGATCAGTTGTGACTGATGAACTCATGCCGCGATCGGCAGCAAGCCCTGGGGCATTGACGTAGGTAACAGATTCAGCGCCAGTGGCAACTAGCGCTCCCTTAAGAGCGCTTGTTGCAAGGATGGATGAATCATGTCCTGAGATATCGCCCTTCACATGAACAGAAAGTGACGCAGGAAGTTCTCCAGCAATAATTGTGGCGATCTGCGCCATCTTCTCAACGAGTGGCAAACTTGGACGAATGTCTTCGTGAATCATGCCACCCTTAACGTTGATTGCATCAGGTACGAGTTCACCTGCAAGTGCCTTACGCACTGAAACAGCCACTGCAATACCAGCACGCTCTTGAGCTTCATCTGTTGATGCTCCTAGGTGAGGTGTTGCAACAACGTTATCTAATTGGAACAAAGGTGAGTCTGTGCATGGTTCGGTCGCAAATACATCTAAACCAGCTCCAGCAACACGGCCCTCAGTAATGGCTGTGTACAAAGCGCCTTCATCAAGTACGCCACCGCGAGCAGCGTTAATGATGCGCACAGTTGGCTTAACTTTCTTAAGTGCTTCTTCGCCAATGAGATTTGCAGTCTCTTTAGTCTTTGGTAAATGGATTGTGATGAAATCGCTCACACGAAGTAATTCATCAAGATCAACTAAACGAACACCTAATTGAGCTGCGCGCGCTGGCAACAAATAAGGATCATATGCAACGACATCCATGCCAAAGGACTGCATTCGAGCAGCAACTAGCTGACCAATCTTTCCAAATCCAACAATTCCTAAAGTCTTTTCAAATAACTCAGCGCCCGTGTACTTTGAGCGAGCCCACTTGCCGGCACGCAAAGCAGCGTGGGCAGGTGACACAAAGCGAGCAGATGCTAGAAGAAGAGTGATAGCAAGCTCTGCAGCACTGACAATATTTGATGTTGGTGCATTAACAACCATGACGCCTGCTGCAGTTGCAACAGGAATATCTACGTTATCAACGCCCACTCCTGCACGGGCAATTACCTTTAAACCTTTTGCTACTCCAATTGCTTCGGCGTCCATTTTGGTTGCAGATCGAATCAAAACCGCATCAACCCCTGCGCCAAGTGCAGCAAGAAGTTCATCTCGGTTTGCTCCATCGCAATGGCGCACCTCAAAATCAGGGCCAAGTGCCTGCATGGTTGCAGGGCTTAGCTCTTCAGCAATTAGAACAACAGGTTTAGCCACGCGCAGCGTTACCTTCCGTGTAATCATCCTTTGCGTTCTTTACCCATGACATCATCTTGCGAAGTTCACGGCCAACAGCCTCGATTGGATGTGTCTCACCCTTGGTGCGAAGTGACTTGAACTCAGGTGCTCCAGCATCTTGGTCATCGATAAAGCGCTTTGCAAAAGTTCCACTTTGGATGTCAGCAAGGACTGCCTTCATATTCTCTTTCACACGTGGGTCAATTACACGTGGACCTGAGATGTAATCTCCGTATTCAGCTGTGTCAGAAACTGACCAACGCTGCTTGGCAATTCCACCTTCATACATCAAGTCAACGATCAACTTAAGTTCATGCAAGCACTCAAAGTAAGCGACTTCTGGCTGGTATCCAGCTTCAACAAGAGTCTCAAAACCGTATTGAACGAGCTGTGAGGCACCGCCGCAAAGTACAGCTTGCTCACCAAAGAGATCTGTTTCGCACTCTTCAGTAAATGTTGTCAAAATACCACCGGCGCGAAGACCGCCGATTGCTTTGGCATATGAAAGTGTGAGAGGCCATGCATTGCCTGTTGCATCTTGCTCAACAGCAACAAGAACAGGAACTCCACGTCCAGCTGAATATTCGCGGCGCACTAAATGTCCTGGACCCTTTGGAGCAACCATTGCAACATCGATATTTGCTTCTGGCTTGATGTAGCCAAAGCGGATATTAAATCCGTGGCCAAAGAAAAGTGCAGAACCTGGCTTAAGGTTTGGCTTAATAGAGTCGTTATAGATGTGCCGCTGCACGTGATCTGGAGCAAGTAACATAACAACATCGGCTTCTTTAACAGCGTCAGCAACAGAAAGAACGCGAAGTCCTTCAGATTCTGCTTTAGCCCGTGACTTGGAACCTTCTGCCAAACCAACGCGGACATCTACTCCACTGTCACGCAAGCTCAGTGCATGTGCATGACCTTGTGAGCCATAACCAATTACTGCAACTTTCTTTGACTGAATGACGGATAGATCTGCATCTTCATCGTGATACTGGGTAGCCACTGGGGTCTGCCTTTCTAGTTCTGTTAGTTACGTTGTTTGAGTTAGTCGTTACTGCTGTTATTTCCTGTATTACCTGGCTTCAATCCTCGCTCCATTGCGACGAGTCCAGATTGCACCAATTCCTTAATTCCATACGGCTCCAAGACGCGGAGCAGTGCATGAATCTTCTCACTATTTCCAGTCGCCTCAATCGTGACCGCATCCTTGGCCACATCAACTACTTTTGCGCGGAAAAGCTGAACAGTTTCTAGAACCTGTGAGCGAGTCTCGGCAGTTGTTGTGACTTTCACCAGCAAGAGCTCACGCTGAACCGAGGCAATTGGGTCTAATTCAACAATGCTCAAGACATTTATCAACTTATCGGTCTGGGCAATTACTTGCTCAAGTGCATGTCCCTGAACATCGATAACAATTGTCATACGAGAGATGTTTGGATCTTCTGTTGGCCCAACGGCAAGAGAATCAATGTTGTAACCACGACGGGAGAAAAGCGCAGCAATACGAGCAAGTACGCCAGGGCTATTCTCAACAAGTACTGAAAGTGTGCGTTGATTACTCATTTATAACTCCTGTGAATCCCAGACAGGGGCCATTGATTTGGCAACAACAATGTCATCATTCGATGCTCCTGCTGCAACCATTGGCCAAACCATCGCGTCACGGTGAACATTGAAATCAATGACCACAGGACGATCATTAATTTCCATTGCTTCCTTAATTACCCGGTCGACATCTTCTTTGGTGTCGCAATGAAGCCCAACGCAACCCATTGCCTCAGCAAGTTTTGCAAAATCAGGAACGCGCTTTGAATGCAGGTCTGTGTTAGAAAAGCGCTCGTTATAGAACAAAGTTTGCCATTGGCGAACCATTCCCAGAGACTCGTTGTTAATGATCGCAACCTTGATAGGAATTCCATTAAGCGCGCATGTCACAAGCTCTTGGTTTGTCATTTGGAAACATCCATCGCCATCGATCGCCCACACGACAGTATCTGGAGCTCCAACTTTGGCCCCCATGGCAGCAGGAACTGCATAACCCATAGTTCCAAGTCCGCCTGAGTTCAGCCAGGTGCGTGGATTTTCATATCCAACAAACTGTGAGGCCCACATCTGATGCTGGCCAACACCTGCAACATAAATGGAATCGGGACCAGAAATCTTTCCAATACGTTCAATTACGTATTGCGGTGAAAGAGATCCATCTGATGGTTGGTCATAACCGAGTGGATACTTGGTGCGCCACTCACTGCATGACGCCCACCACGTTGTTAAGTCAGGCTTACTCTTCTTAAATACGCTTTCAAGTTCAGGCAATAGAGCCTTTATGGTGTGCTTCAGATCGCCAATAAGAGCAACATCAACCGCACGAACCTTGCCGATTTCGGCAGGGTCAATATCTGCGTGAATTATTTTTGCGTGTGGCGCAAAAGATGAAATCTTTCCTGTAACACGATCATCAAATCTTGCACCTAGAGTGATAAGTAAATCTGCTTTTTGAAGGGCAGTAACTGCAGCAACAGTTCCGTGCATACCTGGCATGCCAAGGTGCTGCTCATGACTATCTGGGAAAGCGCCACGTGCCATAAGAGTCGTCACAACAGGTGCACCAGTGAGTTCAGCAAGCTTCATCAATTGCTTCGATGCATTTGCCTTGATGATTCCGCCACCCACATAAAGCACAGGGCTTGTTGATTGAGCAATAAGCTTGGCCGCTTCTTTGATCGCAGCATCAGTTGGGTCCATCACTGGGTTATAACCAGCTAATGAAATCTTCTCAGGCCACTTAAAAGTAGTCATGTTTGTAAGCGCATCTTTAGAGATATCCACCAAGACAGCTCCTGGGCGACCTGTGCCGGCAATGTGAAATGCGGCTGCGATTGCATGAGGAATGTCATCTGGATTTGTAATTAGGAAGTTGTGCTTGGTTACCGGCATAGTAATTCCGCGAATATCAGCTTCTTGGAAAGCATCTGTACCAATTGCATGCGAAGCAACTTGTCCTGTGATCGCAACGACTGGAACTGAATCCATCTGTGCGTCAGCTAGTGGTGTGACCAGGTTTGTTGCTCCAGGGCCAGATGTCGCGATGCAAACACCAACTCGACCTGTTGCTTGTGCATATCCTGTTGCTGCATGTCCAGCACCTTGTTCATGGCGAACCAAGATATGTCTGATCTTGCTGTCAAAAATTGGATCATACGCAGGAAGAATCGCGCCACCTGGGATACCAAACATGACGTCAACGCCTGCATGCTCTAGCGCTTTGACGAGAGACTGAGCTCCTGTGATCTTGTCTGTCATGTTCATCTCCTTTCGGTAAGTGTTCTTCTTATTACTGCTGGTGAAATAACAAACCCCCCAGTTTCCACTGAGGGGTAGCGCACCATCTAGAAGTCTCTAGATCGCGCGCTGGGAAATCACCACTGATGATGTCATGGCTCAATTCTCGCCTGTCGCCTGCGTGTAGTCAACCCCTGAGACGCAGATCTCAAATAGTGAATAGTGGGTACTAAGCCATTAACCGCAGACAGCGCCTTTTGAGGCGGAGCCAACAACTTTGGAGTACTTAGCCAGGACCCCTCGGCGGTACTTATGAGGAATTGGCGCGAAGTGCTTGCGGCGCTCAGCTAACTCGGATTCAGATACCAAGAGATCAAGTGTGCGATTGATTGTGTCAATGCGAACTATGTCGCCATCTTTTACTAATGCGATTGGTCCCCCGTCAACGGCTTCTGGGGCAACGTGGCCAACACAGAGGCCAGTACTTCCTCCAGAGAAACGACCGTCGGTCAGCAAGAGTGTTGATTTACCAAGACCTGCGCCTTTGATAGCGCCCGTGATCATCAACATTTCGCGCATTCCTGGTCCACCCTTTGGACCTTCATAACGAATAACAACAACATCGCCAGCTTTAATCGTTCCATTTTCAAGAGCGTCCATCGCTGCTTGCTCACGTTCAAATACTCGGGCTGGTCCCTCAAACTTTTCAACACCGACTCCAGCTGTCTTACATACTGCCCCTTCAGGCGCGAGAGAGCCACCCAAAATAGTAATTCCGCCACCTGCAGATAATGGATCTTTAATGGAGTGCAAGACATCTCCATCTGCATCCAATGGCGTTAATTCAGCAAGATTTTCCGCCATTGTCTTTCCCGTAACAGTGAGGCAATCGCCGTGCAAGAAACCAGCATCTAGAAGCGCGCGAAGAACTACAGGAATTCCTCCAACGCGATCAATATCGGTCATGACATATTTACCAAAAGGCTTGAGATCTCCTAACAGCGGAGTGCGGGAACTAATCCGCTGGAAATCATCAAGGGTAAGGTCAACTTCTGCCTCGTTGGCGATCGCTAAGAGATGAAGGACAGCATTGGTTGAGCCTCCTAGCGCCATAACAACGGTGATGGCGTTTTCGAAGGCTTTCTTTGTCAAAATATCTCGCGTAGTAATTCCCTTACGGATAAGTTCGACAACCGCTGCTCCAGCTTTGATTGCATAATCATCACGACGGCGATCAACGGATGGAGGCGAGGCAGAACCAGGCAATGAAAGTCCAATAGCTTCTCCTACTGCCGCCATAGTGTTAGCCGTATACATACCGCCACATGCACCTTCACCAGGGCAGATGGCTCGTTCAATTTCATCTACTTTTTCTTGAGTGATAAGCCCTCGAGCACATGCACCAACAGCTTCAAATGCATCAATGATTGTGACATCTTTGCCATCGACTTGGCCTGCCAATGTTGTTCCTGCATAGACAAAGACACTTGCCACATCGATACGTGCTGCGGCCATCATCATTCCTGGCAACGACTTATCGCAACCTGCAAATGTGACCATTCCATCAAGACGTTCTGCTTGCATTACAGTCTCAACAGAGTCGGCAATTACCTCGCGAGAAACAAGTGAAAAATGCATACCTTCATGGCCCATCGAGATGCCGTCAGAAACTGAAATAGTTCCAAATTGCATCGGAAAACCGCCGGCATCTATGACACCTTTACGTGATGCTTTTGCAAGGCGATCAAGTGAGAGATTGCACGGAGTAATTTCATTCCATGAAGAGGCGATACCAATTTGTGGCTTCTTAAAATCTTCATCTTTCATGCCTACTGCGCGCAACATTCCTCGCGCCGGAGCCCGTTCTAAGCCATCGGTGACAAGTCCCGACCTTGGCTTCATTGGATTTTTTGGCTCGCTCATAATCTAATACTAGCCCTGACCTAAATGCTTCAGCAGAAGTTCTCTGACCTTTGCAGCATCTGCTTGTCCACCCGTTGCCTTCATAACTGCGCCAATCAGCGCACCAGCTGCAGGAATATTTCCCGAGCGCACACGTTCTGCAGTATCTGGAGAGGCAGCAATGGCACTTTCAATTGCCTTCATTAAAGCGCCATCATCGGAAACAACTTTCAGTCCACGTTTTTCGATTACTTCCTTGGCTGATCCCTCGCCAGCAATTACACCCTCGATAACCTGACGAGCAAGCTTGTCTGTCAATTCACCTGACTCGATGAGGACAATAATTTCTGCAACACTGGACGCGGTTATTAGCGACGTTGGAGCAACTTCTCGCTCATTTGCTAGACGAGAAACTTCACCAAGCCACCATGATCTAGCACGTGCTGGTTCAGCGCCAAGGGAGATCGTCTCTTCAACAACATCGAGAAGTTCAGCATTAACAAGTGAGTCCATCTCCTTATCGGGAACTGACCATTCAGCTTGCAACCGTTTGCGTCTAGCTGAGGGTCTTTCAGGCAATTGCTCGCGAAGTGTTTCAATCCAAGTCGCGTCCGGCACAACTGGAACTAAATCTGGTTCAGGAAAATAGCGATAATCCTCGGCTTGTTCTTTTGAACGACCAGGTCTGGTCTGTCCACTTTCTTCTAGGAAGTGACGAGTCTCTTGAACGATTCGCTCACCTGCATCAAGTCGATTGCTCTGGCGAATTACTTCGCCAAGAACTGCTCGCTCAACCGAACGAAGTGAATTCACGTTCTTTGTCTCACTTCGCGTTCCAAGTGCGCCGCTTCCAATGGGTGCGAGTGAAAGGTTCACATCGCAACGCATTGACCCTTGTTCCATCTTCACATCTGAAACACCGAGTGAGCGCAAAATATCCCGTAGTTCTGTGACGTAGGCACGAGCAACTTGAGGTGCATACTTTTTGGCTCCAGGAATAATCTTTGTGACAATTTCAACCAAAGGAATGCCAGCACGGTTGTAATCAAGGAGTGAGTAATCTGCGCCATGAATGCGCCCAGTCTCTCCGCCTACGTGAAGAGACTTTCCTGTGTCCTCTTCCATGTGGACTCGTTCAATTTCAACTCTAAATGGCATCTTGCCTTCATCAGTATCAATCTCAACATCGAGATACCCATTAATACAGATTGGTTCGTCGTATTGTGATGTTTGAAAGTTCTTAGGCATATCAGGATAGAAATAGTTCTTACGAGCAAAACGACTAAAAGGAGCAATCTGACAATTCAAAGCAAGACCGATCAAAATAGTACTTTCAATTGCTCTCCCATTCACAACAGGCAGTGCTCCAGGCAAACCTAAGCAGATAGGACAAGTCTGTGTATTTGGCTCCGCGCCAAATTCAGTGGCACATCCACAAAACATCTTCGACTTGGTGTTGAGCTCAACGTGCACTTCTAGGCCAAGTGTTGGCTCGTACTTTTCTACCGCTTGATCGTATGAAAGTGCCATTACTTACCTGCCAAAGCTGGAATTTCAGAGAGCAGAGTCTTGCCCCACTTGCTCACAAGTGCTGCTTCGAGAGTTCCGCCTACTTGATACATCAAATCATCTTTCATCGCAGGTGACATGATTTGGAAACCAACAGGTAACCCATCTTCTGGTGCAAGGCCGCACGGCAATGACATTCCGCCAATACCTGCCATGTTCACAGGAATTGTCGCGATGTCGTTGAGATACATTGCGACAGGATTATCAACATTCTCGCCAAGTTTAAATGCGGTTGTTGGACAAGTAGGTGAGACAAGTACATCTGCCTTTGCAAATGCTGCTTGGTAATCGCGAATAAGTAAGGTGCGAACTTTCTGTGCTGATCCGTAGTAGGCATCGTAATAACCAGAAGATAGTGCATATGTACCAAGAATAATTCTGCGCTTAACTTCAGCACCAAATCCTTCATGGCGCGTTAAATTCATAACCTCTTCGGCACTTGTCTTCCCATTATCTCCTACACGTAGTCCATAACGCATAGAGTCAAAGCGGGCTAAGTTAGAAGACGCCTCACTTGGGGCAATTAGATAATAAGCGGCAAGTGCATACTCAAAGTTTGGACACGATACTTCAACAATCTCAGCTCCAGCTTTTACAAGTTCGTCTAGTGCTTCATTAAAACGTTGTTGAACTCCAGCTTGATATCCATCGCCTGAAAGCTCTTTAACAACGCCAATCTTGAGGCCTTTCACATCTAATTTCTTTGCAGCAGCAACCACCTGTGGGACCGGTGCATTGATACTTGTGGAATCCATCTGGTCATAGCCAGCGATTACTTCATGCAAAAGCGCTGTATCTAAAACAGTTCTTGCGCAAGGTCCTGCTTGATCCAAACTTGAAGAGAACGCAACCAGGCCATAGCGGGAAATAGCTCCATATGTTGGCTTCACTCCAACTGTTCCAGTAACCGCAGCAGGTTGGCGAATTGATCCACCTGTATCAGTTCCAATGGCAAGCGGTGCTTCAAATGAAGCAAGAGCAGCCGCAGAACCTCCTCCAGAACCCCCAGGGATGCGAGTCAGATCCCACGGATTATGTGTTGGGCCATATGCAGAATTTTCTGTTGAAGAACCCATGGCAAATTCATCCATGTTTGTCTTACCTAAAATTACAACTCCAGATTGCTTGAGTTTTGCAACAACTGTGGAGTCATACGGAGGACGCCAACCTTCTAACATTTTTGAACCACATGTCGTTGGCACGCCTTTTTGTGCTAAAACATCTTTAAGTGCGAGTGGGACGCCAGCTAAGGTTGAGAGTTTTTCTCCATTCTTGCGCTTTGCATCTACATCACGTGCCTGTGCAAGAGCATTCTCTCTATCCACATGCAAGAAGGCATGCACCTTTGAATCCACTTTTTCAATTTGGGCTAAATGCGCTTCTGTCAGTTCAACTGACGTAATAGAACCTGCGCTCAGGGCCTCTGACATTTGCGCCGCTGTTGAGTGAATATTTGTCATTCTTCACCAAGAATCTGTGGAACTTTAAATCGATGATCAACCTTCGCAGGTGCTCCGGATAGCGCCTCATCTGAAGTCAGACTTGGTCTCACAAGATCTTCACGAGTGACATTTGTTAGTGGAAGAGGATGAGAGGTTGGAAAAACATCTGCTTGAGCGACTTTTTGAACGCTAGCAACTGCAACCAAAATAGAATCCAACTGGGTCGCAAGATGATCAAGCTCTGAATCACTCATTTCGATTCGAGCTAATCGTGCTAGGTGCGCAACTTCATCGCGCGAGATGCCGGCCATATTCCAACCTTATCTGACTTGTCTTGATGGATGAATTCAGTGCTTAGCGTGAAAAATTGTTCCTAAATCCTCGCCCTTTAAGGTTTGGGCAAGATTGGGTAGCGACGTGAGTAACATTGTTATTCCAGAATCGGTCGCAATCTTTGCGGCCTCAATCTTTGTGACCATTCCGCCACTTCCAACGCCTGAGGTCCCAACGCCACCAATTTCAATATCACCCAGATGCGATGCGTCTTGAACTTCTGAAATTCGGGTTGAACCAGGCTCGTGTGGGGGCACGTTATACAAACCGTCCACATCAGTTACGAGTGCAAGCAAATTAGCTTCAATTAACCCTGCTACAAATGCAGAAAGTCGATCGTTATCACCCATCCGAATTTCTTGAACCCCAACTGAGTCATTTTCATTAATGATTGGGACTACACCCATTTCAAGTAGCTTGTTCAACGTGTGTTTAGCATTTTCTGAATGTGACTCCCGCTCAACATCTTCAATTGTTAGTAATACTTGAGAAGCAACGAGCTTATGGGTTGCAAACGCACGGCTATAGCTGGCAATTAAAAGTCCTTGACCGACAGACGCGACAGCTTGTTGAGTAACAAGATCGGTAGGACGTGCTGAAAGTTTAAGTGGTGATAGCCCTGCTGCAATTGCACCCGATGAAACAAGTACGACTTCTTTTCCAAGATCACGTAGCGATGCGACAACATCAACAATATTTTTTACAGCGGTCTCATCAAGTTCATGTCCCGCGCTTCCCGTGAGAGTAGAGGAACCAATTTTAATGACAACGCGCTTTGCTTGAACTACGGCAGCACGGCTCATTTCTCTCCCCCTTGTTGTGCACTCACTCGTGGATCGCGTGGATTTTCCACGTTGTATTCCCATTGCATTGAAATCTCATCTTCACTGAGTTCATTTACATCATCTTCAATGTAACGACCTGCCCATGGAGACTCCAGTCGAAGGTCTTCACCGCGTGGACCAGCAAGCAATTCGGCGCCTGCTTCAATAGATGGCTCCCAGTCAAAGATAACTGCGCTATCGCCTGTGCCAATGCGAACTTCAGATTGTGGCTTTGCGCCCTTCTTGAAGAGCTCTCGCTCAACACCAAGCGCAGCAAGGCGATCTGCTAAATATCCAACCGCTTCGGAATTACCGAAATCAGTTTGGCGAACAAAACGCTCAGGCTTTTGCCCAATGACGGTAAATGAACCATCTTCATTTGCGGTGACTTTAAACCCTGAGTCATTCACGGCAGGTGGGCGCAAGACAATGCGAGTCTTCTCTTCTTTTGCTTGATTGCGGCGCTGCTCTTGAATAATTCGTGCCATCGCATAATTTAATTCATTCAAACCAATGTGTGAGGCTGCAGAAATTTGGAATACCTCATAGCCCCGCTCTCGAAAAATAGGCTCGACCATATCTGCCATAGTTTTAGCATCAGGCAAATCGATTTTATTCAGCGCAATGATGCGTGGCCGCTCAGATAGTCCGCCGTAATGAGCTAGCTCTGCTTCAATAATGTCAAAGTCTTTTACAGGATCGCGGTCTGTCTCAAGAGTCCCGCAGTCCAATACATGTACGAGGGCAGCACAACGTTCAACGTGGCGAAGAAATTCAAGCCCTAAGCCTTTACCTTCTGATGCACCGGGAATTAACCCTGGAACGTCTGCAACGGTAAAACGTGTGTCTCCTGCCTGCACAACACCCAAATTTGGAGCGAGCGTTGTAAATGGATAGTCAGCAATTTTTGGGCGAGCAGCAGAAATTGATGCAATTAGCGATGACTTTCCAGCGCTTGGAAATCCAATAAGGCCAATATCTGCAACGCTCTTTAGTTCAAGAATAAGTGTGCGCTCTTCACCTGGCTCGCCTTTAAGTGCAAAGCCAGGAGCTCTGCGTTTGCGTGAAGCTAAGCCAGAATTTCCAAGGCCACCACTTCCACCTTGTGCGGCAACAAATCGAGTTCCAACACCAATGAGATCTGCAAGAACATTTCCGGCAGCATCTTTAACAACCGTTCCATTTGGAACTGAAAGGATGAGGTCTCCACCTTCACCGCCATTGCAATAGTCGCCATAGCCTGGACGGCCACCAGTTGCTTTGCGATGTGGAGAATGGTGAAAATCAAGAAGTGTGGTCACTCCACTATCAACAACAAGAATGATGTCTCCCCCACGCCCACCATTACCGCCATCAGGTCCGCCAAGTGGGACAAACTTTTCACGGTGAATAGAGACGCAACCATCTCCACCTGAACCCGCAGCAGCATGGAGAGTTACGCGATCAACAAAACTTGCCATCACTTACTCCTTTCCATCTCTGCTAAAACTCTTTCAATAAAAAAGCGGGCCCGCAGTACGCGGACCCGCCAAAAAAATTCCGCGTATTAAGCGACAGGTACAGGAACGATATTCACAACCTTGCGGCCACGAGCCTTGCCGAATTCAACAGCTCCGCTTGCGAGTGCAAATAGCGTGTCATCTTTACCAATACCAACGTTACGTCCTGGGTGGAAAACTGTTCCGCGCTGGCGAACCAAGATTTCACCGCTCTTTACAACCTGACCACCAAAACGCTTGATGCCAAGGTACTGAGCATTTGAATCGCGACCGTTACGAGTGGAGGAGACTCCCTTTTTACTTGCCATCTCTTACTCGCCTCCTTTAGTTGTTAATCGCGGTGATTTTTACCCGCGTAAGTTGGGAACGGAAACCTGAACGACGGCGATAGCCAGTCTTGTTCTTGTAACGAAGGATGTCGATCTTTGGACCCTTAGTCTCTTCAACAATTTCTCCAGTGACCTTTGTGGCAGCAAGTGTCTTTGGATCAGTTGTAACTGTTGCGCCATCAACAAGGAGGAGTGCAGCAAAATTTACTGAGGCACCAATTTTTGCATCGATGCGATCAACGGTAATTGTGTCGCCAACAGCAACCTTTTCTTGACGGCCGCCTGCTTTAACAATCGCGTACACGGTGGTGCTCCTTAATATTTACGGGCCATTTTGGCCAGAGGCTAAGGGTACGGATTCGCCCCCTATCGGGTCAAACTGGGGTGATTACCCCTGTGCTCACTGCCCTACGACGCTTGCGCGATGCTGGCTTCTTGGGCTCATTGACCTCATCTGAACTCTCAGATTGGACCTCATCATTTGGTTGTTCCACTAAAGAATCTTCTTCAGCATGATCATCTTCATCATCATGAGAAGCTGGAACATAACGTTGTTCCATATCCTTTTCTAAGGCAACCTTACGAACAGGTTCTGAATGGATATGAATTCCTCGTCCGCCACATGATTCACATGTAGTTGAGAAGGCTTCAATTAAACCTTGACCTACGCGCTTACGAGTCATCTGCACGAGTCCAAGCGAAGTAACTTCAGCGACTTGATGCTTTGTACGATCTCGACCTAAACATTCAACTAAACGACGAAGCACCTGATCACGGTTAGATTCAAGAGCCATATCAATAAAGTCAATCACGATAATTCCGCCCATATCGCGCAGGCGAAGCTGGCGAGCAATTTCTTCTGCTGCTTCCAAGTTATTCTTCGTAACAGTCTCTTCTAGGTTTCCACCCTTGCCGATGAACTTTCCTGTGTTAACGTCGATAACGATCATGGCTTCAGTACGATCAATTACGAGTGATCCACCAGACGGCAGATAAACCTTACGATCAAATGCCTTAGCTAGCTGCTCTTCAATTCGATTCTCGCCAAATAGGTCGCGAGTTCCAGTCCACTTCTCAATCTTTGCTGTGAGCTCCGGCGCAATATGACCAAGGTAATTATTAATGTCCTCCCACGCCTCATCGCCTTGAACGACTAACTGGCGAAAATCTTCGTTGAAAATATCGCGAATTACGCGAACAGTTAAGTCTGGCTCGCTATAGAGAAGTGATGGAGCTGTTGTTGATGGGTTTTCTGCTTGCTCCTGAATATCATCCCATTGAGCTTTGAGACGAATGACATCGCGCTCAAGCTCTTCTTCACTCGCTCCTTCAGAGGCTGTACGGATGATTACTCCAGCTTCTTCAGGAATTAAATTCTTCAAAATTGATTTCAGACGACTGCGCTCTTGTTCTGGTAGACGGCGACTAATACCGCTCATGGCTCCACCCGGCACATAAACTAAATAGCGACCAGGAAGAGAGATCTGACTTGTCAGACGCGCACCTTTTTGGCCGATTGGATCTTTAGTTACTTGAACTAATACAGGCTGCCCAGTCTTGAGTACATGCTCGATCTTGCGTTGTTGGCCTTCAGCAATTCCGGCAGCATCCCAATTAACTTCACCGGCATAAAGAACAGCGTTTCTACCCTTACCGATATCAACGAATGCAGCTTCCATTGATGGAAGAACATTTTGTACGCGGCCTAAATAAACGTTTCCAACGTAAGAAATATTGCTATTTCGATTTACGTAATGCTCAACCATGACATTATCTTCCAGAACAGCAATCTGGGTTCGATCACCAGTCTGACGAACAAGCATCTGGCGATCAACATTCTCGCGGCGTGCTAAAAATTCTGATTCGGTAATAATGGTTCCGCGACGACGCGTGAAATCGCGTGGTCCTCTTTCATCGCGATCGCGACGATCACGGCGATCACGTGAACCACGATCACGGTTATTACGGCTTGGACGGGTTGTTTGTTCTGAGCGAGGCTCACGAACCTTAACTACTGTGACAACACCATCTTCTTCAATAGTTTCACCAGGAGTGACACCTTCACCCTTTGCACGGCGGCGGCGACGACGGCGGTGTGTTGTTCCGTCACCACTTTCATCTGACCCATCTGCATCTAATGACTCAGCGTCTAACTCTTCGCCATCTTCACCCAGCGTGCTTGAATTTTCTTCGCTACCTGCGGCGCCAGATTTACGACGACCTCGGCCACCACGGCGACGGCGACGGCGTTGATTATTGCTATCACTATCTTCAGAAGATTCATTTTCAGCTACGGCTACAACTTTCTTTACAGCACTCTTCTTTGGAAGCGCTGAAACAGGTGCTTCTTGAAAAAGAGGAACAGGAACAGGCGCACTTGCCTTTTTTGCTCGAGAAGGTGCTGCTTGCTCTGTTGGAATCTCTGCAACGCTCTTCTTGGCTGCGCGCTTTGAAGATTTTTCGACTACTTCTTCAGAGTCAATTGCAGTGGTTGAAGTTGTGTCTTTCTTAACTGGTTTGCTCGCGCGCTTACGCGCTTTCTTTGGCTCAGGCGCCATAAAAAATCCTCTTCTACATAAAACTCGTTTGGGTACTACTTCTTATTCTTTCTTCACTACAAAAACTGTCGGTTTCGCGGCGGATATATCGCGCTGAATCCTTAGCCCTAAGTATCGCAGATGATCAGCAAATCACCAATTCCGCATAAAACAACGCGTAATAGCTATAAACAGGTCCTTATCGAGATCTCACATGCACATTTTGGAGGAGCCCAAAGCCGACCAAGGTCGCGAACATGCTTGAACCTCCATAAGAGATGAAAGGCAGTGGCACACCAGTCATTGGCATGAGCCCCATTGTCATTCCAATATTTTCAAACATTTGAAAGACAAGCCAGGCAATTACTCCAACACATACCAGTCGCCCAAATAAATCATTTGTTCGCTGAGCAATCGTGAACGCTCTCCAAAAGAAAAGACCGTACAAAAATAAAATCAACCCAGATCCAAGAAAGCCTGTCTCTTCACCTGCAACAGTAAAAATAAAGTCTGTCTGTTGCTCAGGAACAAAGCGACCATTCGTTTGTGGACCATTAAATAGACCTC
>DAIQAR010000002.1:40428-54472 GCA_036781605.1 Candidatus Nanopelagicaceae bacterium
GTACCAAAATCTGGTTGCAGCAAAATGATCAGCATTGGTATTCCTGCAAGTGCAAGCGCTTTAACGACATCCAGATCATTTGGGTTCGAATCCGCGTCTCGACCCTCTGATAGCAATAAAGAGATTCCTAAAATAATAGAAATTTTTGCTAGCTCGGCTGGTTGGATCTGGAAACCGCCAGGGAGTGAAATCCAAGCGCGTGAACCATTCACGGTGCTTCCAACTCCGGGTATTGCAACAGCAATTAAACCCAGCACTCCAAGTACCCATAAAATCGGTGTGTAAGCACGAATTAATCTGTAGTCAATCAGGGTTACACCATAGGCAATAGCTGCGCCAATCACGATATTAATGACATGACGTTTTACATAATATTGGGGATCTAATCCTTGAGATGCGAACCATGAACGTGTAGCCGCCCAAACAAGAATTGTTCCAATTATGAGAAGAGAGACAACTGAAAAAGTTAATATCCTGTCATAACTTGAGACATTACTTATGATCCTATTGCGGCGTGAACGCGGCCTCATCAGTGACATTTATTTCCCCAGATCATGGTTTAAGAACAATAGCGGTTTTTAGATCAACCTTTGGAATAGTGGTCGGCGGCGCTCCATTAGGAAATATTCCACCCTTGGAATTAGCAGATCCCCCACCTAAGCCAAACAAGGCAGAGTAAATAGCCTTAACGCCGACTGCAGATGTAGAAGCACCATATCCACCTTGGCTTACCATCATGACAACTGCGTATTGGGGAGCTGCACTTGGAGCAAAAGATGCGAACCAAGATGTTGGATCTTTAGCGCTACCGTTTGTATTTCTTCCTTGGACTTGACCTGTTCCCGTTTTTCCACTGACAGCTACTGGGAAACCTCCAAAGACGGATGCGGCAGTACCAGTAAGAGTTACTTGTCGGAGTGCATCATGTAAAAAAGAGATGGTGCTTGGAGAAGTTGGAAGAGTCCCACTTATCGAAGGTTTGAACTCTTTCACAATTTTTCCATCTGGTTTCACAATTGCACGAGCAACTTCTGGCTTATATAACGTCCCGCCATTAGCAATTGCTGCATACATCTGAGTCATTTGTATTGGAGTCATCAGCCCATCACCTTGCCCAACAGAGAAGTTCACCGCATCACCCGCTCGAACAATGTAGCCATCGGTACAGTTTTGTTTAGCAACTTCGATAAGAAACGGTGTCAAATCTGCCTTGCGAGCCCGGCTCTGATAATTGCAATAAAAGTTCTTATTTGAATCGTAATAAGCCTGCTTCCAAGCACGATCTGGCAAGCGCCCTGATGCTTCTGAAGGCAAATCAATTCCTGTTCGCTGACCCATTCGAAATCCTGCCGCTGCATTAAAGAAATAGTCATTCGGATTACTTTTTGGACGAAGTCCTCCATCTTTCACCCATTGGTCATAGCCAATTTGATACCAAATAGTGTCGCAAGAAACAGCAATAGCGTTTTTAAGGGAGAAAGTGCCTTGGACTTTCGTATCATCGTTATGGAAATCTTGATTACCAATCTTCAATGAATATGGACATTTATAATTGGCGTTGAGGTCATATCCAGCCTGCGCTGCGGCGGCGACAGAGACAACTTTGAAAGTTGATGCCGGAGCATATTGACCATCAGTAGCTCTTGAAAGTGCTGGAACACCATTTGATTCGCTGAAGAGCGCCTTTGCCTGCGCAACTGTTAAACCTTTTTGCCACATGTTCGGATCAAAAGTTGGATAAGAAGCAAGCGCAAGAATGTGGCCAGTTTTTACATCCATAACAATGGCTGCACCAGAGTCAGCTCTATTTCCCTGAGATCGTGCGCTTAAAACACTGCTAGAAAGCGCTTTCTCTGTTGCAGCCTGCAATTTTGCATTTATGTTTGTTATTAAATTATCACCTGGGATAGGTGCTGTGTTCTGTGAAATATGAGTGATATTTTCTGTGCGATCAACAATAACTTTTTTAATTCCTGGTGTTCCCTTTAAATACTTATCGTATTGATATTCCAATCCTGTCTTACCAATAGTTTCGCTCAAATAAAATCGCTTGCTTGAATCTGCTAAATCAGCGGCAGTTACTGAACCCACGTATCCAAGGACATGTACGGCATTTTCTCCAGCAAGGGAAGGGTAGCTACGAATTGGAACTGGCGTTGCATTAATTCCAGGATAGATATCAGAATTTTCAAGAATCTTGAGTGCTTGATCTTGTGTCGCTTCTTTAGTTACAGGAATTGGCTGGAAGCGCGTCCCGTTCCAGCATCCAGTTCTCTGGCCCACTGGCAATTCACCACAGAGGCGTGTACTAATCCACAGATCACCGTAGGCAATTTTCATAAGTGTCGCGACCCGCTGCAAAACTGCAACCCCTTTATCTGGCATCCTATCTAAGGTACTTCGGTCAACTGAGATGACCATTCCAGGTCGATCCATGGTCATCGGAATACCCGTGTCATCGACAATAGCTCCTCTTACTTCCGGAGTAATCACATCCCGACTCTGAATATTTAGCGCAGCACTTTGGTACTTAGAACTATCGGCGACTTGTAAATAAAACAGACGACCAAGCATTGCTGCCAGAAGCGAGGTCACAAGCACCTGAACAACGAAAAGATTGAGCCTAGAGCGATTATTCATTTATTTTGCCCTGATTTATTAACCACTTTTTGAAATGACCTCATGATTGGCAAAAACATGGGAGCAAAAATTACAGTCCAGACCAAATTACCGATAATGAGGACAATGTCATGGGTAAATGATCCATTTGATTCACCCAACAATAATCCGAAGACTAAATAAAATATCAGCGATGCGCTCACGCCAAATGCTATTAAAAGAACAAATGTCAATGGGGCAGAAGTAGCATCAAAAATTGATTCACGGTTAGCGGCAAACACGTATCCAACAAGAGTTAGAATCAGAGCCCATTGGCCGAATGGTGCATTTGATGTTGGCGACAAATCAAGAACGATACCTGACAGAAAGCCAATAATTATCGCGCCATCATGATCTTCATACGCGATGAGAGCAATCGCAACCGCCAAATATAAAGAAAATCCTGCTACAGGAAAATGAACCAGAGAGATTGCAGATTCTTGAACTGCAAAAAGCACAAAGAAAAACACCAGGCTAGATGCAATACGAATCGGACTCACAAATTAAGCCTTAGATTTGTGCGGACTGGGCGATGGAGTTGGGATCAAAGAAGGCGTGGCGGCTGGAGTCGGAGTTACTAGAACCGTGATTGTCGGCTGCGGAGTTGGGTTAATAGCGGTTTTCGGGGCAACACTTGGCGCACTAATGATGACGGATACAACACCCAAATCATTCAGATTTGCGTAAGACTTAACAATGGCGGTCTGCGTTAGCGAAGAGTTCTTCTGATCAACACTGGTCACTTGGCCTACCGGCACTCCAGGAACAAATGGACGATTTCCTTGGCTTCCGTTGGTTACAAGTACATCTCCATTTTCAATTGTTCCGGTTGGATCTAAAAGCTCTAATTGATACTGAGAATTTCCTTGACCAAGTAAGACTCCGATACTCTGTGAACGAGCGATTCGAACTCCCACTTTAAAACTTGGGTCACTAATCAATAATATAATTGCGGAGTTAGGAGTAACTACCTTCACTACACCAATAAGTCCGTTTTGTGAGATGACTGTTTGATTGACGCTTATTCCGTCACTAGTTCCTGCATCAATAGTAATGGTCTGGGAAAAACTTGCTGATGAACCCCGCCCAATTACACGGGCAGGAATAATTTTATATCCGCCTTGACCTGCAAGATTTAGCAGTCCCTTGAGTTGATTTAGGGCACCTTTATTATCAGCAACTTTAGCTAACTGGGCTTTTAGCAAACTGTTAGCAATTTTAACTTTATCAAGCTCATCTTTGGTATTACCAAAATTCTTAATATCACTAAAAAAGCGACCTATTGGTGAGAAAACTGTCGAAACTCCTTTTTGGACAGGAGCCAAGACACTTTGAGTGATCGAGCGAGAGCTTTTAGTCAGACTAACTCCACGTAAATCAAGTGTTACTAAGAAGAGTGAAGTAACTAGCAAAATGATAAGCAGCAATCGTGAACGATTACCGCTTCCACGTGCCATTAGTGTCCTGAACTAAGTTATCGGCGAGGCTCGGAAATCAAAACCTTTTCCAAGGCTTCGAATTCTTCAACACACTTACCTGAACCTTCAGCGACAGCTTGAAGTGGGCGCTCACAGATATGTACTGGCATTCCAGTTTCATGGCGCAACCGCTCATCTAATCCGCGAAGTAGTGCTCCGCCACCGGTAAGAACTATTCCTCGGTCCATCAAGTCACTCGCAAGCTCAGGAGGTGTCTTATCCAATGTGCTCTTGATTGCATTGATGATCTGATTAACGGGCTCATCTAGCGCCTTACGAATGTCTTCAGCAGAAACCAGAATTGTCTTAGGAAGACCTGTAGCAAGATCGCGTCCGCGAATTTCAGCATCTGGCTCATTTGGGAGACGATAGGCAGAACCAATTGCCATCTTAATTTCTTCAGCTGTGCGCTCACCAAGTAATAGTGAAAATTCACGCTTTACCCAGTCAATAATTGCTTGATCTAATTCATCTCCGCCTACGCGAATAGAAAGAGCGGTAACAATTCCGCCGAGAGAAATAACAGCAACTTCAGTTGTTCCTCCACCAATATCAACGACCATATTTCCTGTTGGCTCGTGGATCGGAAGGCCTGCACCGATTGCAGCTGCCATTGGCTCTTCAATGATGTAAACCTTACGTGCGCCAGCTGCATACCCAGCATCTTTAACAGCACGCTGCTCAACACCTGTAATTCCTGAAGGAACACAAACAACAATACGAGGCTTTGCAAGATAACGACGGCGATGAACTTTTTGAATAAAGTAGCGAAGCATGCGCTCTGTTGTATCAAAGTCAGCGATCACACCATCTTTAAGAGGACGGATCGCAACAATGTTTCCAGGAGTACGGCCAATCATGCGCTTGGCTTCAATACCAACCGCAAGAATCGCTCCGGTGTCTTGATTGACTGCGACCACTGATGGCTCGTTCAGAACAATGCCGCGACCTCTTACATAGACAAGAGTATTAGCGGTTCCTAAATCAACAGCCATATCTCGTCCAATAAACGACATGCGGTTTTGGTTCTTTTCCTTAGCCATTAGCGTCCTTTCGCAAACTCAGGGAAGAAAATTTCAATTTCACGGTTAGCTGATTCAACTGAATCTGAACCATGGACAATATTTTGAACAACTTTTGTTCCAGCATCTGCCGCTAGATCACCACGAATAGTTCCAGGCTCAGCAGTGGTTGGATCTGTTGTCCCAGCTAGTTTACGAAAACCTTCTACTACGCGATTGCCTTCTGCAATAACTGCAACGATAGGGCCAGAAGTCATAAATTCAATAAGTGGTTCAAAAAATGGCTTGCCTTCATGCTCGGCATAGTGCTTGGCAAGAAGTGCACGATCAGCGTTCATAGTTTTGATTGCAGTTAGTGAATAACCCTTGGCTTCAATACGAGAAAGAACTTGTCCAACCAAATTGCGCTTAACGCCGTCTGGCTTGATTAAGACGAGGGTTCTTTCCATGGGCCAAGTGTATCCATCATTTGAGCGCGGGCTCTCTCGCCCTTTTTCCCTACGAAATAGGCACACACCCAAAGCAGAGCAAAGAGTGCACCCATGAAATACATAGAGGGGACAACCATGCCGTAAGCGATCAAGCAGATCTGCCAGATACTTCCCAGGATCCAGCCGCTCACCCGCTTTGTCATCCCTGCTGTTAACAAAATGAGGAGCGCAAGTATTGCGCCCAAAATAATTTCAAATCCGGTGTGATTATCCATTGCTAGCAATAAGGCAAAACCCATCACTAAAGATTCCATTGCAAGAACCGACGCTCCTAAGACTCTCACAATGAACCGTCATTTCTACCAGCGATGCTTCTAAGGATTTTACGACTCTCCCCAGCTGTTACCACTGAACCAGTAACCACAACTGATGAAATACCCTCACTTACCTGGTTAAGTAAAGTGCACTGCTCCATGGAATAGGTAATTGCGCTCCTCAAATCAGGCTCGAGATATGTGCGATCTTCTCCAAAAACTTTGACTGCGCGACTATATAGTTCATCAGCTGGCATTGCCCGATCTGACGAATTCTGCGTAACAACAAGCCGGTCGATTACTTTCTCAAGTTCGGCTAGAACACCGTCAACATCTTTATCTCCCAAAATAGCGAGTACTCCAAAAACACTTTCAAAATCAAATTCGTTCTCCAAGGTACTCGAGAGTGCATGAGCTCCATGTGGATTATGCGCTGCATCAATAATTACTGTTGGGTCCCGATAAACAATCTCCAGTCTTCCTGGAGAATCAACTGCCAAGAATGAATTGCGGACCAATTCCTCGTCTAATTGAACTCCAGCAAAAGCTTCCGCGGCAACTAATGAAAGAGCTGCATTTGTGGCTTGATGAGCGCCATAAAGAGGAACAAAAATATCTGTATAAGTGCCGTGAATGCCGTCGATTGTTAGTAGCTGTCCTCCAACCGCCAAATCTCTTTTCTTGACAGCAAACTCAACTCCCTCACGGTAAGGAATAGCTGCTCGTTCTAGAACACGCGCCATTAATACGGTTGCGACCTCTGGCTTCTGAGCCGCTAAAACTACGTGAGTCTCCGGCTTGATGATTCCTGATTTTGTTAACGCAATCTCTTCAAGTGTGTTTCCGAGGTACTCCATGTGATCTAAGCCAATAGGAGTTAAGACTGAAACCTGACTTTGAATGACGTTAGTTGCGTCCCATTCACCGCCCATTCCTGCTTCGATCACGGCGATATCTACTGGAAATTCTGCAAAGGCAACAAATGCAAGTGCAGTCATAGCTTCAAAAAATGAAATGGGATGCTCTTGTCTGCTATCGATGAGGTCAAAATAAAGCGCAACATCGTTATAAGTCGAAATGATGCCCTCAGGAGTAATTGGTAAGCCATTGATAGAAATTCGTTCCAAAAAACTTTCTAGGTGAGGACTCGTAAAACGCCCTGTGCGATATCCAAGCCCACGAAAAAGTGCATCACTCATGCGCGCTGTAGTCGTCTTTCCATTTGTCCCAGCAATATGAATTGTGGGGTAAGAAAGCTGCGGAGAACCAAGTGCATCACAGAGAGCAGCAATACGATTCAGCGAAGGTTCAATCTTAGTTTCTGGCCAACGCTTATTTAACTCTTTTTCTATAAGTGCAACTACCTCAAAATCTGCAGATGTTGTCATGTTTATTCTGTTGGAAGCGCAGCTAAGGCGGCTTCTAACCTTGCAATATCTGCAGTTGTCAGAACTAAACGCTCTCTAATTTCAGTCACAACATCAAGAGGTGCTTTCGCCATAAAGCCTTCATTGTCTAATTTAATTTGGGCAGTCGTTAGATCCTTTTGAGCGGTTGCTAAATCCTTTGTTAAACGAGCACGCTCTGCCTTGATGTCAATTGCCCCCGTGAGGTCAAACTCAACAGTGACCGCGCCAACTTCAATCTTTGCCGTGTAACTGCCTTCTGCTCTTTCACAGCGAACGATGAAACGAATCGCATCTTCATATGAGGAAAGTTCACCAAGACCTGAAAACTTAGCAACTATTTTTGCTGAAGTTTTAATTCCTTGATCATTTCTAAATCTACGAATTTCAGTGATGATCTCCTGAATAGTGGCCGCAGACTTGATGGACTCGGGATTGACAAGCTTCTCATCTGATACCGGCCAGGCTGCATTAACAAGAGTCTGACCGCCAGTTAGAGTGCACCAAAGTTCCTCAGTAATAAATGGCATAGATGGATGAAGTAGTCGCAATAGCTGATCTAGGACATGTCCAAGTACTCTTGCCGTTGGAGCTGAATCATCTCCTGCAAATGTGGACTTAGTAAGCTCTAAATACCAATCACATAGATCATCCCAAGCAAAGTGATAAATAAGCTCACACGCTTTTGCGAATTCAAATGACTCTAGATAAGCATCTGCTTCTTTAATGGTTTCATTCAAGCGAGTCAGAATCCATTGATCAATGACATTGAGCGTAGAGAATTCAGGCAACTCCCCCTCAACGTTCGCGCCATTGAGCATTGCAAAGCGGGTTGCATTCCATAACTTGGTGGCAAAGTTACGAGCGCCCGCAATCCACTCTTCAGCAAGTGCTTGATCTGCACCCGGGTTAGCACCTCTTGCAAGTGTGAAACGGAGTGCATCTGATCCGTATTTATCCATGAACTCGATTGGATCGACAGTATTTCCACGACTCTTAGACATTTTCTTACCGAAACGATCTCGAACTAACCCGTGCAGAGCGATTGTTTTAAATGGCGCAACGCCATCCATAGCGAAAAGTCCCATAAGCATCATGCGAGCTACCCAGAAGAACAAAATGTCATAGCCAGTAACTAGAACACTGGTTGGATAAAACTTCTTTACATCAGCGCTCTCTTCTGGCCAACCAAGTGTCGAAAAAGGCCATAACCCGGATGAAAACCATGTATCTAATACATCTGGATCTTGTGTGTAGCCCGCAGGTGGAACATCGTTTGGACCACAGACAACTACTTCGTCATTTGGTCCGTAATAAACAGGAATCCGATGACCCCACCACAACTGACGGGAGATACACCAGTCATGCATGTTGTCGATCCAATCAAAGTAACGTGGAGCGAGTTCCTCTGGTTCAATCTTTACTCGACCATCACGAACGGCGTCTCCAGCAGCTTTTGCAAGTGGCGCGACTTTGACAAACCATTGTTTAGAAAGACGAGGCTCAACAATCGTTTCACATCGCTGGCAATGTCCAACAGAGTGCATGTATGGGCGCTTTTCAGCAACTACTCGTCCTTGTTTGCGAAGTTCCTCAACTACGGCAACACGTGCATCAAATCGATCCATCCCATCAAACTGAGTATTAGAACCCTCCATCACGGCATTGATATTCATGATGATTGGCATTTCAATTCCGTGGCGAGTAGCCATTTCAAAGTCGTTTGGATCGTGAGCTCCGGTTACCTTTACTGCGCCCGTTCCAAAGTCAGGATCTACTAATTCATCAGCAATGATAGGAATCATTCTGTTGGCAAGTGGAAGTAATACCTGCTTACCAACTAGATGTGAATACCTTGGATCATTCGGGTGAACTGCAACCGCGCCGTCACCCAGCATTGTTTCTGGACGGGTTGTTGCAACAGTAATTGATAGATCCCCATCACCATAACGAACTGATACAAACTCACCTGCAACATCAGAATGCTCAACTTCGATATCTGAAAGAGCAGTTAAGCATCTCGGGCACCAGTTAATGATTCGCTCGGCCCGATAAATAAGCCCTGCGTCATATAGGCGCTTAAATATTTCAAGTACAGCCTTGGATAATCCTTCATCCATCGTAAAGCGCTCACGCGACCAATCAACGCTGTCACCTAAACGTTTCATCTGGGCAAGAATCGCGCCGCCTGACTCCTTTTTCCATTCCCATACTTTTTCAACAAACTTTTCGCGCCCTAAGTCGTGGCGTGTTTTACCTTGAGTCGCTAATTGTTTTTCAACTACGTTTTGAGTCGCAATACCCGCGTGATCCATTCCAGGAAGCCAGAGTGCCTCAAAGCCTTTCATCCGCTTCATGCGAATCAAAATATCTTGCAGTGTGTGATCTAGCGCGTGACCAATGTGAAGACTTCCAGTCACATTAGGCGGCGGAATAACAATTGTGAATGGTGGTTTAGAGGAAGATGCATCTGCGGTGAAATATCCACCGTCTTGCCACTTCTTATAGAGAACGCCTTCAATCTCAGCTGGGCTAAAGCTTGCAGCGAGTTCGGCCTTCTTGTTGGACTGATTCATAGGGGCGTCAGTCTAGATTAAAAGTTAAGCGCTCTTCTCTTCTGTGCGCTTTTCACCTTTTGGTGCGCGCTTAGGGCCAGTTCCGCGATTTACGTATTGCGGGGCCGCTTCCTTCATTACGACTTCTGGAGTGATGATTACTCGCTCAACTTCTGCTCGTGAAGGAACTTCATACATAACGCCAAGCAAAGTTTCTTCCATGATTGCTCGTAGTCCGCGAGCACCAGTACCGCGCTTGATTGCAAGGTCTGCAACAAGTTCTAGAGCTTCTTGGGTGAATTCAAGCTCAACGCCATCAATGTCAAAGAGGCGCTCGTACTGTTTAATGAGTGCGTTCTTTGGTTCAGTCAAAATCTGCATAAGTGCTGGACGATCAAGATTCTCAACACTCGTGAGAATTGGTAAGCGGCCTATAAATTCTGGAATCATTCCAAACTTCAATAGATCCTCTGGCATTACATCTCCAAAAATATCAATCTTTGAAATTTCTTCCTGAGACTGAAGCGTTGCGTTGAAGCCAACCCCAGCCTTGCCCTTGCGTCCTTCAATAATTTTTTCTAAGCCCGCAAACGCTCCACCAACAATAAACAAGATGTTAGTCGTATCAATTTGAAGGAACTCTTGATGAGGATGCTTACGTCCACCTTGTGGTGGAACCGAAGCTGTTGTTCCTTCTAGAATCTTAAGAAGCGCTTGTTGAACACCTTCACCCGACACATCGCGGGTGATTGAAGGGTTTTCAGATTTACGTGCAACCTTGTCGATCTCATCGATATAAATAATTCCTGTTTCAGCCTTCTTCACATCGTAATCAGCTGCTTGAATCAACTTCAAAAGAATGTTTTCTACATCTTCACCAACATAACCGGCCTCAGTAAGCGCAGTTGCATCAGCGATAGCAAAAGGAACATTGAGCATACGAGCTAGCGTTTGAGCGAGAAGTGTCTTTCCGCAGCCAGTTGGACCAAGAATTAAGATGTTTGACTTAGCAAGCTCTACTGAATCTTCACGATTGCTATCACCTGACTGAATACGCTTGTAATGGTTATAGACGGCAACTGAAAGTGACTTCTTTGCCCTGTCTTGTCCAACTACATATTGATCAAGGAATGAATAAATTTCTTGGGGCTTTGGAACCTCAGTTAAACCAAGTTGTGAAGTCTCATTGAGTTCTTCAATAATAATTTCATTACAGAGATCAATACATTCATCGCAAATATAAACGCCTGGACCCGCGATCAGTTTCTTTACCTGCTTCTGGGTCTTGCCGCAGAAGGAACACTTCAGCAGATCGCCAGATTCACCAATACGGGTAGTCATAGGAAAAGGGTAGATCAAATGAGAACAGACCGGGCGGGTTTTCCCGCACCGGTCTGTTCGCTCTTAGAATAAATCAGAAGAAATGAGGGTTACTTGTTCGCCTTACGTGAAGCAAGAACCTGATCAATTAATCCATATTCAACTGCCTCTTGCGCGGTCAAAATCTTGTCGCGCTCGATATCTTTGTTGATCTCTTCGATCGACTTGTTGGAATGCTTTGCAAGCATCTGCTCGAGAAGAGCTCTCATACGCATAATTTCAGCAGCTTGGATTTCAATATCTGAACCCTGTCCGCCACCTTCACTATATGGCTGATGAATGAGAACGCGTGCATGTTCAAGTGCCATGCGCTTGCCCTTTGTTCCGCCTGCAAGAAGTACCGCTGCGGCGGATGCTGCTTGCCCTAAACAAATTGTCACAACATCTGGGCGGATAAACTGCATGGTGTCATAGATTGCAGTCAACGCTGTGAAAGAGCCGCCAGGTGAGTTGATGTAGAGAATGACATCACGATCTGGATCCATGGATTCCAGAGTAAGCAATTGAGCCATAACATCGTTTGCAATGGTGTCATCGATTGCTTGGCCAAGAAAAATAATGCGCTCTTCAAAGAGCTTTGTGTATGGGTCTAGGCGTTTGTAGCCATACGAAGTCTTCTCTTCAATAGTTGGCAGAACGTAGCGATTATGGATCTCATGGAGCTGGTTCATATTGTTTGTGTTCATGCTGTTCCACCACTTCCTGAAACTTGACCAGCAGAGCGAACAACATGGTCAACAAGACCATATTTCTTAGCTTCCTCTGCATCAAACCAACGATCACGATCAGAATCAGTTGTAATAGTTTCAAGTGATTGACCTGAGTGGAAAGCAATGAGTTCAGCCATCTTTTTCTTGGTGAATGACATCTGCTCTGCTTGAATCTTGATATCAGTCGCTGTTCCACCAATTCCACCAAGTGGTTGGTGCATCAAAATACGAGCGTTAGGAAGTGCGTAACGTTTACCTGCAGCCCCAGCACATAACAAGAATTGACCCATAGATGCAGCAAGACCCATGGCAACTGTTACTACATCGTTTTTGATGTATTGCATGGTGTCATAAATTGCCATACCTGCAGATACTGATCCACCGGGTGAATTGATGTAAAGGTAAATATCTTTATCCGGATCTTCTGCAGCAAGCAAAAGCATCTGCGCAGAGATGGCGTTAGCCATATTGTCTTCGACTTGTGACCCTAAGAAAATAATTCGGTCTTGGAGCAAACGCTGATAGACCTGATCATCTAGACCACCTGGGAATTTACCCGCGGCTCTTATCTCCACTGCTCCTCCTACTTACTACGGCTAGTTATTGCTGATTAATCCTGTATTGACCTTAACAATCTTTTAGGCCAAATGCTTCCGCAATTTGCTCACTTTCTCGCAGGAAGCTGTTCGCCCTGAGAGAAGTTAAGAGAAGGGACTACTTAATTTCCTCTGAAGCTGAGTTATTAACCTGTGGACGAAGTCCCTCAAGATCAACGCTCTTGCCTGACTTGGTCACAACTTTCACACGACCCAAGACTGCGGCAAGTGCTTTAGCGCGACCAACTTCTGAAACCATTGTTGAGATTTGGCCCGCTTCTGAAACTTCTTTGATGAATTGATCTGGGGTCATTCCATAGCGCTGAGAAGCACGAACCAAGTACTCAGTGAGCTCTGACTCGTTCACTGAAATATCTTCAGCTGAAACAATCGAGTCAAGAAGTATCTCGTTGATTAACTGCTTAGTAGTTTGCTCGGTAACTTCCTTGCGGTGAACATCATCTTCAAGACGACCTTCTTTTTCAAGGTGATCATTTACTTCTTCTTCAATGAGGTTAGCAGGCAGTGGAACGGTGACACTCTCGACAAGTTTTTCCACGAGTAGATCACGTGCTTGAGCGCCTTGTTCAAGTCCTTTCACTCGTTCCAATCGGGTTGCAATATCTGCCTTGAGTTCAGCCAAGGTATCAAATTCACTTGCAAGCTTTGCAAAGCCATCATCAAGGGGGGGTAGGTCGCGATGCTTCACTGCCTTCACAGTGACATCAACATCGCCCTTTTCACCTTCTGGCATTCCTACGAGGGATGTTTCAAAGCGCTTACTCTGCCCTGCAGTTAATCCTGCGAGCGCATCATCTAAACCATCAACCATGCTATTTGAGCCAACTTCATAAGAGATGTCATTTGCCGTTCCACCCTCTAGGGCAGCGCCCTTTACAGATGCAACAAGATCAATCGTGACGAAGTCACCCTTCTCAATACTTTTTTCAACCGTAGTCAAAGTTCCAAAGCGGCCACGTAGTCCATCGATCTGCTCGTCAACTTCGGCGTCAGCAATAACTACGTCATCAACGGTAATTGTCATCTCTGAAAAATTAGGCAACTTAACATCTGGGCGCACATCTACCTCAACTGTAAAAGCTAACTTCTCTTTATCAACAAGCTCAGTCACATCAACTTGTGGGCGACCGATTGCAACGATCTTGTGCTCCACGCGTGCCTTGCTATAAAAATCCGGGAGGGCAGAGTTAATTGCCTCATCGAGTACAGCTGCTCGTCCTACGCGCTGGTCAATCATCGCTGCAGGGATCTTTCCCTTACGAAAACCTGGAACGTTGATCTTGTTAGAGATCGACTTATAGGCATCAGCTATGTGCGGTTGAAGTTCATCGAAGGAGACTTCAATAGATAATTTTCTGCGAGTCTCGTTGATATTTTCTACGGCGCTTTTCACTAAGGCCCTTTCGAAGTTGGTTTCTATTTCTGGTCGGGGCGGGGAGATTCGAACTCCCGGTCTCCTGCTCCCAAAGCAGG
>DAIQAR010000003.1:0-17637 GCA_036781605.1 Candidatus Nanopelagicaceae bacterium
TAGAAGCTCTGTGTCAGTACTAGAGGACCCGGGTTCGATTCCCGGCACCTCCACGTTTGATCTGGTTAAGACAGCTTGCCGCGGGCAAGTTGTCTTGGCCAATTAACTTCAACACCTAATTCATGTGCTGCAAAAAGTGGCCAACGAGGATTGCGAAGCATCTGGCGAGCAAGCATTACGGCATCTGCTTTACCCGAAGAAATAATTTCATTCGCTTGGACAGGATCAGTAATCATTCCTACAGCTGATGTCGTGATTCCACTTCCACTTTTGATCTTTTCAGCGAACTGAACTTGGTATCCAGGGCCAACAGCAATTTTTGCATCGTGGATATTGCCGCCACTTGAAGCGTCAATAAGGTCAACGCCAAGCACTTTTAGCTCTTGGGAAAGCTTGACTGACTCTTCGATTGTCCAACCGCCTTCGGTCCAATCTGAGGCTGAGATGCGAACGAAGAGAGGCATTGTCTCTGGAATTACTTTGCGAACTTCAATAACGACTTCTTTGAGGAACTTCGTGCGACCGTTGAAGTCTCCACCGTACTCATCTGTACGGGTGTTAGAAAGTGGTGAACAAAACTCGTGAAGCAGATAACCATGGGCTGCATGAATTTCTACAAGATCAAATCCTGCCTTCACTGCGTTCTTGGCGGCTTCTGCCCATTGGTGAGTAAGGATATGAATTTCTTCTATCGTCATTGCATGAGGTACTGGATAACCTTCAAACGCAATTGCACTTGGTGCGACGGCTTCCCATCCACCTTCAGCAGAAGTAGCCATCAGATGATCTGCACCAGGAACTGTTGTTCCACCTTTTCGCCCCGCGTGAGCTAATTGGATTCCGATTCTTGAACCTTGGCTATGCACAAAAGTAGTAATACCCTTCCATGCAGCAACTTGTGTATCGTTATAAATACCTGGACATCCAACTGAAATTCTTCCTTCGGGAACCACTCCAGTTGCCTCTGCCATAATCAACCCAGCCCCGCCTGTTGCAAATGAACCAAGGTGAACGGTATGCCATGCTCCAACTACACCATCAACTGCAGAGTACTGACACATAGGACTAACCCATGCACGGTTTGAAATCTCAAGCCCTCTTATTTTTATTGGATCAAACAGTTGTGGCACTTAATTATTACCGCTCTCTTCTATTTCAGTAGGTGTGTTGTGAACACCTTTAATGTCACCGCTAAGCTTTGAACCCTCACCACTGCGATTGAGTGTTCCAGCAGTGTGTTCTGCTGGAACTGTTCCAAGCAAACCTTTTTGGAAATCATCAAATGCCTTGAGAACTTCTGCCTTTGTGTTCATCACAAATGGGCCCATCCAAGCAACAGTTTCACGAATTGGCTCTCCGCCAAGAATCAATACATCCATGGTTGGTGAGCGAGACTCTTGTGACTCATCTGCCTTAACAACAAGTACATCCCCATCAGCGAGAACAGCAAGTTGGCCCATATGAACTTTGCTTGCACTATCCCCTACAGTTCCCTGCCCATTAAGTGTGTAGATCAAAGAGTTGTAATCAGAACGCCAAGGAAGGCGAAGTTCTGCTCCCGGTGAAAGTGTTGCATGGACAATAGTGATTGGAGTCTGTGTTGATCCAGGACCTTTGTGGCCATCTACCTCGCCAGCGATTACGCGAATGAGTACGCCGCCATCTGGAGATGAAAGAAGAGCTACGTCGTTTGCGCGAATATCTTGATATGCAGGCTTCGACCACTTCTTTGCTGCTGGAAGATTCACCCACAGTTGGAAGCCATGAAAAAGACCCCCACTCACAACAAGATGCTCGGGTGGAGTTTCAATGTGAAGAATTCCAGCACCTGCCGTCATCCATTGGGTGTCACCATTTGTAATAGTTCCACCACCACCGTGGTTATCTTTATGGTCAAAGATTCCATCAATAATGTAAGTAACAGTTTCAAAGCCGCGGTGAGGGTGCCATGGGGTGCCCTTTGGTTCACCTGGCGCATATTCCACTTCGCCCATTTGATCTAAGTGAATGAATGGATCAAGATCAGCAAGATCAACACCAGCAAATGCTCTACGGACGGGAAAGCCTTCGCCTTCAAAGCCTTGCGGAGCAGTTGTAATGCTCTTAACACGACGCGCTTTTGCAGTCGGATTTGCAGTAACGCGAGGCAATACCGTGATGTCATTAACTGTTACTGCTGGCATGGGCCATCCTCGCAAGTTCTGCTTAGTTTTATGATTGAAAATTCAATAATCCATAGTATAGAACCATAAAAGTGGCTTCGCTATTCCAAAATAGGCATGTGAATTTTGCCCCTATTGGGACTAAAATCAACCCTAGGTGTATGAAATGAAAACTATCCGCTTCCTTGACCGAACAATCGGGTGGATTCTGCCTGGTCTAGTTGGGCTTGTCGCCTCAAAAATATTCGTTAAACCGCGCCAAGTTAAATCTAGAAATATGAGTAGCTGGACACTTCTTCACTCAGCTGGAGACTACGTGGCTTGGGGCCAAAGTGTTCCAGATGCAAAGAAGACTGTTTTAATTATTCACGGCTGGGAATCGCATGCTGGCCATATGAACATCCTTGCAGAAGCGCTCAATGCCGCGGGTTTTAACGTTGTTGCAATGGATGCCCCTGCTCATGGTGATGCTCAGGGCAAAGCTACGAACGCGATTCAATTTGCTGCCGCGCTTCTAAAGATTTCAGATGAACTTGGACCTTTTGATACCGTGATTGGTCACTCTATGGGTGGTGGCGCTTTGTTTATCGCTCTCTCTGATGGATTATCAATCAATAAGGTTGTCACTATAGGCTCTCCATTTTTGTTTTCCGATGTCCTGGAGCGTTTTGCAAAATACATGGATCTTCCTCCTCGAGCTCGTAAGAGTTTTATCGATCGGGTTGAGGCATTTACAGGGCGAAGTTGGGATGAGACCCGAGGGGATGTTGTAGCGCCTAAGGTAAAGCAGCCAACACTGATTGTGCATGACGAGCAAGATAAAGAGATCCCGTTTTCAGATGCTCTCGCCCTTCAAAAGGCAATTCCAAATGCCACTATCCTTAAAACAAATGGACTAGGTCATCGAAGAATTTTGCGTGATAGGACAACGGCTTCCGCAATTGCAGAGTGGATTAAATAAACTTCTTAAATCTCAACACCAATATATTTAGTCTCAAGGAATTCATGAATACCATCGAATCCGCCTTCGCGGCCCAGACCAGATTGCTTCACTCCACCAAATGGCGCAGCGGGATCAGATATGACTCCTCGGTTGATGGCAACCATTCCAGACTCAAGTGCTTCTGCAGTGCGAATCGCTCTCTTGAGATCAGCAGAAAATACGTAACTGATAAGTCCATATTCGGTGTCATTAGCTAGAGCAATACCTTCAGCGTCCGTATCAAAAATAACAATCGGCGCAATTGGTCCAAAAATTTCAGTCCTTAAAATTGAATTTTCTTTTGCAACGGTAAGCACGGTAGCGGGGTAAAAAGCACCTTTACCCTCCGGCTTTACTCCACCAAGGTTAATTTGGCCACCCTCTGCCTTTGCTGCCTCAACTAAATCTGCAATCTTGTTGCGCTCTTTAATAGAGACACTTGCTCCAAGTTGAGCGCCTTCACTGAGCCCTGGCCCCATCTTGAGTTCAGACATTGCTTTGCTAAATTTTTTAGTAAATTCATCCGCAACGCTTCTTGCAACAATAAATCTATTAGCTGCAGTACAGGCTGCGCCACCATTGCGCATTTTGGCGATCATTGCTCCTTTTACCGCTTCATCAATATTTGCATCGTCTAATACGAGTACAGGTGCATTTCCACCTAGCTCCATTGATGTGCGAAGAACTAAATCTGATGATTCTCGTAGAAGTACTCGGCCCACTTCGGTAGATCCTGTGAAGGAAAGGTTCCGTACTCGCTTATCATGCAAAATCTTTGTCATCATTGGGCCTGTTTTTGACGGCAAAATGTAATTGACCACACCTGCCGGTACTCCTGCTCGGTGCAGAATGTCCACAACATAAATCGCTGTCAGAGGAGTTTCGGTCGCAGGTTTCAGGACAGCTGTACATCCAGCAGCTAGTGCTGGAGCCAACTTGCGCGTTGCCATTGCTGCAGGGAAATTCCACGGAGTAATAAGTAATGAAACACCAATAGGTTGATGTGTGACCAATATTCTTTTATCACCACTTGGAGAGTGTCTAAAATCGCCAGCTACCCGGGATGCTTCTTCTGAGAACCATCTAAAGAATTCAGCCGCGTAAAGAACCTCACCTTTAGCATCTGTGAAAACTTTCCCATTTTCACGACTAATTAGCCTTGCAATCTCATCTGCCTCTTCCACCATAATTTCAAAAGCTTTACGCAGTATTTCAGCGCGCATTCTAGGCGCAGTCTTTGACCATGAAGGAAATGCCGTATGAGCAGCGGCTACTGCAGCATCACACTCTTTATCACCTGCTGTTGAGACCTCAGCAATAACTGATTCATCAGATGGGTCCACAACCGGGATGCGTCCATCTCCATCAACCCATTGGCCGTTTATAAAAAGTTTAGTTTTGATCTCCACGGGTAGATCATAGGACTTTTCAAAAGTTCTGTCCGTATTCTCAGGTTCACATGTTCAGAGCTGCCCACACGCAGCTGCTCTCATGCAGAGATATTGAGAGATCTCCCATAAAATAGTGCTTAAGCATTGGGACTCATCTCAAGCACATTCGTACCTCGAAAGGTAACCATGAAAAAAGTATCACTTGCACTACTCATTGCAGCATCACTCGTTGCTTCTTCCTCGGCAGCATTTGCTGCTACACCAAAGCCACACGTAACAGGTGCTGCTGGAGCAAAAGAAGGAACAGCAAAGCACGAGATGTCAGAAACTTCTGGAACTCAGAAGGCTGAAGCATCAAAGACACCTAAGATGGGTGCTAAAGCTGGAGGAAAGAAAAAGAAGTAACTTCTCTTTTAAAAAAGCCCGCCGATTATTTTGGCGGGCTTTTTTGATAATTATTTTTTATCGCGAACACTTTCATGGTCGTAATCCTTTGCCCGCTCGTGCATCTTTCTAAACTGAAGTTCAAGATTTTTTACGGCAAGATCAAATGCAGCTAGATCATTAAATCCTTGGGCTTCTCCCCTGACAAATGGGCCACTGCCATGAGTTGTGAGCGTCACAATGTGGGAAGACTTCCCAAAGCGAGGATTTGCTTCATGCTTAATCTCAACTTTGATGCCTTGAACCAGAACACTGAAGCGATCAAGTGATTTGAGTTTGTCGGTTGCTATATCTTTGAAATCTTCTGCAAGGACTGCGCCGCGAGGATGAAATATGATTTCCATATATTGAAGTTACTCTGATTGCTTCTCACATACAAGGTGCGCTCGAGCCTTACGGACCTATTGAGTGAGATCACTAATAAAGGCCACGAGCGCTTATTTCTTGTTTACTTGCTTAGTTCTACGGTAGGAGCATCTTTAGACGGCGAAGTCCACGAGGCTTAACCTCTGATGCGTCCTTTGCTTTTGAAGCCTTACCTGCTTTAGTAACCTTTGCGGCCTTAACGCCTGCAACCACACCTGCAGAAGTTGTTGGGTCTATTGGTGCAACGGCTGGAGCAACTACTGTTGGAACAGTCCTTACTTTCTTGACTGCAACCTTCTTTGTACCGGCAACCTTCTTAACTGGGGCTTTTTTCGCTACTGCTTTCTTAACAGGGGTTTTCTTAACAGCGACTTTCTTAGCCACAGCCTTCTTTGCAACTGGTGCCTTCTTTGTTGTGGCCTTTGCTGCCGCTTTTGGCGCAGCAATTGCGCTACTTGATTCAAAAATTGCAGGAAGCAAAAGTGCTGAGATTAGAGCAACTCCAGCTGCGCTCTTGATCCACTTAGAACTATTCAAACTTCTAACCATTCTGATATTTACCTTTCGTAATTTCAGCAGGCATTCACCTGCTCGAATAAAGCGATTCTTCTCACCTATAGGCGGGCGCGGGTGGCCAGCTGGCGCTACCTGTGCACAGATTTGCTCTTGGGATGGCAGACTTACCCCCATGCCGGCGAACCAAGACTTTGTCTCTAAAGTGCAGGTTTTTGAGCCTCACAAAGCTTCCTTGCCGCCACTCATTCCTTACATAAAAGAATTTTGGCGGCGCCGGGTTTTTGCCACTGAGCTCGCGCGGTTTAATGACAAGGCTGAATATCTAGGATCACGCCTCGGAAAAGTATGGCTTATCCTAAACCCGCTTCTGCTTGGGATTGTGTATTACGTAGTCATCGTCATTATCCGTGGAGGCAGTGACCATAATGGTCTTACCCGACTTAACCACCTACTGATCGGGCTATTTACTTTCTATTTCGCACAGAGCACTGTGATGACTGGAGCTCAATCAATTACCCTCGGTGGGCGCTTGATTTTAAACCAAGCATTTCCGCGAACCCTCTTGCCCTTCTCTTGTGCAATACAAGCATTTAGAGAATTCCTTCCCACAATTCCTGTCTACATTGTGGTTTTGGTTATTGGAAAATGGGTTTACCCAGCAACGCAAATAGCAGGGGTTTCATGGAACTTCTTATGGATTCCATTTATTATCGTATGCATTGCACTAACAGCATTTGGCTTAGCACTTTTATTTGCCACTATGAATGTCTACTTCCGCGATACAAATAAGCTACTGACCTACATCACTCGAATCTGGATGTACCTCTCCCCAATTCTCTGGCTTCCTTCTTCGCTCCATGGCAAATCAAAATTACTTCTCTATGTAAATCCACTCGGACCTGCATTGACGGGAAATTCTCGTATTTGGGTAGATGACACGGGGCTGTCAAGAAACGTCATTCTGGGATGTATTTTCTGGGCCGTAACTTCGATGTGTGTAGGTGGCTATTTCTTCATTTCTAGGGAGCGTGACTTTGCGATCCGCATCTAAGCCTGCTTATGTGATGCCAGAAGATTTGGCGGTTCGCATTGAAGATTTATCAATTACTTATAAGGTGAGTCTTGAATCTAAGCGCACTTTTAAAAATGCCTTGATGCGCGCAAGTCTTCGTCAAGAAGCAAAAATGCGCACCATTGAAGCTGTTAAACATATGACGCTAGATATCCCTCACGGATCAGTATTAGGAATTGTTGGCTCAAATGGCGCAGGTAAATCGACTCTTATGCGGTGCATCGCAGGAATTCTCACTCCCACGCAGGGAAGAGTTGCAGTAAATGGAAAGATTTCGACTCTTCTTGCACTCGGCGTTGGATTTAACCCTGCCCTATCTGGACGTGACAATATTATTTTGGGCGGTCTTGCATCAGGCTTGAGTAAGGATGAGATCGAAAGCAAAACTGATGAGATTGCAAAGTTTGCTGATCTACCAGATGGCTTTATCGATCTGCCAGTACGAACCTATTCAAGTGGAATGTATGGAAGATTATCTTTCAGTGTGGCTGTCACAATGACCCCAGATATCTTGCTTCTAGATGAGGCGCTTTCTGCAGGTGATGCCGCATTTAAAGAGAAGTCTTTTGAGCGCATGCGCCAACTCTGTGCCGAGGCGAGGACAATTCTTATTGTTTCTCATGCCCTTGCCACCGTGACAGATCTTTGTGATCAGGCAATTTGGATGCACAAGGGAACGATGCTGGCCCAAGGCAAGCCCGATAAGATTGTTGATGAATACCTAAAGTTTTTAAATGTTGGAACTCTTCCTTCCAACTATGAAGATATGTAAGAGGTGCTTCAGATGTCGCAAAAAATCGATGTCTCGATCATTTCATCCGGTGCAAACATTGCAGATGCCAGACTTCATCGCATAACCGGAGCCCTCTTACGAGCTGGAATGAGCGTAGAAATTTTTGCCCCTGGAAATCCACTCGATGCTCCACGTGCAAATGGCCATGAACAATTATTTATTCGTCGCGGCGGTTCACATAAATCTTTGTTTGCGCGTTACTTTCGCTCACGGTCCTATCCACTGCGCGCCAAGGGCAAAGTTTTATATGCACTTTCTCCCGAAGCGTTCGCCCCCACTCACGGTTTCGCATTTATCAAAGGCCGCAAATTCGCTGTGGATCTGTATGAGGATTACTTACGTGTTCTTAATGACCGCTCATGGGCCAGAAAGTACTTTGGGATTCCAGGTTTGCTTGCTCGCTTAGATACAAAGCTTGCTCTTTGGTTTGCAAGCAGAGCAGATCTGACAACTGTTGCAGATACGCAAGTACCGCCTTTTATTGCATATCAAAGAATTGTTCTTCGTAATTTGCCAGATGCAACACTTCTCACCATGAGCGGTGAGCGTGATTCCACGCCTCGAGCTATTTATATCGGTGACTTACGTGAATCTCGTGGCCTGAAAACAATGTTGCACTCAGCTACTCTCGCGAAACTGTGGCACTTTGATTTAGTTGGTCCCATTGCTCCACAAGATCAAGAATTTGTAAACGAATGGATCTCTAATAACCCTGAGGCATCTTCCAGAGTGAAATTCTTTGGCAAACTTGCCCCTCACGAATCATGGAAAGTAGCCCAAGGTGCATGGGTAGGACTTTGCCTATTGCACAGTACGCCTGCATTTGTCGAAGCTGTTCCATCAAAACTTTACGAGTATATGGTCGTCGGATTAGCGAGCATTTCGACACCACTTCCTCGTTGCGCAGAACTTATTGAAAAAAGTAAGAGTGGGGTTTTAGCAACTACTTCAACTGAGGTAGCAGTAATACTTGAAGACCTAAGAAAAGACACTAAAAAACTTGACCAGATGAGAGCGAGTGGTGCCAGCTGGGCAGCGGGAAATTTAGATAGCCCGCGTGAATATTTAGCACTCACGCATGCAATTTCAGCGCTTATTGCTTAAGAATTACCTGCGATAGACTCCTCCAATGCCTAACAAGATCGTGCCCAGTGCTGATGTTGATAGCACTGCAGTTATTGGCGATGGGACTTCGATCTGGCATCTAGCTCAAGTCAGAGATGGCGTTGTCCTTGGAGAAAATTGCATCATCGGACGTGGTGCTTATATTGGTAGTGGCGTGAAAATTGGCAAGAATTCTAAAATTCAAAATTATGCCCTTGTTTATGAACCAGCAACTTTGGGTGATGGTGTTTTCATTGGACCAGCAGCCGTGCTTACAAACGATCAATTTCCAAGAGCTGTAAATACTGATATGACCCAGAAGAGTGGATCAGATTGGCAAGCCGTGGGTGTGAGTATTGGTGATGGCGCGAGCATTGGTGCCCGCGCAGTCTGTATTGCCCCTGTAAGCATCGGTAAGTGGTCTTTAGTAGCCGCAGGCGCTGTTGTCACCAAGGATGTCCCAGCATTTGCTCTCGTTGCTGGTGTTCCCGCAAAAAGAATTGGCTGGGTGGGTCGCGCCGGGGTTCCACTGGAGAAAACAGGCGATAATCACTTCCGTTGCCCAAAGGATGCAAGTACGTATAAGCAGATTTCAGAGAACGAATTAGTAGAGGAGAGTGCGCGTTGATTCCTCAAGCGAGACCAATCATTGGCGATGAAGAGCGCGCTGCCGTAGACAGAGTTCTACAAACAGGAATGATGGCCCAAGGCCCTGAAGTAAAAGCTTTTGAAGAAGAATTTGCGCAATTTGTTGGTGGCAGAAAGTGCATCGCCGTTAACTCAGGAACATCCGCTCTACATCTTGGTTTTATTGCTGCTGGTTTAAAGCCAGGCGATGAAGTAATCGTTCCATCGTTCTCGTTTGCAGCAACTGCCAACTCTGTTGCGCTGGCAGGTGGTATTCCAGTTTTCGCAGATATTGATCCCAAGACTTACAACATGGATCCAGAGCATGTGCAGAGCCTTATTACATCGAAAACCAAAGCACTCATGCCCGTGCACTTGTATGGCCATATTGCAGCGATGGATAAATTCCAAGTGATTGCAGAAAAGCACGGACTAACCCTTTATGAAGATTCAGCTCAAGCCCACCTTGCATCGTTAAATGGAAAGATGGCTGGTGAATGGGGCAAAGTTGCTTCTTTCTCCTTCTATCCCACTAAAAATATGACTTCAGGTGAAGGCGGAATGATTGTCACCGATGATGCCGATGTTGAGCATCAGGCACGAATGCTTCGAAACCAAGGCGGAGTTGTTCGCTACCAGAATGAAATTGTTGGATTTAATAACCGTATGACTGATATTCACGCAGCTATTGGCCGCGTTCAAGTGACAAAAGTAAAGGGCTGGACAGAGCAGCGCCGTAAGAATGCTGCCTATCTTGATGCTCACCTGAAGGGTGTCATTGTTCCCTTTGTTCAACCAGGTTCAGAGCATGCCTATCATCAATACACAATCCGTATTGATGGCATCACAGGTGAACAACGTGACAAAGTCATTGCAGGTATCAAAGACGGTGGCGTAGGGGCAGATGTGTATTACCCAACTCCTATTCATAAGCTTCCTTCGTTTAATCAAAATATTTCACTTCCAGTAACAGAAAAGCTAGTAAAAGAAGTTCTTTCAATACCTGTTCACCCATCACTAACACAAGCTGAACTTGAGCAAATTGTCAGTGTTGTTAATGATGTAGTAGCAAAGATCTAATATGGCATCAAAACTTCGCGCGGGCCTTGTTGGTCTTGGAATGATGGGTCGCCATCATGCACGCGTGCTTGGCTCCCTCGACGGTGTTGAACTTGTGGGTGTCTGCGATCCTATGGGAGATCTTCATAAAGTTGCTGGGGACCTTCAAGTGCTCAAGACAGTTGAAGAACTGATTGCCCTCGATATCGACTATGCCATGGTTGCCGCGCCCACAGCATTTCATGAAGAGCTTGCGCTAGCCCTTGCTTCTGCTGGAATTCATGCACTGATTGAAAAGCCACTGGCAGTTGATACTCCTTCAGCTGAGCGCATTACAGATGCATTTGCTGCAAAGAAACTTGTAGGAGCAGTCGGTCATATTGAAAGATATAACCCAGCGCTACAACAACTACGCCAGCGTTTAGATGCTGGCGAACTTGGAAGTGTCTACCAAATTGCCACAAGACGACAGGGACCTTTTCCTGCTCGTATTGCTGATGTCGGAGTCATTAAAGATCTTGCAACACACGATATCGATCTCACCGCTTGGGTCGCTAGATCGCCTTTCGTAAGCGTTTCAGCAAAGACTGCCTTGAAATCAGGTCGCCCTCATGAAGATATGGTTGCTGCAATTGGCGAGTTAGAAAATGGAATTATTACCAACCATTTAGTTAATTGGCTGACTCCTTTTAAAGAGCGCCTGACTATCGTCACAGGTGAGCGCGGAGCGCTTGTCGCAGATACTCTTACCGCAGATTTAACGCTCTATGGCAATGCTTCAGTTGATACCCAATGGGACGCTGTTGCATCATTTCGTGGCGTTAGCGAAGGCGCAGTGATGCGATATGCATTTGCCAAGCCTGAACCACTTCGCACAGAGCACGAAGCTTTCCGTGACGCAGTTCTTGGATTACCTGGCGCAGTAGATCGCATTGTGACAATGGAGCAAGGTCTTGCCACAGTAAGAGTTGCAAGTGCCATGATTGAATCAGCAAATTCTGGTTCAGAAATCAAGATTGCTAGAGGTCGCTAGGTGAAGATAGCTGTAGTTGCCCTAGGAAAAATTGGATTGCCCCTTGCTGTGCAATTCGCTAAGAAAGGCCACCACGTTATTGGTTGCGATGTAAACCAAAAGACTGTTGACCTTGTTAATGCAGGAACAGAGCCATTCCCAGGTGAAGACCATCTCGCGCAGTTCCTTGGCGAAACAGTTAAGTCAGGTCACCTCACCGCAACTACAGATACGACTGCTGCCGTAAGTGAATCTGACGCTGTTGTCATTGTTGTGCCTTTATTCGTTGATGAAGAGGGTATTCCTGACTTTGGTTGGATGGATGCGGCGACAGAGAAAATTGCCCAGGGACTCAAGCCAGGAACTTTGGTCTCGTATGAGACGACTCTTCCCGTAGGAACCACGCGAAATCGTTTTGCTCCTGCTTTGGAGAAGGGATCAGGGCTTGTTGCAGGTAAAGATTTCCACCTTGTCTTCTCCCCGGAGCGAGTTCTTACGGGGCGTGTATTTGCTGACCTTCGTAAATACCCAAAGCTTGTGGGCGGCGTTAATGATGCAAGTACAAAGGCTGGAATAAAGTTTTATGAAGCAGTTCTAGATTTTGATGATCGCCCAGATCTAACAGAGAAAAATGGAGTCTGGGATCTTGGAACAGCCGAAGCAAGTGAGATGGCGAAGCTTGCAGAAACTACCTATCGCGATGTGAATATTGCTCTTGCTAATCAGTTTGCCATCTTTGCAGAGGGGGCCAACATTGATATCGCAAAAGTCATCGCGGCATCCAACTCTCAGCCATATAGCCATATTCACCAACCAGGTATTGCTGTTGGTGGGCATTGCATACCGATTTACCCAAGGTTCTATCTCTGGAATGACCCAGAAGCGACAGTTGTTCGCTCTGCACGAGAAGCAAATGCAAAAATGCCAGAACATGCAGTGTCATTACTTGCCAAATCAATGGGTGATTTGAAGGGCAAGAAAGTTGCTGTCTTGGGAATTTCCTACCGCGGCGGAGTAAAAGAGTCCGCATTCTCAGGTGTATTTGGAACCGTGACAGCGCTCAAATCTCGTGGAGCTGAAGTTGTAGTTCATGATCCTATGTATAGCGATGAAGAGATCAGCTCTCTTGGGTTTACGCCATATGCAATCGGCGCAAATGTCGATGCTGTAATTTTGCAGGCAGACCATAAGGAATATAAAGGTTTATCTAAAAAGGACTTTCCTGGTGTACAAGGAGTCGTTGATGGAAGACGTGCGATGAGCGCAAAGAGCTTTGAAGGAGTAAGTTTCCGCGTTATTGGAGCGGGAGAGCTTTCGTAATTGTAAAAGGCATCAAAGGCCGCGCCGTTGGCGTTGCTCCTGCAATCTGATTGTAAGTACTTACAAGCACTTCGCCTTGTCTCTCCCAGCTACGCTCAGCCAGCATAGAATCGGTATATTTCCTGCGGTATGAGTCAGGATCTGCAAATATTTTCTTTGCTGCAACTACAAAGCTTTCAACATCTTCTGCAGTAAAGACCTCACCATTTCCTAACCTTTGAACCTCTGCTGCCATCGTCTTCACATCACTCACAAGTATTGGCAGTTTTGCCTGCATATATTCACCAAACTTCGTAATAAGTGAAATCTCATGATTAAGTCGATGAAGCAGCGGAATCAGCCCTATATCGGCAGATGAAAGATAAGAGACCAACTCTGCATTTGGCACATAGGGCAATACATGAAAGCGATCTGCCAGATCTGGCGCTCCAGCAACAAGGTCTTTGACAGATTGATTAGCTGGGTTTGCAATGAGTGCAAGATGCACATCAGGCATAAGTCGCATAGCGGCAAGGGCCGTTTGAACTCCTCGTTGCGGGGCAACGGCTCCTGAATAAACCATGAGTGGAACGCCTTGCCCAATTGCGCAGTCTTCGCGCAGGTTCTTTGAAGATGGTTGTTGCCCAGCAACTAATGGGTCATTGGCAACAATCACTGGCCTTGTTGTGATCTGGAGGTGTTCCATCAACAAATCACTCATCGGTTCGCTCACCGAAAGCACAGCAGCTGATAAGTGTGAATATTCTCTTTCCTTCTTTGAATACAAAGCTGCTAGTGGTTTAGTCAGATGAGCAACGCCTGGAACGTATTCATGGGCATCGTAAATCAACGAAGTATTTTTTCCCGGGCGCCTCAATAAATCTACTAAAGCAGCCGCAATCGGGAGGGCCGTATAGTCGTGAGCATGAATGACATCAGGAGAAAAACGAAGAACTTCAGGAGCCACTGCGCGCACTGCGCGATTTAAATTTGGAATATTAATTTCTTCTTTTATTTGAAGAATTTGATAGATACGTCTGCGGTAATAACGCAATGCTCGCAAAAATCTGGCTAGGAAAGCCTGTGTAACAACGGGTTTTAATGGCAGCCTCAAAATCTTGGCATATCCGATGGTCAACTGATCGGAATAGGTGAATGGCGTAGCGCCAATGACTTCGACATCCCATCCTGCATTGCCTAATGTCCATGCACATTTTAAGACGCGTGAATCCTCATTGACGCTATTTAAAACTATATGAAGCGCCTTAGGACTGCTGTTACTCACACAGGTAATACTAAGACAATAACCGTTATCAGAGCGGCAAGGCCGAGGGATTGAATCATCAAATTAAGTGCTGTCTTACGATCGAGTGCCTTATCAGCGGGGGAAATCACCTTGGAGACTTGTCCAAGTGAGCCAAAGTTAAAAATCCCAGCGAGTCCAAATGCTAAGCAAAATTTCTTTCTTGATTGAAGATAACCGATTGAAAAAAGTATGGCGGGAAGAAACACGGAGATTCTGCTCAACCCTTTAACATGTTGACTATGAAAGCTTGCTACGGTGATAAACACCAGTACTAGACCTACAAGCCCTACAAATTTGCGCCTACGAATTTCTTTCGGGCCAATGTTGCACGAGCCCGCTGCATATTGAAAATCTTGGGTTTCACTCATCAGATTAGAACTGACGCTCGTGGTCATCCTCGTCGGTGAAAACTTCATGATTATCATTTGTGCTATTAGCTAGCCATGAAAAGGCTGTCTTGAGAGCTCCAAAAACAACCAGGGCAACGGCAAAGAAGGCCACTAGTCGCTTGATTGCTTTGAACATGGTGTAAATGTACTACTTCAGACTGGTTACTCGCTGGAAACTTTCTGTGAACTTACCCCGAACTTTTAGCCCTGGGACTTCTTAAGAGCCTGGTCGATATCAGCCCACAAATCTTCCACGCCTTCAATACCTACGGAGAGACGAACGAGATTAGTTGGAATGGTTGGACTTTCATTACTCCAGCGATGCCTGCGTTCCCACAAGGACTCCACTCCGCCAAGAGATGTGGCAAATGTGACTAACTCTGATGATGCACATGCCTTATCCGCAGCTGCTGGTCCGCCCTTCACATCAAATGAGATCATCGCCCCGTATCCCTTCATGAAACTAGAGGCGACCTTATGGTGAGCATCTGTTGGCAAACCTGGGTAGCGGACCTTCTCAACGGCAGGATGGCTAGACAGGCGCTTAGCTAATTCAAGTGCATTACTTTGCGCACGCTCTAAGCGGATTGCAAGTGTGCGCAGACCCCGAAGAGTTAGCCAGGCTTCAAATGGGCCAGGGATCGCTCCCCCAAGACCTCGGGCTTCACTGAGCTTTTCCAATAGTGCTTCATCTTTAGTCGAAGCCGAACCTAAAAGAACATCAGAGTGACCTGAGATGTATTTGGTCAGTGAGTGAATAACAATATCTGCGCCCATCTCTAAAGGCTTTTGCAAGAGGGGTGTGGCAAATGTGCTGTCAACTCCGACAGCAATCTTCGCTGCCTTTGCTTCCTTAATAAGGGCGGGCATATCAGCAACTTCAAGTGCAGGGTTAGTTGGAGATTCAATCCAGAGTAAATTGCTGCCCTTGAGAGAAGCTAATACTTCTTGGGTATTTGAAATGTCAACATAACGAACTTCTGCTGCGCCTGACTCTTGCATCTTGCGAAGCATGAGCATGAGTCCGCTATAACCATTTTTAGATGTTGTAATCACAACACCTCTTGATAAGGTTGAAAAATAAGCAGAAATTGCTGCAAGACCTGAAGCGAAAGCTAAAGTCTTTCCGCCCTCTAACTCTTCTATTGCAGCTTCCAAAGCAGACCATGTTGGATTCCCATCGCGGCCATACCCAACTTGACCTGGCGCTATATATGTTGAACTCAAAGTAATTGAAGTGTTAACGGGTGCATCAACATCACGCTTTGGTCTTCCGGCAGCAACTACTTGAGAATCAGGCGTGAGCCCGCCAGGGGTCAACTTATGGAAATCTGACATGAGCTGAGCCTAACGAATAATTTCTGGCCTCACGCACTCTTGCGTGATTTGAGCAGGCTCAGAAGGGTAGTCAGACATAGAACACCGATTATAAAACCTAGGCTCAGGCCAAGTGAGATCTGGGGAATATTTATTCCGATAACTTTGTGGTGCTTCTGAGAGATAGCTGCTTCAAAAATCAATTTAAGGCCAATAAAACCAAGAATCAACGATAGGCCTTGAGTGAGGTAAACCAACTTATGCATCAAATTGCCAATAAGAAAATAGAGCTGCCTTAGCCCCATGAGCGCAAAAATGTTTGCCGTAACAATCACATACGGGTTTCTTGTTAATCCAAAAATTGCGGGGATTGAATCAAAGGCAAAAAGTACGTTTGTAATCGCTATGGCAGTTAATGCAATGACAAATACTGAGGCACCTCGCTTGCGAAGCCAAGCTGTTGCTTTGCCCTCGGTCCACTCCTCCTCTTCACTCTCTTTAAGGAGTGAGAAGGCGGTATAAATCAAGAAGAAACCAAAGAAGTAAAAGATCCATTGAAACCTATTTACCACCGCTGAGCCAGCGGCAATAAAAATACCACGCAAGAATAAGGAGGAAACAATCCCGTAGAAGAGGACCATCTCTTCTTTGCTTTTCTCAACTTTCAACCGAGCCATAATCAAGACGAAGACAAATAAATTATCAAATGAAAGTGAGTACTCGGTAAGCCAACCAGCAAAAAATTCACTTCTTGCCTGCTCTGAAAGCCAAATACCTAGCGTGGAACCAAAAACGACCGCCGCTGAAACATAGAAAACAGTCCAGAGCGCGACAGACTTTAGTGTTGTTTCCTTATGCCTATTTCGAAAAGCTAAGAGAAAGTCGATGAGGAGTACGGATGCAAGTGATACCAAGGTAATGAGCCAGGCACCAACGCTCACGTGTGAATTACTCATTGTCTTAGCCTACCGATAAGTTAGTCCGGTGCCACTAACCACTGAAGCTGAAATGAAGCGTTATGTCCGAGCAATCGTAAAAATTGATCCAAAATTTAAAGAGATCGTGGCGACTTCCCCGCTCTGCACAATTAATCGCAAGAGGCCGAATAAAACACATTATGAAACCATAGTTGGATCCATCATCTCTCAGCAATTATCGGTAAAAGCAGCCGACACCATCTATGCAAGATTAGAAGAACGAGCGATACAGATCTCGCCCGAAAACATCTCAGAACTAAAAATATCTGATCTCCGGGAAATTGGGGTCTCCGGAGCTAAAGTCCGCGCCATCCAAGAACTAACAGATGCAACACTTTCTGGCGCTGTTGAGTTTAAAAAATTTGGAAAACTTTCTAATGAAAAAATCTCCGAAGAGCTCACTGCTATTTGGGGTATTGGCCGTTGGACAGTTGAAATGTTTCTCATGTTCCATCTGGGTCGCCTTGATTTATGGCCTGTGGGCGACCTTGCAATGCGTCGGGGGTGGGAGAAAATTCATAAACTTAAGACAGAGATTGATCCAAAGAAGTTAGACCCCATAGGAGATAAGTTCCATGGCATGCAGAGCATTGTCGCCTGGTATTGCTGGCGAGCGACAGAGGGAGAAAGCTCTAGTTGGTAGTAAAAGTCCCGGATGGAAAGAGGACACCGGTGGATGAATGGCAGTCATAGCCATTTGGATTCTTCTCTAAATAGCGTTGGTGATATTCCTCGGCAGGCCAATATGCAACACCTGCTGCAGAGACAATCTCAGTGACAATCTCATCCATCCCACTCTTTTTTAACTCTGCGTTATATAG
>DAIQAR010000003.1:17737-52306 GCA_036781605.1 Candidatus Nanopelagicaceae bacterium
CAATCTCAGTGACAATCTCATCCATCCCACTCTTTTTTAACTCTGCGTTATATAGATCGCGGGTAGCGAGCGCCTCTTCATGCTGCGCATCACTTGTTGTAAATATTGCGCTCCGATACTGAGTGCCGATATCTCCCCCTTGGCGATTGAGAGATGTTGGATCATGCATAACCCAAAATTCTTCAAGCAAAGTTCGATATGAAATTATTGATGGGTCATATTTGACTTCCACCATTTCAGCGTGACCGGTCATTCCAGTGCAGACTTCTTCATAGGTTGGATGAGACTTATTTCCACCCATATATCCCACTGACGTCTCCATCACGCCATGTAAATTCCAGAATCGACGTTCTGCCCCCCAGAAACAACCCGTGGCAAAATATGCGATTTCTTCATGATCGCGATGTGTACTCATGGCTTAATTCTTTCACTGATACCCTTAACTTGCTTGTTTTACTCGGGTTTCGAGTACAAGCCCCTGTAGCTCAGTGGATAGAGCACCGCCCTCCGGAGGCGGGTGCGCAGGTTCAACTCCTGTCAGGGGCACGGAAATAAATATCCAAATGTCCTTGTTATCTCCTTGCCGGTACGGGAGAATAAGCACGTATTCAACGCTTACCTTTGCTCAATTTGGATTTTCATTGTCGAAATGACAACTGAAAGTCTGAAAAGAGTTTTTGAGCATGAATGTGTACTTCCCTATATTTAAGGAGAAAAACTGAGCATGGATTGGCGTCATGAGTCCGCTTGTCGCGATGAAGACCCGGAGCTCTTCTTCCCCATTGGTAATACTGGACCTGCCCTAGCGCAGATCGAAGAAGCGAAGAAAGTTTGTAACCGCTGTAATGTGAAAGAAGCATGTTTGGCCTGGGCACTTGAAAGTGGTCAGGACGCTGGCGTGTGGGGCGGACTATCTGAAGATGAAAGACGTGCGCTTAAGCGCCGTGCTGCTCGTAATCGTGCTCGTATGCTTGAGAGCCAGAATCAGTTCTAAACTTTAAAAGTCAGTAGTGCAACGGTCTCATCTTTTACTCTATTTAAAACGATGGAACCTTTGAGCTCGTTTTCTGTGAGAGTTCTTACGATCTGAAGACCTAGGTTAGAGGACCTCTCCCAATCAAAGTCAGCTGGTAATCCCTCGCCATTATCGATGACTTTAATCTCATATTTATCTCCCTGTTGATCTACTTCAATACGTAGTTGATCTCCGCTTTTATCAAGCCCATGCTCAAGTGAGTTATGGATGAGCTCGGTTATGACAAGCGCAAGAGGTGTGGCCACTTGGGAATCAAGAAGGCCAAATTCACCAATTTTTCCAAGTGATATGGGGCGCGCACTAAGTTCGATTGCGTTCTGAACAATTCGGTCGTAAACCTCATCAAAAAGCACTGACTCAGCTGATGATGTTGAAAGTGTTTCGTGAACGATTGCAATGGATGCAACACGGCGAACTGCTTCGCCTAAGGCGGCGCTAGCCACCGGATCCTCCACTCGCCTGGATTGAAGGCGAAGAAGGGCCGATACGGTTTGGAGATTATTCTTAACGCGGTGGTGAATCTCCCGAATCGTCGCGTCCTTAGTAACCAGTGCGCGATCTCTGTTACGAAGTTCTGTCACATCGTGCACAAGAACTATTGCTCCAATGGATTCTTGTGACTCAATAAGAGGGATGACTAGGAGATCTACGATTCCATTTCCATTTTCAAAATCATCACGTCGAAGTATCTTGCCATTGAGAATTGTTGCCCAGTTTTCTTCTTTGGGAGCGCTCTGGTGGGTTGATAGTGAATCAAAGATTGCACCTAGCTGCGCACCCTCAACTTCTAATTCCCATCCCAATCGGCTCACTGCAGAGCGAGCATTAGGGCTTGCATAAATTACGCCACCTTGGGCATTGAGTCTGATGAGTCCATCGCCAACTCGAGGAGCGGCTTCTGCTTGATAAAAACTATTTTGAATAGGAAATGTTCCTTCAGAAACCATGTGATAAATACGGTGTGCTATTTCTCGGTAGTTAAGTTCTAACCTAGAAGGTGAGCGCATTTGCTCTGCATCACGGTGGCGCGAGATTACTGCAATGACATTTCCTTCAAAGAAAACAGGGACTGTCTCCTCTTTGATAAGAATTTCGCCAACCAATTCTGGTTCATCTTCTCGAACAATTTCACCCTGTGAAAGCGAACGATCAATTCTTGAATTTTTACCCCAGGCAAGTTCTTCCCCGATCAAGTCCTGGGCGAATACAGTCGAAGCTGTTGTGGGGCGGATATGAGCAATGGCGATGTGACCTTCAGGCCAGCTCTGATAATCCTTACGCTTTGCAACCCACAGTATTAAGTCAGCAAATGAAAGGTCGGCGAGTAGCTGCCATTCAGAAATTAGTTCAGATAAGCGATCACGATCTCGTTGAGAAAGGGCGGTGTGTGAAACTGCTAAGTCGATTCGAGAACTCACAGATCACACTCCTCACAACATTGTTAACTAAGAGAGAGCGCAATCTTAGCAATCTCTTTTCGCTTGGAATTTCCCGCCTTCATAAATGGCAATCCAGAGCCTTCAATATCGCGCTCAAGTTGGCTCTCTCGCAAGATATATCGACTCTCACCGGTCGTAAGAGTCAAAAACTTCCCTTCCCACTCCCTGAGTTCGCGAGAGTGCCCAGCTAAGACACATACATATGTCACCGGTAGTTTCTTAGCGAGCACTGGAAATTCTCTTAAAAACATCGAAAGCTCATCGATGTTTGGAGGAGTTGATTTCACCAAGTAGATCAGATGCGTAGCGCTATCTAGTACGTTATTGATCAGGGAGCCATGCCATCTTCTGTCAGAAACAGCCTCTGAGATTGCGGGCAGTGTTCCTAGGTCTACGACAGTCATCTCCTCGCCCACGGGCAAAGTTCTTGGTCTATCTGCAGCACTGAGGGGAATTGTTTGTATCTCAGGAGTTCGTATCAACTCTCTTTGCCTGCTTAGTCCCTGGGAGCGCATATCGGCATCGATGAGCATAATTTTGTTTTTGATTGCTAATTCCTCTGCCAGCAAAATTGCAAATCTAGTTCTTCCTGGTGCACCAGAGCTGCCCGTTACCGCGATCACCTGCCTGGTACGTATCGTAATTTTCTGATTACTTCCCCGGTAAGCCCTCTCTTGGACATATGGAGTTTGAAATTCTTCATCTCTCGGTAGGGAGATATTTTGTTTACTCTGAACCATAGGTAGGCGAAGTTGACCGCGAATCTGGCTCATGATTATGTGGGATGAGAGTTCAATTCCATCGAGTGAAATAAAAGTGATCGTATTTGTCGCAAACTGACCAAATATTACTGGGTCAAAGTTTGGAAGATCTGTCATATAAATAATTACAGTTCTAAGTTCACTTCCTCGGCTGTGCATAAATCGTGTGAGTGAGGCAGCATCAAATGCTCGATAGATAATATTCCAGCCCTGTGAGAAGAGAAGCTGTGAGACAAAGTCTTCACTCTCTGAATCGTGAATTGCTGTAATGACTTCCAGCTGGGGGATCTCAGAACGCATGTCGTGAAACCACCAAACGACCTTGGGATTCAGCATCCACCAAATTCATGGCAGCAGCAATGCCCACAGAAACTTCAATCTCGATATTTCCACCAAGGGCGCGAGACTTATTATCAATTTGATGCACGCTCACATTTGAAACCACAAGCGCCGGTCCAAGTGATGCTTGCTTTGGGATGACATAGATATCGGCGCGATCTCCTGCAGTCAGTGCAATCGGGAGATCATTCAGGGCAATTCCTAGAGGTAGATATCTAATCTCTGAAGCTGAGCTAGTTCTTGTCACATCAGAGGTCGAAATCAAATCACCAGCACTTAAGGTGCGGGTAGCAAATTGCCCAATAATCACATCTTTAGCAGAGGCGAAGTGGCCTGCGTCAGTTGCTAGGTTCACTTTTATAGACGATACGTCTAGGGCAGAGATGATGGAGCCACTTGAAATAGAGTTTCTAACGATCCATGCAGTTCCAGTTGGACCGCTATTGAGCAAAATCGATGCGGCAAATAGCGCGGCAACCAGGGCTGCACTCGCATAAATTCTTCGGGAATTTCTCTGAATGAATTTTTGATAATCGATCATAGGAGATTCATAACGTATATATGGAGAATCTGGATTTCTCTATCCACAGGCAGTTTTTGATAGATGTTCATCCTTTCGGATGATTTTTCCTAGGCATTTATTTGCGATATTTCCCTTATGGAAAATCTCATACATGCAAGAGCAGTAACACATTCGTTGCCCGGAAATATTTATCCGAGCCCTAACTTTCTTTCAGACCCTATGCTGAATCTTGATGGCCCTTTGATTCAAATTAATCTGCCTGTTGAGAATAGGGGTAGTACTGGCCACAGGCTATTTCTTGTTCCAAAACCAATAGATGATGCTTCATATCCAGACGATCAAGACTCTTCCCGTAAACCTTCCTATCGCAGTGAGCTTCCTCCACTACAAGAAACGATTACTCGCTATGTATTAGGAGTGGTCGAAATTTGGGGTGGAAGACGCCAGCCCATGCAATTGGCAAGGCTGTCTCATAGAAGCGTCTATGCAACACTTCTAAATATGGCTGGTGAAAAACGTGAAATACCAAAGATTAGGAAGGTATATATCTCGGAGCCAATCGAAGGTGTCGCAGAAACTACTGTCACGCTTCGCTTCAATGAACGAGTTCGTTCACTTGTAATGCGTTTTGAAGGGGCTGATAAGCGTTGGCTATGTACTGAACTAGCTCTTGTGTAAGAAGTTATGCAGCGCCGTGACAGCGCTTGTATTTACGGCCTGATCCACAAGGACATGGAGCATTCTTAGATGTTCCGCCCTCGCTCACAACTTCACCATCAACATCGGCGGCTGTATAACGTAATTGTTCGTTGGAAACTTGCTTTGGAGCATCCAACTCGGGTGATTGAATGACTGGTGCTCCACCTTCTTGCTCAATGTTTACATCAACATGGAAAAGTAGCCCTACTAGCTCTTCCTTGATTGCATCCATCATCGCGGCAAAGAGGTCGTAACCTTCCTTTTGATACTCAACAAGTGGATCGCGTTGAGCCATCGCACGAAGTCCAATACCTTCCTGCAAATAATCCATCTCGTAGAGGTGCTCACGCCACCTGCGATCGAGCACAGACAACAAAACTTTGCGTTCAAGTTCGCGCATGACTTCTGGGGTTAGATCAGCTTCACGCTTTGAATACTGTTTCTGCGCATCATCTAACACTTTGCCAAGTATGAAATCAGAGTCAAGACCTTCTCTGCCCCCAACTTCTGCAGCGAGTGTTTCTGGTGTGAAGGAGATAGGGAAAAGAGTATTAATTGCCTGGAATAAAGTATCTAGATCCCAATTCTCTGGAAATCCCTCGGCAGTTGCTCCATCGACGTACGCGGTGAGCGTATCGGTCATGAAATTTTGAACCTGCTCTTGTATATCAGCACCTTCGAGAACCTCGCGGCGCTCACTATAAATAACTTCGCGCTGACGATTCATGACATCGTCATACTTAAGAACGTTCTTACGCATTTCAAAGTTCAGTGATTCGACCTGTGTCTGGGCTGAGCGAATAGCGTTTGAGACCATCTTTGATTCGATTGGAACCTCTTCGCCAACTCCTGCAGCTCCCAAGAAACGTTCAACTAAGCCTGAGTTAAAGCGACGCATCAAATCATCTTGAAGAGAAAGATAGAAGCGAGATTCACCAGGGTCTCCTTGGCGACCAGAACGACCGCGCAACTGATTATCAATACGACGTGATTCGTGGCGCTCGGTACCCAACACATACAAACCGCCTGCTGCAACAACAGTTTCATGCTCTAATTTCACTGCGGCTTTTTGTTTTGCAATTTCCGCCGGCCAAGCTGCTTCATACTCTTCTGGCGTATCAGCAGGATTCAATCCACGCTGTTGCAATTCAAAGTCAGCCATGAATTCCGGGTTACCGCCAAGCATAATGTCGGTACCACGCCCTGCCATATTAGTTGCAACAGTTACAGCGCCAATTGTTCCAGCACGAGCAATAACAGCGGCTTCTCTTTGGTGCTGCTTAGCATTGAGCACTTCATGCTTTACACCATTGCGTGTCAGGATATTTGAAAGTTCTTCCGACTTTTCAACTGAAACTGTACCGACCAATACTGGCTGGCCTTTTTTATGCCTTGCAAGAATGTCTGTTGCCACAGCTTGGAATTTTGCTGCTTCACTCTTATAAATGAGATCTGACTGATCTGAGCGAGCTGTTGGTTTGTTTGTAGGGATTGGAATTACGCCAAGCTTGTAAATCTGCATAAATTCTGCAGCCTCTGTCATCGCTGTTCCGGTCATGCCTGAAAGCTTTTTATAGAGACGGAAGTAGTTCTGAAGAGTGATTGTGGCAAGGGTTTGGTTTTCATCCTTGATTTCAATTCTTTCTTTTGCTTCAAGTGCCTGATGAAGCCCTTCGCTATATCTACGGCCAGATAGCATGCGGCCTGTGTGCTCATCGACAATGAGCAGCTCGCCATTCATAACTACATAATCCTTGTCACGCTTAAAGAGCTCTTTTGCTCGTATGGCGTTATTGAGATAGCCAATCATTGGTGTATTTGCTGCCTCATACAAGTTTGTAATTCCTAGAGAGTTTTCAACTTTCGTGACGCCTTCATCTAAAACGCTTACGGTCTTCTTTTTTTCATCAATCTCATAATGGACATCGCGCTGCATCTGATTCACTAAATTAGCAAACTCGACGTACCACTTCGTTGCCTTATCAGCAGGTCCACTAATGATCAGTGGGGTTCTTGCCTCATCAATCAAAATTGAATCAACTTCATCAACGATTGCGAAGTTGTGCTCACGCTGGACGCAATCTTGTAATGACCAAGCCATATTGTCGCGCAGGTAGTCAAAACCAAATTCATTATTTGTCCCGTATGTAATGTCTGCTGCATACGCTTCTCGGCGTTCGGCCGGTGTCATGCTTGCAAGAATTACTCCGACCTTTAAACCTAGGAAACGGTGAACTCGGCCCATCCATTCGCTATCACGCTCTGCTAAATAGTCGTTTGTTGTAACAACGTGTACACCTTTGCCTGCCAGTGCATTTAAATATGCAGGAAGAGTTGATACGAGAGTCTTTCCTTCACCTGTACGCATTTCGGCAATGTTGCCTTGGTGCAGCGCTGCTCCACCCATAAGTTGAACATCGTAATGTCGTTGACCCAGCGTGCGCTTAGCAGCTTCACGGACTGTTGCAAATGCTTCAGGGAGAAGGTCGTCTAGATCTTCACCATTGCTTAAACGATCGCGAAACTTTTGAGTCTGATTTTTTAATGCATCATCACTCAGTGGAGAAATCTTTGACTCCCAGGAGTTGACCTCGGCTGCGAGTTTTTCTAGGTTCCGGACCGCACGGCCTTCACCAGCGCGCAGGATCTTGTCTAGAACAGCCATCCCCGTATCTTATTAGTAAAATCTCTTGCCCGAGACACATGCACAAAGGGCCGCAGCGGGCTCAAATCCTTCGATTCGAAGGGCTCGTATCGCTTCTTTGAATGTAGTACCGGTAGTCATCACGTCGTCAACTAGTAGCAAGCCCTGGTTCTCACGCATTAGCATTTTTTTACTGGCTGAACTCTGGGCAAATTCAAAGGCTCCTTGTAGGTTCTTCCTACGTCCATCAGCATTCAATTGACTCTGATCAAATGTTTTTCGATTTATGTCCATAAAGTCACCAATATAAAAGTTTCTTCCATGGACTTCGTCTAGGCAAATGCGCTTGAGTAATAATTTTGTTAACACTACTGAATGTACATATCCGCGCCTTCGATTAGCTGTTTTGCTAGAAGGCATGGGAATGAGAACATAACTTTTGTAATCCAGTTCAGATATTGCCGCTTGTAATCCCGCGTATAGAAGTTCAACGAGCATACTTCTCGCACTTGAATTATTTTCTTCTTTAGCAAGAACAACAAGAGCTGCTGTTGAGTCTGTGTAAATCGCCCCAGCCTCAATTTTCACCTTATCTACATTCGCACAGCTAGGCGCAGATGAGATACCTTTCCTACAAGGTGCACAGATATCTCTTCCTGGTTCTTCACAGATCAGGCAGATCTTTGGAAAAAGTAAGTCGGATATCCCTTGGATGTAATTTCTTCTAGGCACATAACAACTATCCCCTAGATTAAATATCATCCTCATTAAATTTTAGAAAACTTGTGGATGCAGTGAGGTTGGGGTTGACGGGAATCAAGTCATTTTGGATTGGAATTCCTGGAAGCTTTGGAACTGTGAGCACAAAGTGAGCACCGTTATTAGGAGATCCCCATGCCAGCAATGTCCCTTGGTGAAGCTTCGCATCATCAAGTGAGATGGGCAGCCCTAATCCTGTACCTCCACGAATTCTTGAACGTGATGGGTCAGCTCTCCAAAAGCGATCAAAAAGACGGTTTGCTTCACTCTCGTTAAAGCCTATGCCAAAATCTCTCACACTAATTGCAACTTCATTCTGGCTATCTTTGATCGTAATTACTATCGGCTTACTCTCACTGTGATCGATTGCGTTAGCAATGAGGTTGCGCATAATGCGCTCAATACGGCGAGGATCTACCTCGGCAACAACATCGTTGCTTGGGAAATCACTCTTGATCTGATTGAGATCTTCAGGCTGAAGTTGATCGATTGTGCGACTGACTAGGGCCTTAATATCTACCGGAGAACTCTCAAGAATGGAAGCACTAGCATCAAATCGGCTAACTTCAAGCAAATCTGTAAGGAGAAGTTCAAAGCGCGCAATCTGTGACATCAGAAGTTCTGCGCTTCTTGCGGCAGAAGTATCTAGCTTCTCTTTCTCATCAAAAATTACCTGGGATGCCATTCGGATTGTGGTCAACGGAGTGCGCAATTCATGTGAAACATCAGATACGAATCGCTGCTGCAAACGTGACAAATTCTCCAAGCGTGAAATCTGCTGCTGCATTGACACAGCCATTTCGTTAAATGAAATAGCAAGTCTTGCCATCTCATCCTCTCCTTGAACCGTCATTCGTCGGTCAAGGTCTCCAGCGGTCAACATTTCAGCAATCTGAGCTGCTGCTCGGACAGGGTTAACAGTTTGCCGCACGACATACCAAGACAAAAGACCAATAAGCAAAATAAGAAATACTCCCGTAAACCAAAAAAGACTGAGAACCAAGCTGAGAATAGTTTCTTGCTCAGACAGTAAAAAAACATAGTAAAGCTCATAAGGAGGCTGATTTGGTATAGCTATTCGACCACCCACAATAATTGCATCTGACTTATTGCCGTCATTGAAGACTATGGAATCTCTTGACCATTTTATTTTGTCAGAGCGCTCAACTTTCTTTCGAAGATTCATCGGAATACCGCTAACTCGGACTCCCCCAGAGGAGCTGTTATACAAATCATTTTTTCCGTTTTTGATCGGTGTTCCAACCAAAACTACATCCCGAGGTGATGATGTGAGAGTTTGATCAGTAGAGCGAACAATGTTGGCTATTACATCCTTGACTTTGATCTTAGCTATGTATTCCGTCGCGTATAACTGCTCCTGCGAATACTGAATAAGTGATTGTGCCTCAACTACAGATCCATTTGTTTTCTCTTTATAAATTCCATTAGCTATTTGAAAATAGAGTGCGCTTCCTGTAGCGCCGATAAGTAAAATTGAGAGAACAAATGTTGTTAAAATTACTCGAAATAAAAGTGATTTTCGCCAGCGATTGCCTATAAATCTCATCTGCCCGCCTTGTATCCCACCCCGCGGATAGTTTGAATAATGAGCGGATTGTTTACATCTGCTTCGATCTTGGCTCGGAGGCGTTGAACATGAACGTTAACTAATCGTGTATCAGCGGCGTTTTGATAGCCCCAGACCTCATCAAGGAGAGCTTCACGGGTGAATACTCGTCCTGGTTCACGGGCTAATGCAAGCAATAAATCAAATTCAAGACGTGTGAGAGGAATTGTCTTCCCATTTTTTATAATGGTATGCGCAACCTGGTCAATCACAACATCCCCAATTTTCAACTGCGTTGCCCCAGTATTTGAGGTAATTCTACGCAATCGAACTTTTAAGCGAGCAATTAATTCGTTCGGGTTAAATGGCTTAACAATGTAATCATCCGCGCCCGCCTCTAGGCCAAGCACGACATCTTGTGTGTCGCCTTTTGCCGTCAACATAACAATAGGAACCATTGATTTTGCTCGAACTGCTTTACACACTTCAACGCCATCCATTCCTGGAAGCATCACATCCAACAAAATAAGGTCGGGCTGATGAGCATCAAAAAGCGTCATGACTTGATCGCCAGAATTTACTAAATCAACTTCATAGCCAGACCCTGTAAGGACGATTCCCAGCATTTCTGCAAGATCTTGGTCGTCATCGACGACCATGATCAGAGTCATTAGCTACCGTGTTCCCAAGAGTTCAAATAAAGTTCTTGTGCTGGAGTAAGTGAGTCAATTGAAACGCCCATACTCTCCAACTTAAGGCGAGCGACTTCCTTATCAATATGAGTTGGAACATCGTGCAAACCAGCACCCAATCCTGCTGCAGATTTAATGAGCCATTCAGCTGTGAGGGCTTGATCAGAAAATGACATATCCATAACTGATGCTGGGTGGCCTTCTGCAGCGCCAAGATTAACAAGGCGACCTTCTGCAATAAGAAGCAACCGGCGACCATCCGCTAATGCATATTCATCTGTCTGGTGGCGAATACGCTTCTTTTGCTTAGAATTTTTCTCAAGCCAGGCAACGTCAATCTCAATATCAAAGTGACCTGAGTTAGCAAAAATTGCTCCGTCCTTCATGACTGCAAAATGCTCTTCACGCAAAACATCTCGGTTACCTGTAACGGTGACAAAGAAATCTCCAAGCTTTGCCGCTTCAAGTGAATCCATCACACGGTATCCCTGCATAAGTGCATCAAGTGCCTTCGTGGGATCAATTTCGGTGACAATTACATTTGCGCCCATGCCACGTGCTCGTTCTGCAACACCCTTGCCGCAATAACCGAAGCCGCAAACAACGAAGGTACTTCCGGCAATCAAGCCGTTGGTTGCACGGAAAATTGCATCCATTGTTGATTGACCAGTTCCAAAACGGTTATCAAACATATGCTTTGTGTCGGTGTCATTAACCGCAATCATTGGGAATTTTAGTGCGCCATCTTTTGTCATCTGGCTCAAGCGGATAACCCCAGTGGTTGTCTCTTCGCATCCACCCATGATTCCATCAATGAGTTCCGTGCGAGTTGTGTGGAGAGTATTGACGAGATCGCAACCATCATCAAAGACAAGATTTGGCTTGATATCCAAAGCAGAGTTGAGGTGTCCGTAGTAGCCATCACGGTCAACAGCATTGCGAGCGAAGACATTAATTCCATATTCATGAACAAGCGCAGCAGCGGTGTCGTCTTGAGTTGAAAGAGGGTTTGAGGCACAAAGTGCGAGTTCTGCTCCACCAGCTTTTAATGCACGCATGAGGTTTGCAGTCTCAGTAGTCACATGCATGCAAGCAGCGATACGAATACCTGTGAATGGCTTTTCTTTTTCGAAGCGAGCTTTAATCTGTGCAAGCACAGGCATGTTGCGCTCTGCCCATTCAATCTTCTTCTTTCCTTCGGCAGCTAATGATGCATTGGCAATATCATGTCCAACTTTTGTTTCAACTGACACAAGTGCTCCTTATAAATCTGATGGCCTCTAGGTATGGCGCAACATTACCTGAAAAGGGCTAGGACCTGATCCTTGACTTGCTTCATACGCTCAGGGGTTTTCGCCTCGACATTAAGTCGGAGCAGTGGCTCGGTGTTAGAAGGCCTCACGTTAAACCACCAGTCAGGGCCAGTCACGGTGACTCCATCGAGCTCATCTATTGCATAATCTTGCTTGAAGGACTCCTTAACAAAATCTACAGCGCCTTGGGGATCAGATACTTTCGTGTTGATTTCCCCGCTAGAAACATATCGATTCAGTGGGGCCAATAATTCTGAAAGAGTTTTCTTTGAAGCAGATAACTCTGCAATCGCGTAAAGGGCAGCAAGTGCGCCAGAATCTGCCTTCCAAAAGTCAGCAAAATAAAAATGTCCTGAATGCTCTCCGCCAAATATAGCTCCGGTTTCTGCCATCATTTTTTTAATATATGAATGCCCCACCCGAGAGCGAATAGGTACTCCCCCATGCTCGCTAACAATTTCCGGTACCGCCTGTGAAGAAATAAGGTTATAAATAATTTTCGACTCAGGCTTTCGCTTAAGTTCGCGGATTGCGATTAGAGATGTCAGAGTTGATGGGTTGACGAGATCTCCATTTTCATCCACTAAAAAGCATCGGTCCGCGTCTCCATCAAAAGCAAGACCAATATCAGCATTACTTTTTTTGACCTCTTTAACAAGGTCTTTAAGATTTTTAGGATCAAGTGGGTTTGCCTCGTGATTAGGAAAATTCCCGTCTAACTCAAAATACAATGGAATTACCTCAACATTTAAACGCTCCATAATTGCAGGTGCTGTGTATCCGGCCATGCCGTTACCCGCATCGATAACTACTTTCAATTTGCGCTTTCCTGAGAACTCTTTTTTACCAAAAAGACTCAATAAGAAATCAACATACTCTGGAAGCATGTTTCTCTCCGTAATGCGCCCAATGCCACGACTATTAATCGGAACACCCTTGGTCATGAGATCCTTAATTCTGTTGAGTCCAGATTCAGAACCAATCGGGCGAGCACCACTTTTTGCTAACTTCATGCCGTTGTACGCAGCGGGATTATGGCTAGCGGTAAACATAACTCCAGGCACGTTCAATGAACCAGAGGCAAAATACAACATGTCTGTTGACGCAAGCCCTATGCGGATTACATCCAATCCTTGAGATGTGATTCCATCAGCAAAGGCTGTTGCTAGAGGATCAGATGATGGCCTCATATCTTGCCCTATAACAACTGTTCCTGGTTCTCGCTCTTCTTGGAGAAAGCGAGCAAAAGCAGTTGCTAAGACAAATGAAAAATCAGGGGTAATTTCTTTACTGACAAGCCCCCGAACATCATATGCTTTTATGACTTTATCAAGTTGCTCAATGGTGAACATATCTTTCAAGAAACCTTAATTTGAAGGAAGTGCGCGTAAGTGCCCTCTACGACCAATTTCAGATGGCTTGGATTGCGCAAGATTGTCTTGCACCTGATGTGTGCCAACTTCTCTTACTGCATCTGCAATCGCCATTAAGTCATCTTCGTTTGGGCCAACGCTGTCAGTTTGGATATCAGATTTAACAACTGACCAACCATTTGGCACTGTGAGCTTTTCACTGTGTAGTGGGCACAAGTCATATGCATGTGGTTCAGCAAATGTAGCCAGAGGACCAAGAACTGCAGTTGAATCTGAATAAATGTATGTGAGGGTCATGCTTGCAGGCGTTCGACAACTTGCACGGGAGCAAGTTCTTGTTGATCGCTGAGGTGTTCTCACAATGTAAAGGCTATCGGTTCGGCCTCATAAACATGTGGATTTAATAGACGCGCCAGATTAATCGTGTGTCAGTGTCCGAATATCCAGCGTTGGCAAGGAAGCGCCAGCAAGTACTTGATTTGCAAGTAGAGGTAGATAGTTCAAAGAAGTTCCCCCAGGGTTCGTAAGTACGGCTCCACCATAAATCGGTGTTTTAACCCTAGGAGTGATGGTTAACCCACGGATGGTTTCCGTTGGTTTCCACACAACAACATCAGGACTATCCAAAGATGCACGCTGCGTCTTGCCATTTGCACCTTGCCAACTCAGGCCTAATGAAACCTGCTGGCCCATGAAAACAAAGCTTGCCGAATTACCCGCAAGGTTCAGTGCAAATTTAGAGATAGGTGAGAGTTGTGTTGCCCATGCGTAATCACTTCCACCGCGTGCTTGAGGATTTGTAAGAACTGAAGCAAAAAGCGGTTGATCGGAATTGATTTCAATTCCCAATGGGGATGAGGCATTAAATGTGGGAAGCGCTATATCTATCACTTTCTGATGGGTAATTGATAGCTGATCAAATCCAACAGGGGTAAAAGAGCCATCGCCAGAGTAAACAGTCATTGAAATATTTGCATTAATACTTCCTGGAACTAAAAAGCGCATGAGGTGTGATGTGGAGGCATTCTTTCCCGTGGCATTAAATAGTCCCCCGATAAATACTTTCTTTGTCGGAGAGAAAACTGGATTAACAAAACTTGCGCCAAGCTCACGAAGGCCTTGCTTTTGGTGATCGAGTAAAAAGTTTGTTACCCGCCCAGACTGAGTGACGACATTCAGAGCAACAGAACTCTCACCAGGGGCAATACTAGAGAGTGAAATTTTTGAATCAGAGTTCGCTTTTATTTTCACAGGGATTGGGGCAAGTGCAACCTTGGAAGTGTATGGATAGATCATGACACTTGATTCACTCAGTCCACTATTAACTATGTTGAGAACACCAGCACTTGTTACCCCTGCTGATCCACCAATAAACCACTCACTTGGGCCTCCCACGCTACACACGGCAGCTGCGCTGATTGAGCCACCGATTGTGTTGAATGCAATTTCAGATCCGGAGTTTCCAGATATGTATGTTGGATTTGAATTTGATCCAAGCTGAGTGAGTGGGGTTGTAGATAACTTCAAAGACTTTGAGCCAACTCCTCTAATTTGTAAATTCTTTGTAGGAAGAGAGATTGTCTGCGTCCCACCTGAAAGAGCACCGGGACAGATAACAGGCGGATAATCATGAGAAACAGAGAGCACTTGCTTTGTTTGAGGAACTGATACTGCAATAAGAGAGACGATGAGAAGCAAAACTGGAGCAAACAGCATCTGATATGAATTGCCGAGTCTTATCTTTGGGATTTTCAATTTAATAGTTTTCATGCCAGCTCCTCAACAGGAACTTCGCGGCGGCGGCGACCCCATGGCAACGCCATAACAATTACGATGATGAGTGATAGAAATTGTAATGAGATTAATGCTCTATGAGTTGTCCCATCAAAAAGGATGATTACATGTCCACCATGTGTTGCAGTAAAGACTGGTAGGTCACCTTGAGAATGTTGAATTGGAACTTGAATACCATCAAGCAACATATGCCAGCGCTTGTCATACTTCTCTGCAACCGTAATGAGTCCAGGACCGTTAATCACTGCCGATGCTCCGATTGGACTAGCTGGAACTAGGAAGCTTTCATGAGCTAAATTTGTAAACATTACCCTCGGCGCCGCTCCAACAACCTTCCAAATATCACCAGCAGATGTAGCCGACATTCGTGTAAAACCACCAACACCATCGATCGATCGTGCAAGTGATGCTGGTACAGGAGCTTTAGCAAAAACATATTGAATACCGAAGCTTCCCAAAACTTTACCCGCAGTACCGCTGCCTTCAGTGACAAGCTGACTAATTGCGTCTTGGACGGCAAGGGGAACCAAAGATGCCACATCTGCATCGCCTAATCGCACTTCACTTCCTCGTGAAACATAATAAGAAGTTCCCTGCAAATTTGAATCGATCACAAGTGTTTTCGGACGAATCGAGGTATCTTCAAGAGCAGAGACAAATGCAGGAACAACTGCTGGCTGATCAGCTTTAACTAGTGAGGCAGAAGTCCCCAAGCAGATCCATACAATCATTCCAGCTGCAGACACTGCCGTAAGTAATGCAGCGCCAGCAACGGCGATGTGTGTCAATCCAAATCTGCTGTTACGCAGGGTTGGGATTACTTCTTCTGCTTGCAAAAGGATGGCTGGAATGATCACAATTGAGATCATGAGAAGCAGTGGCCCAATCCAGACATTTGCAACTGCCCCGTTCCCGCTCACATGATAAGTATTAAGAAGTATGGCTAATGAAAGAACAGCGCAAGCGAATAAACCTTGAAGCTGCACGGCCCGAATAAGTAGCGCAGAGATTAAGAAAATAGCGAGAGGAGCAAGAAGCCATGCTGGTGGAGTTCCGACGCCTCCTGAGTTGAGCGAAAGAACATGTGTGATGCCACCATTTTGACTTGGAATTCCTGGAGCAACTAGAAAATGAGTTGGGTGGACAAAAAGAGAAGCCGACCATGGCAATGCAATAAATATTGGAACAAGAAACATTGCCAGCCTACGAAGAACTGGTCTGAACTCTTCGCTCTCTAAAGTGTCAAAAAGTGACTGAGTTGATAGTTCCGATCGGGCCTCAAGAAATTTCTGAAGCATTAATGCAATCTGAGCAATAGTCCAGAGTCCAAAAAGCAAAGGTGAGAAGGTGAGAATTACGCCGACAAAAAGTGAGATCGCGAAGACTCTACGCCAGGTTGCCGTATCAATATCTGATGAAAATGGTCGTATAAAAAGAAAACAAGGTGCGACTAGATAAAAAATCAGGGTATCAAGCCGACCTTGGTTGAGTGATCCCCAAAGTAAGGGCGTCAAAACGTATACAGAAGCACCAATCGTGGCAGCAATTCGAGTTTTCAAGATATTTCGTAGGCAAGAGTAAAAAATATAAAAAGCCAGTGGCGGTGTAAAAAGAAATAGTGCCGAGATCAGCAAGGGTAGGTGGCCAAAACTGAGAATTGCAGCAAGCCCAGTAAGTGCAACCCATGGAGGAGTTGAAATAGCTGAACCCATTCCTACTTGATGCCAAGAACTGACATAAGCACGCAGCAGATCCATTCCGCTTCCAGGAGAAACCCCTAAGGCTCCTCCAGATATAGCGCCAAAACGCGCACGACCCGCAATAAATGAGATGAGAGTGATGACAATCAGTGAGAAAAATTCTGGCCGACGAAGAACCTCTTTGATTACCGAAGTTTTAATCGGAGTTGAAAGATCCTGATCATCAAATTCCTCATTTATGGTTCCGATGTTTGCATAGCTTTGTGACTGTGCTTGCTCTGGTTCATCATCACGGAATCTGCGAGACAGAGTCGTCACTACTCGATCAACACCTGCTCGAATCTGACTTCCCCGTGGAGGAATGAAACGCTTAATGATGTTAGGACTCAGAAGTCGCTTTTGCTTACGGGTTTTACGGGCTGTAAATAACTCCGCTGGGTGAATAAGTAATAATCCAACAGCAACAATTTCATCAGCCGCGTAACCTGGAAGCTTGGCAAGTAAGTCAAAAGATGCCCGCAGAAGTGATGTCCCGATTATTTGAAGACTTACCCATGGCAACATCCACCAAGATGAATTAGCTAATAAGACATATGCTGCATTGCGACGATCTAGTAACAGTGGGCGATGTAAAAAAGCCTCTGACACATCCACACTGCGTCGTTCAGTTGCTGATGCTTGAGCATGGAAAGCAGTTGCTTCTCCTACGCAAATAACACCGAAACCGGCAACGTGGGCTCGCCAACCTAAATCCACATCATCTCTAAAGAGCGCAAGGTTTGGATCAAGCCCTCCAAGATCCTCAAATGCATCACGTCTGACAAGCATTCCGGCTGTACTCACCGCTAGAACTTCTCTTGTTTGATCATGTTGACCTTGATTTTGTTCACCAGGTTCAAGCCCGGTCCATCTAGAACCATTGCCAGCAATTGAAACACCAACTTCAAGAAGATGCTCATGGTCAGACCAGCCGACGAGTTTTGGTCCTGCAATAACAACTTGTGGGCGGTCTTTCACAGCACCAATTAACAGGCTCAGCGCCTTCTTCGTTGGGGCACAATCGTCGTGAATAAGCCATATCCACTCTTTACCTGGGGAATTAGATTCATCTAGCCGAGGTGAATTTTGTAGCGCTAATTCAATTGCATCTCCGTAGCCAATTTCTCGATCTGCTTTGATGACAGGTATTCCAGAGGTGGTCACAAGTTTTGCCGAGGCATCTATGGACGCTGTATCAACGGCAACAATTCGATCGATTGGTCTGCTTTGTGATGAGAGGGCTGCAATTACTTGAGGAAGCCAAGTTGCACCGTCATGAGTTACCAATATTGCAGTAACAAACAAATCATCTTTCGGCGCTGAAGATTTAGTTGCCATAGTTGGCACCCACTAAAACGAAGATGAGGTAATTAAGCCGAACGGCGCTTGAGGCGACGGCGTTCGCGCTCTGAAAGTCCGCCCCAAATACCAAAACGCTCGTCATGTCCTAGAGCGTATTCCAAGCATTCAGACCTGACATCACAAGATAAACACACACGCTTAGCTTCACGTGTTGATCCACCTTTTTCAGGAAAGAAAGCCTCTGGGTCGGTTTGAGCACACAATGCGCGCTCCTGCCATGAAAGGTCTGGGGTCCCCTGGCCAAGTGACTCTAAAGGTAGAAAGGCTGGACGTTCTGACATATGTACTCCTAGATACTTCATAGATAGTTCACTGCTGATCTGATGCGTCGGCGGGGCTTCCTCTGCACTTCTTGGGTGAATTACACGCGTGTAAGTCCAACTAGTCAAGTCCAGAAGTCCCCTTCTGGGGGTAAATATGAGCCTAAAAGCCGAAAAATTGGCCTTTTGCGATGGATCCAACAGGAAATAAGGCGCTTTGAGCAACAAATGAGGAGTCAATATCAGCGCGATCGCCAATCACTGCGCCGTCACCAATAATCGAATGAGAGATTTTTACTCCCTCTCCCACACTGGCCCCCTGACCCACAAAGCTTCCATTTTCTACCACTGCAGAGCCCGCAATCTTTGCTGTTGAACTAATCAAGGCTGTGCCCGATCTCTTATAAGCACCCGATGCAAGTAACTCATCAAAGGCCACTGAGGAAGCAACTCCAGAAATTAAATCAGAGGTTGCTTTCAAAAGCGCAGCCGGTGTTCCGATATCTAACCAATAAGAGCGATCAACAAAGCCGCATAACTTCTTCCCAGATGCAAGGGCTCCTGGAAAGGTTTGCCTCTCTACACTTATAACTTCACCCTCTGGGATAGTGGAGACCATTTCGCGGTTGAAAATATAGCAACCCGCATTAATAATATTTGTTGGAGGATTTTCCATTTTCTCATTGAACGAAGTGATATTTACACCGCTCATCTCAACGGCTCCATATGCACGGGCGTCTGCCACTTCTGTCAGATAAAGTGAAATATCTGCACTATTTTCAACATGGAAATTGATCTGTCCTTTGAGGTCATGACTACTTAAAACATCACCATTAAAGATCACAACCGGACCATCTTCTTGAAGCATTTTTGCTGCATTTCCTATTGCTCCCCCTGTGCCAAGGGCAACTTCTTCAACTGCATAACGAACATTGATTCCAAAGCGAGAGCCATCACCAAAGTAGGGCTCAAAAATCTCTGCAAGATAGGAGGTAGCAAGAACTATCTCTTTAATTCCTGCATCTCTGGCTTTAATGATTTGATGTTGCGTAAAAGGAATACCTGCCACAGAGAGCATTGGCTTAGGCGTTTTAAATGTGAGCGGTTGCAGACGGGTTCCAAAACCCCCAACAAGTAAAATGGCTGACCGCACCTGACTCATGAGTTCACTCTACGCAGTCATTCTTGCCGCAGCTCGGGTAATTTGATCGTCAGTAGCAGTCAGTGCAACGCGAATATATTTCGCCCCGGCTTCTCCATAAAAATGACCGGGTGTTACAAGAACACCGCGATCGGCAAGAAATGAAACTGAATCCATATCTGCTTCACCTCGTGTGCACCAAATATATAAACCAGCTGCTGTGTGTTCGACCTTAAAACCAAGTGATTCCAGGGCTGGACGCAGGATGGAACGCCTGCGGGCATAACGCTCCGCTTGGACCTGCACATGCTTCTCATCACCGAGTGCGGCAATCATTGCTGCCTGTACCGGGGCGGAAAGAATCATTCCTGCATGTTTTCTTACCTCACGAATTTTGGCAATGAGGGCGCTATCTCCGACAACAAGCCCTGCGCGATAACCAGCCATATTTGACCGCTTAGAGAGCGAGTAAACCCCAAGTAAATTTTCATTGTTCCCCGCAGCGGCTTTAAATATTGAAATTGGCTGCGCAGCATTTATATCTGCCGGGAAGTTGATGTAGCACTCATCGCTGACAATCACTGAATTATTTTTACGTGAATATTTAATAATCTCTTCAAGTTCAGAAAAGGGTGTAACTCTGCCTGTTGGATTAGAAGGCGAGTTCACCCAGACAAGATCAGCCTCCGGCCACTTAGTGGGATCAGTATCTACTGCCTCATTTTTTGCATGTGCAATCAGGGCGCTCACTAAATATGTTGGATAAGCGATCTTTGGATAGAGAACCTTCTTTGATTCAAGGATGGAGGGAAGCCATGCAATAAATTCTTTGGAGCCAATTGTTGGTAAAACATCAAAGTCGCCTGTAATGCCTAGTTGATTAATTGCCCAACTACGCATTGCTTCACGCAACGCAGGAGAGCCAATTGTTAGTGGATAACCAGGAGAGTTTGAAGAGTTGGAAAGTTCTTGCTGGATAAAATCAGGAGTTGAATCGACTGGAGTTCCTACAGAAAGATCTATCGCGCCTTCAGGGTGTGCTTTTGCCCGCACTCCATATGGAGCAAGTACATCCCAGGGGAAATCCGGGAGTTTGATCTTTTACTCGCCAGCCTTCGCAGGCATCGCAGCAACAGTTGCGTGGTCACTATTTGTCGCACCAACTTTGCTTGCACCACCTGGTGAACCAAGTTCTACAAAGAAGCCGCTGTTTACATCGCCGTATTGCTTCCATGCTGCTGGAATGTCGTCTTCATAATAGATAGCTTCTACTGGGCAGACAGGCTCGCATGCTCCGCAGTCAACACACTCATCAGGCTGGATATAAAGCATCCGACCACCTTCATAAATGCAATCAACAGGACATTCCTCGATGCAAGACTTGTCTTTCACATCGATACAAGGTTCGGCAATTACGTAGGTCACGGTCTTCCTTTCAAAGTTTCATTTGGCGTATCTGACACTTGGTCTCAAGTGGCGGTTACTGCCAGTTAGGCAAGAATAATAGGTAGACAATAGTGGATGCACCTCGAGAAGGAGGCCAGTTATGAAGGACAGCCCTTCAGAAAATGAGATTGGCCACCGCGTCAGCATTCGCTTGTTTGACCCGGAGGGTGGCTTTCGCGACCTCCTTGGCCACCTTGAATCGGTGACGCAGGTGCGCAAGAAAGATGGCTCACTGATCAACTTTGACCCCGCTCGTGTTGCCTTATGGAAAGTAGTCTCTTCAGGTGAACACAATGAGTGAAATCTCTACAGGAATAAAAATATTTGATACGCAATCGAGGGTCAATAAAGAGATAACTCTTTCCAATGGTGAATACGTGCGGATGTATTGCTGCGGCCCAACTGTCTATCGAGATGCCCATGTTGGCAACTTACGAACATTTCTTTTAAGTGACTTAATTGCGAAGCTAATTTTGATCAATGGGTTTAAAGTAAAAGTCATTCAAAATATTACCGATGTTGGACATATGGGTGAAGACTTTGAAGGCAATGAAGTAGGAGACGACAAGGTAGTCGCTGAGGCGAAGAAGGAAAAGATCGACCCTTTTGTAATCGCCCGAAAGTATGAAGAGTTATTTCATCAGGATTTAATGCGACTCAATATTGCGCCAGCTGATGTTTACCCACGAGCAAGTGAAGAAATCAAAGGAATGCAGGAGCTCATCGCTGAGCTTGTTAAAACTTCTCATGCGTATGTCGGCACTGATAAAAGTGTCTACTTTGCGGCGCAAACTTTTCCTTCCTACGGGGCCATCAGTGGGAACAAATTAGAATCACTTAAGCCTGGACATAAGTATGAATATCACAATGATGGAGCAAAGAAGTTTCATGCAGACTGGGCTCTCTGGAAATCAGCGGGAGAACGAACAACGATGGTCTGGGATTCGCCTTGGGGTTCAGGTTTTCCTGGTTGGCATATTGAATGCTCAGCAATGTCAATGCGATATTTGAACAACAAGGTTGATGTTCATGTGGGTGGAATCGATCTTCGCTTCCCTCACCATGAGAATGAAAGAGCTCAATCAAATGCAGCCAGTGGCGATGAGGTAGTCAACCATTGGGTTCATGGTGAGCATCTCCTTTTTGAGGGGCGTAAGATGTCTAAAAGCGCCGGCAATGTCGTCCTCGTACAAGATGTTATTGATCGTGGGTTTGATCCCGTGGCGGTTCGCTTATGTTTCCTTGAAAATAGATATCGAAGTCAGATGGATTTATCGTGGGACTCAATTGCTGCAGCAGATTCAACTATCAAACGTTGGCGTAAAAAGTATCAAGAGTGGCGACAGGCTCAGGAGGTCCACGTAGATAGCGCTGCTGCTCAAGGATTCATTGCTGAGGTAATTGCAGACCTAAATGATGATCTAGATACACCACGAGCAATAGTTAAACTCAGAGCGCTTGAGAGAGATGAATCCATCTCACCAATAACAAAGGCAAATGTCTTTGAGAAACTCGATGAGTTTTTTAGTCTCGGGGTAACACGTAGTGATCAAAAAATTGCACTCAGTGATGATGTTCAGAAATTGCTCGATAGAAGAGGTAAAGCTCGCCAGGATAAAGACTTTAAATTAAGCGATCAATTAAGAGATGAATTAGCCCAACTTAAGATCAAAGTTACTGATTCAGCTCAGGGACAAGATTGGGAAGCTATCCCTTAACTCCCGCAAAGAGATCTGTCTCTCTGCCTTGTGGCGTAAGAACTCCAGCTTTTTCCCCTTTGACTAGCGTGTAATACTCGGTGCCATCGATTTCAAGTGCAAGATTTTTAGAAAATTCAAATTTTGATCCGTCCATTATGAGCTGCGTCTTATGTTCGTTAAGGGCTGCGATTTTCGCCGCTGTATAGGCATTGCCATCGAACTCTGTCGTGACAACTTCATCTGGCTTAACAAAAGGCATCGTGATCCATTTTGAGGGAACATACTTAAAGACACGAAGAAGAATTTTCATATAAAGCTTCTTGCTGGAGAGGCCGTTTTTAACTGCAGAACGTGGGACTGCTGTCCAGTAAATTTTAGAAATTTCCCATGGGCTGCCAGTTCCATATGAAGAATCAGCTGCTAACTCTGATGCTCTCATTGCCACCTGGTGGGCCTTAATGTGGTCGGGGTGTCCATACCCACCAAATTCATCATATGTGACAAGTACCTGAGGCTTTCGATCTCGGATAACTTCAACAAGATCTGCTGCTGCTGCATCAAGATCTGTTTTCCAAAAATTACCAGGCGCATCATTTTGAACCGTGCCCATCATGCCGCTATCTCGATACTTTTTATTCGGAGCGCCTAAAAAAATGTGATCTTTTATATTGAGTCTTTCCATAGCCCGATCTAATTCACCAACGCGGTAATCACCAAGCGTGTTGTCGGCAGAAGAGGCTAAATGAGCGAGCTCTGGAACTAAAACTTCTCCCTCTTCTCCCCGGGTGCAGGTAACAAGAGTGACTGAAACTCCTTGCGCAATATATGCAGCCATAGTCGCGCCATTGGCGATGGTCTCATCATCTGGATGTGCATGAACGAGTAACAAACTTAGCGACATTACTTCCCGCCCGCTTTATACCAAGCCAAAATTCCACCTGTTAAGTTTGAAGTATTTGAGAACCCTGCGCTTCTAGCGATGTCCATACAATCACTTGAGCGAACTCCTGAACGACATTGAAAAATAATTGGCTTGTCTTTTGCTAATTCACTAAATGCACTGCCTGAAACAAATTTATTCATGACAATCCATGTAGCACCTTCAATATGCCCTTCTTGCCATTCGTGCTCTTCTCGAACGTCGACTAACTGAAAGTCGGCTCCGCTAGCAAAGAGCTCTAAAAGGTCAGTCGCAGAAACCTCGTCTGGAAGTGGCTCGGTGTTATTCACAGGCTGATTATCTCTGATTGGGATACGATCTCGCTAATGAGCACCGACCACCTCAATACCCCAGCGGCCCCTCACGCTAAATTGCGTTTACCACGCGATGAGAGGAGAGCAACATTGCTCACTGCCGCCCTTGAAATCTTTACAGCTGCTGGTTATCACGCTGCCGCTATGGATGAGATTGCAGATAGGGCGAGTGTGAGTAAACCCGTTCTTTATCAACATTTTCCTTCAAAGCTAGATCTTTATTTGGCAGTACTAGATATTCACTGTGAGTCACTTGTTGCTGAAATTCAAACTGCCGTGAGTTCTACAAAAGAAAATGCAGGTCGTGTATTGGCGACGGTAAATGCTTATTTTGATTTTATAAATGACGAGGGCGAAGCATTTCGACTACTTTTTGAAAGTGACATGAGTGTTGAACCTCAAGTACGCGAGAGATTGAACAAAATGTCCAATGACTGCGCGGCTGCATTTAGTGAAGCAATCAGAGCGGATACAGCTATGCCTCAGGAATCGGCGATGCTCCTTGCTGTTGGGCTTATTGGTACTGCCCAGACGACTGCGCGCCACTGGCTCTCTAGAGACGGCAAGATTGATCGTGATACAGCTGTGAGGCTTGTCGCAAGTTTGCAGTGGCGAGGAATTTCAGGTTTCCCTCGCTCTAGTTCATGACTAAACTAAATCCATGGCCACTAAAAAATCATCTGAGCAATCAATCCAAGTAAGAATTGGTATTAGCGATTCCAACCACGAATTAGTTTTCGAAACAGAGACAACCCCAGAAAAAGTCCTATCACTTGCCAATGAAGCAATTGAAAAGAAGACCTCTCTAGAACTTACAGATACAAGACGCCGCACTGTTCTTGTTCCTGCTGGCAAGATTGCTTTTATTGAAATTGGCGATTCAGCAGAACGTAAGGTTGGATTTACAACTTTATAACTCGGCGGGAATCAGCCCTAGATTCAAGCTTCAAAAATTCCTCAGGGCTTGTAGTCGATTCACCCAGTTGATTGAGTTTTCCATTTCCGTGGTAATCACTTGAACCTGTGACGACAAGATCTAGCTCAGAGGCAATACTTTTAAGCAATTCTCTCTGATCTGCGCTGTGGTCGCGGTGAAATACTTCTATTCCATCCAAACCAGCAGAAACATAATCTTTAAACGTATTAGTTGAAATTACCCTCCCACGAAGTGATGCCATTGGGTGAGCGATAACAGCAACTCCCCCGGCAGCCTTAATCAACCTAATTGCTACTTCAGGAGTGGGTGAGTAATGAGCAACGTAATGTGGTGAATCATTATGAAGAAGCTCTGCAAAAACCTCTTCTCGCGATTTTAAATAACCTTTTGCAACGAGAGCATCAGCAAGGTGTGGCCGACCTAGGGTGGCGCCATCGGAAAGTTGTTCTTGCACATCACTCATCGTGATCTCATACCCAGCTTCATTTAGACGCAAAATGATTTTGTTCATCCTGCCAACTCTATTTTCGCGCGTTTGTTCTAACACCTCTGCGAGTTCCCTATTTTCCCGATCAAAGAGCAATCCGAGCATGTGCACGCTAATTCCATCTTCAGTCTGGCAAGAAATCTCAGCTCCGGGAACAAGTGCAAGCCCAGGGCGAAGGTGAGCGATGGCTTCATCCCAACCTGCGACTGTGTCATGATCTGTTAGGCCAATAGTTGAAATTCCAGCTGCCAGTGCTTTATTGATGAGTTCTCTTGGCGAATCTGTTCCATCACTAAAACTTGTGTGAGTGTGTAAATCAATCAACTGAGACCTCGATTGGCTTATTTCGAAGAACAAATATTGCGCACCCAATAAGCAGTCCAATAATTCCTGGAATTGTTCCGGGCTGAGGCTTTTGATGAAGCCAAATAAGTGCAATGACTGCTGAAACAGGAACCTCAAAAAATACGATGAGGGACACAACGACGGGAGAGACGCGCTTGAGAGTGAGATTAAACAAACTGTGACCAAGCAGTTGTGCCCCAATAATTAATGAAAATAGCAAGAACCATTGATTGAGCTGGAAATGAAGAATCTCTGACTTAGTTGCAAGAGCGGTAATCAAAGTGACTAGTGCGCAGGTTCCGTAACATATTGTTGTGTAAGTAGATGTTGACAACGTCTTTTGAACACCCGAGCCAATGAGCACGTATCCAGCGGCAAGCGCCCCAGACAAGATGCCAAATAGATCACCAGTGAATGCTCTTGTAGAGAGGGTGAAGTCGACGCCAGTAATAAGCATGACTGATCCAAATGCTAAGAAGAGGCCAATCATCGACTGAGCAGAGATTCTTGCTCCTTTAAACTTCAGATAAAGAGCAGTAAAGATGGGCTGCAAAGATGCAAGCGCTGTTCCGGCGGCTACCGTTGTAAAACGCATAGCTGCAAAAAAGGCCAGAAAGTGAAACCCTAAGAGGACTCCTGAAAGAGCAGATAACTTCAGTGCAGGGCGGTTACTAAGAACTCTCCACTCTTTTTTCCGATAGGCAAATGGCGCAATAATCAAAGCCCCACCGAGATTTCGCCAAAATACGAGCGTTGATATTGGCATGACACTCTTTGCAATAACGGGACCAGATGAGCCGATTCCAAGTATTCCCAACAGTAGAAATGGGATATCTCTACCTTCAGGCAGGGCTGTGTGCTCTTGTGTTTTCATAGGCTCTAGTTATGGAACAAGAACCAGAACTGAGCAATTACGCAGACTCCGACAAGAGCGATGACTAAGCCGTAAATATTTAACGATGAACGTTTAGCTACAAATTCACCCATCAGCTTCTTATCTTTTGCAATTCCATACATATAGCTTAGAAGCGGCAAAAGTAGTATTGCATTGAGGATCTGTGAGGAAATTAAGATCCAAACCAATGAGACGCCAGGGATCATGATCAATCCCCCACCAATGATTGTGATTGCAGCAAATGTTGAGTAGAACAGAGGAGCTTCTTGGAAATTATCATCCAATGCTGCAGGTGAGCCTGTTAGGTCACTCACAGAATATGCAGTGGAAAGAGGCAAGATTGATGCTGCCAGTAACGCTGCGCCAATAATTCCAATAGCGAAGATATATTTTGCAAGCGATCCAGCTAATGGCTTAAGCGCAACTGCTGCTTGAGAAGCATCTGTAATACTAAATATATGTTCTTTGTTTAAAGTGGCGGCGCAAGTGATAACCACGAAGAATCCAATAACGCCAGTAAGAAGTGAACCAACCCAAACATCTGCGCGAAGCAATTTGAGGTCATCTCTCGTTAGACGCTTATCAACAGCATATGACTGGATAAATGCCAAGCCCCATGGAGCAAGCGTTGTTCCAAGCGTTGCTGTAGCAATATTTATCGCTTGATGATTCAGTGGCATTGAAGGTGTAACCATGCCCTTAAATGCACTGCTCCAATTTGGATGTGCCATGAACCCAGCAATTATGTAAGCAAGAAAAACTGCGGAGAGCGCAAAGAAAACTCTCTCGGCTTTCTTAAAAGTACCTCGTAACACCAAATAAGAGATAACTAATCCAGTGAGGGGAACGGTTACGTAGCGTGAAATTCCAAATAGTTGTCCTGCTGCAGCAACACCGGCAAACTCTGCCGTCATTGTTCCTAGGTTTGCCAAAATCAACGAGACGGCGCTAAATGACCCTGCGCGTGCTCCATACTTTTGACGAACTAAACCAATCAATCCTTGGCGGGTAACCACGCCAATGCGAGAACCAAGATCCTGAAAAATGATGAGTGCGGCCGTTGCAATGACAAGTGTCCAGAGCATGCGGTAGCCAAATTGAGTTCCCAATTGAGAATAGGTCGTGATGCCCGCTGGATCATCATCTGCAAGACCAGCAATAACGCCTGGGCCCATAACTGCAAGAAAAGCCGCTAGACGAATCTTGCGCTTTGCGACCATTTTGTTAATACTCATGAAAGAACCCCGCTGCCCTTAGAAAAACCGCGCGGCCTACTCCGTGAGAGTGCATCTACAAGGTCATCGGAAAGTATTCGGCCAATTGGCTTGTTCTTTTCATCGACAACAATGATGGATGAACCACGGTTATTTGAAAATTCTTCAACAACCTCAGCAATAGGGGTATCGATCTGAACTGATGTTGGAAATGGCTTGGCAACTAGATCTAAAACACTCGAAGATGACTTTGCGGCAATCAATTCAACAGTTTGAATGTGGTCAACCAGTTGACCTTTAGCATCAACTACGACAACACCATCTGAGCTATCGCGCTCTTTGTTCTCTACCAATAATTTGAGAGCTGATGCAACAGTGTCGGTTTCTTTTACTACCAACAAGTGGGTAGTCATAATTCCACCTGCTAAATCCTCATCAAATGAGACTAGTTCGCGTAGTTGCTTAGCGACACTTTTCTCCATTGCACTCAAGATACTTTCGCGGTGCTCGGAACCAAGATCGCGCAATACTTCTGCAGACTCATCTGGCTCCATTCGAGCAAGTAGTTGCGCTGAACGCTCTGCTGGCAAGCCACGAAGCAAACTCTCTAGTTCATCGTCTTCCATCTCTTCGAGCGCATCAGCAGCAAGATCTGGATCGAGCATTTCAATCAAAGCACCCTGTTCACGGCCTGCAAGATCTTCAATCAAGTCGGCAATGTCAGCTGGACGTAACTGGCTAAGCGCTGACTTGGAACTTGACGTGCGAACAACACCTGTTGAATCGGTAAGTGAAGCCACCATTGCCCAGTCAAGTACATGTTCTGGAGTTGGTCTACGCGCAATCAGAGCTGGAAATAAGCGGCGCAGGAATGACACAAATGAAATATCCACACCCACCACACGTATCTCTTTATCAAGAGGCGCTAGGTACAGATCAGAGGAGCGAACAACTTGAAGGCCATCGACATCGACAATTTGATGATCCAATACATCTGCATCTAGGAGTGACTCTCCGGGTCTGCGTTGGTAGTTCTCTAAATTAATTTTTGTTGATGAAAGAGTGATTTCTTTCTGTGTTAACTTTGAGATACGAGCACCATTAATAAAAGATTTATGATTGGCAACTTTAACAATGAGCCCAGAAACTGGTGGATAAGTTTCCTCACCATGCCGCACGACTATGTCTACAAGCTTTCCAATGGCTTTACCGTTGGGATCGCGAACCTGGCATCCGATCAGGGCAGCAACCGAAACTAGAGAATCTCTGACGCTCTTTCGCGTAATGACCAGATTGCCTCGTCCAACTAACCGCTTTGCAACGGTGTTGATTGAAGCCACTGGAGTCTGTTTCACCCCGTAAGTCTACGGGGCGCTCTGAGTCTTAGGTGTACAGCGAGAGTGGAACGCCCGCGAGTGAGCGAGGGCGGACCGAAATGTTTTCAAGTAATTCACCTATGGCTTTAGTCGTTGGTGTGGAATCTTCAGAAAGGACTGCTGGGATCCCTTCATCGCCACCATCTCGAAGTCGAATATCAAATGGGATTTTTGCAAGTAGCGGGACTTGTTTCCCAGCAAGCACTGAAAGTCGGCGAGAAGTTTCCTCTCCACCTCCCGAACCGAAGAGCGCAATCATTTCACCGCAGTGAGGACATGGGCTCTCCGACATATTTTCAACAACACCAAGTACAGTTTGCTTCATCTGGTGAGCAATTCTGCCCGCACGTTCAGCAACCTCTGCTGCTGCAATCTGTGGGGTGGTCACAACGATAATTTCTGATTGTGGGACAAGCTGTCCAAGTGAAATTGCAATATCACCAGTTCCTGGTGGGAGATCGAGTAGCAAAAGGTCAAGAGCGCCCCAATAAGCATCCGTCATAAGTTGCTCTAAGACTCTGTGAAGTAGCGGGCCTCGATAGGCAATCGGATCTTCTCGATTAGGTTTAAACATTTCCATTGAAACAACTTTGACACCATATTTTTCAATGGGAATAAAAAATTGATCGATTGATGTCGGGCGTTGATCCAAAATCCCCATAAGCCTTGGAACTGAGTGCCCATACACATCCGCATCTAGTATTCCGACACTTAAACCATTTGCTGCAGCAGCAACTGCAAGATTGACAGTGAGTGAAGACTTCCCAACTCCACCTTTACCTGATGCAATACCGATAACTCGTGTTAAAGAATTTGGCTCAGCAAAGGGATTAAATTTATCTCGGCCTCCCCTGAGCATCTTTTTAACGTTGTTGCGTTCATCTTCTGTCATGACTCCGAAGGTAAGAGCAAGGTCAGAGATATTAGAGACGCCAAGTAGTTCACGTTCGATATCAGCTTCTAGACGATCCTTCATCGGACAGCCCTCGATAGTTAACTTAATTTTGATATGAGCAGTTGAGCCATTGACTTCTACTGACTCCACCATTCCCAAATCAGGCAGTGGACGGTGGAGTTCTGGATCGTTTACACGCGCAAGTGCGGCATGTATTAGATCAGCAGTCTCTGTGCTCATAGCGCAACTCTACTTAAGATGAGGTTTTTTAGTTAGTTGCTTTTGACGCAACGAGCGTTGCCTTTGCGGTCATAACACTCTTGCCTCGCATGAACTTCAAAGTGATGGTGTCTCCTACTTGATGGGAGCGAATCGTGACGACCATCTCATCAGCAGTGTTGATCGGTTTCCCATCTACTTCAATTATGATGTCACCACGTTTGATTCCAGCTTTTTCTGCTGGTCCTCCTGGCAAAATTCCTGTTGCTGTATCTGCAACCCGAGCGCCGCTTCCTGTGTATCGATTATCCAAAGACATGCCAACTATTGGAAATGTTGAGTGTCCTGTTTTAATTAACTGCTCAGAAGTAATGCGTGCTTGATTAATTGGAATTGCAAATCCCAAACCAATTGAACCGGGCTGTGAACCCCCAAATACATTTGAACCAAGTGAAGCAATTGCAGAATTAACACCAATCACTGCGCCATTAATATCTACAAGTGGTCCTCCTGAATTACCTGGATTAATAGCTGCATCTGTTTGCAGCGCATTGATAAATGAATTTTCTCCGGCTTGGCTCTCTGAGCTTGTGGTTACCGGCCTATTTTTTGCTGAGATTATTCCTAATGTAACTGTTCCAGCAAGGCCCAGAGGTGACCCAATCGCGATCACTTGATCTCCGACCTGAACCTTATCACTATCACCAAGTGTGAGGGCAGGTGCATCTGTTACAGGAATTTTGAGTACAGCTAGATCGTAGGCAGTGTCCCGACCAATCAAGGTTGCTGTGTATGTACGATTATTTGAAAGCTTTACCGTAATTTTGCCATTGCTCAATACTGCTGGTTCAACAACGTGATTATTGGTGAGGATATAACCGTCACTTTGGATAAAAAAACCAGTTCCAGTGTCTTGCCCTTGACTTGAATTTGAATCTACTTCGACAACAGAAGGTGATACTCGCGCCGCAATTGCCGCAACTGAGTTTGGAGCACGTTCAATATTTCGTGAGACGGAAACTAAGCCAGTGCTACCACTAAACCGATTACTTCCAATAAGCGCCCCAACAAATCCTGCAAGAAGAGCCATCGCCAATGCTAAGTACCAACTAACGCCACTTCGCTGGCGATAGTTATATGAGGGAGCAGAAATAGGTTTGCTATCAGAAATCCACCATGGTGTTTGTGAGGATGGAGTTTGGGGTTGATCAGAACTCATATTCGTATTCTAAACAATACTCAAAGCTTTGTCGCCAAGAGGACGCCACTACCTACCGGCAGGAGTGATGAGGACCACCGTGAGTCTTCTTTCACAGCCTTAATCCCATCTCGGCGGGAAATGCTTTCAAAATCACGTTGTGTGGGATCAGCTACTTTTCCACCACTAAGGGCATGATCAATAAAGAGGACTCCACCAGTGCGCAGCAAGCGGTAACTCTCATGAATTAGGTCCATGAGGTCAGCTGCTGGGCGAAGAACTATGAGGTCATAATTATTATCTGCAAGTTTTCCAACAATTTCCAGAATAACTCCTGTGATTAATCTGAATCTTTGTGGACTGATCTCTGATTCTTCAAAAACTGTTCGAGCTGCCGCAGCGTGCTCCCTCTCTGTATCAATGGATGTCAGTACTGCATCTGAGGGCGCACCATTAAATATCCATAACCCACTCACACCTGAGCCAGTGCCAATCTCCGCAATCGACTTTGCATTCAATGTTTGAACTACATATTTAAGTAGTCCGCCTACGGCAGGAGATGGATCAACTGTTCCCAATTCCTCTGCGGTATTACGTGCTTGTTGCATAAATACATCTTCACGGACAAAGCTCTCTGAGAATGCTGACATATCGCCACGATTGCCGATCATCACTTATTCCTCACGTATCGCAAAATATTCACTAGAAGGATGTTAACCACTCAATGAGCAGTCTGGTACTAAAACCTGTCCCGCCTTTAACAAATTCTCCAGCATCAGCCTCAGAGCGGGCAGGACCAGCAATATCGAGATGAACCCAAATGCGTTTGCCCACGAACTTTTCAAGAAAGAGCGCCGCGGTTACTGAACCTGCAGAAAAGTTTCCCTTGTCGGCTATATGCGTGTAATCAGCGATCTCACTTTCAAGCCCACTTTGATAATCATCAATCAGTGGCATGGGCCATACTCGATCGCCAATCTGCTCACCAATCGCACTCAACTTTTTAGATAACTTTTCATCTCTTGAATACATCGCTGCATATTGCTTACCAAGTCCAAGGCTTGCAGCTCCTGTCAGGGTTGCGACATCGATCAGAAAATCAGGATCTAGCTGAAGGTCGGCATAGGCAAGGCCATCGGCCAAAACTAAACGCCCTTCTGCATCTGTATCTAATACTTCAACAGTTGTTCCACCATAGTGAGTGATGACATCTGATGGGCGTTGAGAAGTTCCTGAGACCATGTTCTCTGCGCACATCAATAAGGCTGTCACGCGAACTTTTGGTTTCAGTTCGGCCATGGCAACTGTTGCAGCCAAGATTGCTGCTGCTCCCGCCATGTCACTCTTCATCGCAACCATTGTGTCGTATGGTCTTTTGAGTGAAATTCCCCCAGTATCAAAAGTTATTCCTTTACCAACCAGGACAACATGAGGCCAGCTCTTAGAACCAAGGGGTGCGTATCGAACTTCAATCATCCGTGGGCCAGGTTTCGGAGCGGAGTTACCTACTGCTAGTAGCCCGCCAAACTTTGACAATGCTCGGCCACTTTTTACATTCACAGATAGCGCAGAAGATTTTGCCTGAGCAACCAGTGACTTTGCTTGAGAGGCCATCCATGCAGGATCTTTAATATTCGAAGGGGTATGTATCAGATCACGGGCATTCCATACTGCGTCACTTATGACACTTGCCCTGTCAACATCATCCTTATATTTCTGAGCAAACGAAATGGATACGCGAGGTTTCTTACTCTCTTTAGAAGGTGTCTTTAAATTCCATCCATATTGCGCAAGTGAGATAGCAATGAGGTGAACTACTGCGCTCTCTTTATCTAGCGATATAGCGTGTAAAAGGTTAAAGCCAGTTCCTTTGATCTTGCGACCAAGGGATGCACCCGTTTTGCGTAAATCTTCTCTAGTCGCTTCTCCAACACCGAGGATATAAACACGGCTCACTTTTCCGAAGCCTGAGATAGGAATTTCAATAAGTTCACCTGGTTTGCCGGTGAAATCTGGCCAGTTACTTTTTACTTCTTTGAAATCGATGCCTAGTTTTTTAACTATTTGCTCGGAGTAGGGATTCGAATCTAAAACAGCACCGTCATCTGTTGTATTTGCTGCGAGCGCAACTGCGTCATAAGTATCGAGATCGAATTCTTTGGCAGACCCAACTAATTGAAAAGTTGGCTGAAGGAGCCTCATGAAGGAATTCTATTTTTTAACGAGTGAGACTGCTGCTTGAAGTGCGTTACCGAGGTTTGTCGCTTCTTCAACGTTGAGCTCAACTACAAGTCGGCCGCCACCCTCAAGAGGGATTCTCATAACAAAACTGCGAGCTTCCTTAGTGACTTCCATTGGTCCGTCACCTGTGCGGGGTTTCATAGCTGCCATAAGGAGAAGTATCTCGCATCAGTTGGTATGTGGGAAATCGAGCGCAGCCAATAAGCGGCGCTTACCCCCTTCTATAACTACGGCAACTGAGCGGGTAGGCACACCAAGGGTTTTCGCAATCTCCTCATTTGACAGGCCTTTGAGATAGTGCAAGGTCAAAATGAATCGTTCTTCTTCTGGCAGGCTTGCGATCAACTCGGCGATAGTCGGTACCTGCTTCACATTACAAAGGTTACCCGTCTATTGCTGCCCTAGACGTACAGCCACTCTTTGAAAAGGGTGAGAGCGATAGAAACCCCCTTTGATACCGTACTCACATGAGAAAAGCCTATGGATCTGGTGTTGCAACAATTGCGAGCAATGGTGATCTGCTTGATTGTTGGTATCTGGATGTTTCCCTTTCCTCCATCACAAATAAATCAGACCGTAGCGAGAATCTCAAAGCTGACCCTGTGCGCGGTGTAACAAAGCGTGAAGTTGATCTTGAAATTGATATGGACGAAGCTCCAAAAGATGCAGCTGATGCATACTTGCGATTACATCTTCTTTCACATCGTTTAGTAAAGCCTCATGGTGTAAATCTTGATGGGGTATTTGGCTTGCTGACAAATGTTGCATGGACATCAGCGGGGCCTTGCTCGCTTGTTGATTTTGAAAAGACCCGCACAAAATTACGTGCAGCACATGGCCATGTCACGGTCTATAGCGTGGATAAGTTTCCGCGAATGGTTGACTATATGTCTCTTGTACACATCTCCGAGCCCACGAGAC
>DAIQAR010000004.1:0-1627 GCA_036781605.1 Candidatus Nanopelagicaceae bacterium
CGCGGGAAATGGCCGCTAATCACTAATTTAAAGAAGAGTCGCCCTATAAGCCGGATCCTGTCCATCGCTTTCGCGAATGGATCACCATCCATCTAGTCACGCAATTGCTCACGTGATCAAGCAACCTACCTGATAACTCGAACGAGCAGTTCTCAATCGCTATCGTTTTGGTCTTGCTCCAAGTGGGGTTTGCCTTGCCATTGATGTCACCATCAACGCGGTGGTCTCTTACACCACCGTTTCACCCTTACCGTTTGCACGGCGGTCATTTTCTGTGGCACTTTCCCGCGGGTCGCCCCGGGTGGTTGTTAACCATCACTTTGCTCTGTGGAGTCCGGACTTTCCTCGGTATTTTCATAACGCAGTGATCCAGACGACTCTTCAGTGAGAGAAGAATACGCGAATTTTTTAGAGGTGGCTACGCTCACTTAAGCCTCGAAGCGCGCGTAAACCATCAGATGGCCAAACAAGCACAGTCGTAATGCTGCAAGGCAAAATGTCTACGTGATACATGCCCTCAAGGGGAGCTCCTATTGCAAGGGATGCAAGGGCCCGAATAACAATGTTGTGCGTGACAACGCAGATTGTTTTGCCAGGATATTGAACAACTAAGTCAGTCAGCCCTGCTTCAGCGCGCGAAGAAACTTCTGCATAAGACTCACCACCGGATGGTCGATAACTAGGAGAGGCAAGCCACGCATCCCATTCTTCAGGATGACTTGCTTTAATCTCTGCAGGGGTGAAACCATCCCAGTTGCCAAAATCGCACTCAACCCACTGATCATCAAATGTGACATCGAGCTTTGTTGCATCACTAATTTCTTTTGCAGTCTGTGTTGTGCGCATAAGAGGCGAGGCGATGATCAAATCAGGTTTGCGGGCAGCAATTTCTTGGGCAACCTTCTTGGCTTGCTCTGTTCCCTTTTGGGTCAGCTCTGGATCTTCTGGTCCGATTCCTGAGAATCTGCGCGCGGGTGTCCAGATCGTTTCACCATGGCGCACAAAATAGATCGTCGTGGGAACTTCATCTGAGACGACTCGTTCTGTTAGAAAATTAAGTTGGGGTCGCGAAACGCTTCCAGGTTCACCATCGAGAGCTTTATTTGCAAGGCGATCTGCGTGGGAGTTCTCCTCACGTGGAATCCAACCAAAGGTGACCTTTGATAAATCGTGGATGCTTCGTGCCTGCTTTGCCAGCTCACGCATATCAGGGTGCTTAATCTGCCAACGGCCAGACATCTGTTCAACGACTAACTTGGAATCCATCTGCACATTAATCGTTGCATCAGGATCAAGTTCATGGGCCTTTTCTAAGCCAGCAATCAAACCTCGGTATTCAGCCACGTTATTAGAAGCAATACCAATCGTGTCAAAGAGCTCTGCCAGTACTTTTCCATTTTCAGAGACAACTGCTCCATAGGCTGCAGGGCCTGGGTTGCCACGAGAACCACCATCTGCCGTGATGTGAAATGTGCGAGACATTTAGATCCTTACCAAGATTCGGCGGCATTCCTCACAACGAATTATCTCATCGGCAGGTAAAGATTTGATTCTTTCAATCTCAATGGCGTTGATAGATAAATGGCATCCTTCGCATTTATTACCAAACAGCAGCGCAGCCCCGACG
>DAIQAR010000004.1:1637-6974 GCA_036781605.1 Candidatus Nanopelagicaceae bacterium
TTTTCGTAGAGTTCAACAAGAGTCGCCTCAATCTTGGGAGCAAGCTGGGCTCGCTGTGCTTGCTGAATGTTTATCTCACTTTGGATCTCAGTCGTTGCATTTTCAAGACGGATATTGAGTTCTAGCTCAAGCTGCTTCAGTCCCACTTGATCATTCTGGAGTTCATCGACTCTGGCTTTAACAGCGTCATGCTTGAGCAGGACTTCAAGTTCGCCATCTTCAAGCTCTGACTTTCGCTTGGCAAGTGTGCCCAGCTCGTGCTGAAGTTGTTCAAGTTCCTTGGGTGAACCCACACCTGATGACAGTCTGGATTCATCCTTCTTAATACGGTCTGCGACTTGCTCGACATCAACTTCTATGCGGCGAAGATCAATAGCCACATCTGCCAACTCTGTCTCAACAACAGCAAGTTCAACCGCTGTGTTCTCTAGGCGGGTATGGATTGCTGTGATCTGTTCGCGCTCAGGCAAATTTGCTAATTTTATTTTTAGATGAGAGATCGCAGTATCAATGAGTTGCAACTCAATCAAGAGATTCTGGTGTTCAGGACTAGCCTTCACCAAAGTCTCCTTACTTCTATCAAAAGTAGATCATGTAGTTGTTGTGGTGGGCAGTGAGGGTTTCGAACCCCCGACATCTTCGGTGTAAACGAAGCGCTCTACCGCTGAGCTAACCGCCCGGTATGTGAGTCCCCCACTCTACCTTGTGAGAGCGGGGAGTCACAAAACTGATTAAAGAGTAGCTAGCGCAGCCTTGTAATCGGCGATATTTCGCGCATCACCTAGGCCATTAACAACCTGCCAGCGCAAAATTCCGCTCTTATCAATAATGAATGTTCCGCGAATCGCACATCCACGCTCTTCATTAAAGACTCCATATGCCTTAGCTGCTGCGCCATGTGGCCAGAAATCTGCAAGCACGCCAAACTTATAACCTTCTTGTTCAGCAAATGCTTTCTGCGCATACATGGGATCACATGAGATCGCGAGTAATTCAGAATTATCATTTTCAAATGCAGCAAGATCATCACGAATTGCGCATAGCTCACCTGTGCAGATACCAGAGAATGCAAATGGATAGAAGATCACAACAACATTCTTTTTGCTCTTAAATGATGATAGCGAAACGCTCTCTCCGTGCTGATTCATCAATGTGAAATCCGGTGCCGCTTGGCCGATTGTTAGTGCCATCTAGTTATCTCCTATTTTTTATTGTTTGGCTGTGCTTTGCGTGGCACTAGTTTAGTCGCTGTCCAATTTGGCGCAGCAAGAAAAGAGATTGTCTGAGAGAGCCCGGCAGTTGGGGCGGCGTCTTGGATATCACTGGGTTCAACATGGCCATCAATTCCAACTTTTGGTGTCATTAGCCAGATTGGACCGCTCTCGCTGAGGAATGTGAGGGCATCGACTAAATCATCGACTAAATCCCCATCGCCATCTCTCCACCATAAAATAACTGCATCGACAACCTCGTTGGAATCACTTTCAAGGAGAGCTTGTCCGGATTTTGCAATTACTTGTTCACGCAGGGCAGCGTCACAGTCTTGATCAAAGCCAACCTCGAGAATTAATTCACCTGTAGTGATTCCCATGCGCTCAACTGTTAGTGCGGGCCCCTGTGGGGAGATCAAGCAAGTACCTCCTGGCATAGATAGTGGCGGGGATCTCCCCGACAGGGATAGTCCACTCCCCTTAGGGTGAGAATGCAACTCCCAGAAGGTGAATAAACTCCTCTCATGAGCGAGAACTCCCAAAACCCTTCCCACTTCATCGATCAGCTAGTCGATACCGACCCTGCTGAAACCGCAGAGTGGAAAGAGTCGCTAGACGCAGTTCTTAAAGCTGCAGGTCCAGTTCGCGCACGCTATTTGATGTTAACGATGCTCAATCGGGCTCAAGAAAAAAATCTTGGAGTATCAGCGCTTCGTGCAACTGATTACATCAACAGTATTCCTCCAGCACTTGAACCAGCTTTCCCTGGTGATGAAACGATGGAACGCCGCATCCGTGCATTTATTCGATGGAACGCAGCAGTCATGGTGCACCGCGCTCAACGTCCTGGTGTTGGCGTTGGTGGACACATCTCTACTTATGCTTCTTCTGCATCTTTATATGAAGTTGGTTTTAATCATTTCTTCCGTGGACAAGATCATCCAGGCGGAGGCGATCAGATTTTCTTCCAAGGACATGCAAGTCCAGGAATGTATGCACGTGCATTTATGGAAGGTCGCCTGACTGAAAAGCAGATGGATGGATTCAGGCAAGAACTCTCACATGATGGTGGAGGATTATCCTCATACCCTCATCCACGCTTAATGCCTGAGTTTTGGCAGTTCCCAACAGTTTCAATGGGACTTGGCCCAATTAATGCAATTTACCAAGCTCGCTTTAATCGTTACTTGCAGGGCCGCGGAATTAAAGACACATCTGATCAAAATGTTTGGGCATTTCTTGGAGACGGTGAGTGTGATGAACCAGAGACGCTTGGCGCAATCAGTCTTGCCGCTCGTGATGGTCTAGATAACCTCACATTTGTTATCAACTGTAATTTGCAACGCCTTGATGGTCCTGTGCGCGGTAACGGAAAGATTATTCAAGAACTTGAATCAATCTTTGGTGGCGCTGGCTGGAATGTCATCAAGGTTGTTTGGGGCCGTGAGTGGGATGAGCTACTTGCTATGGACCGTGAGGGCGCGCTTGTTGATCTCATGAATAACACCACAGATGGTGACTATCAAACATTTAAAGCTGAAAGCGGAGCCTATGTCCGTGAGCACTTCTTTGGCCGTGACCCTCGCACAGCAGCAATGGTTGCCAATTGGAGTGATGAAAAGATTTGGGCTCTCAAGCGTGGTGGCCATGATTACCGCAAACTCTTCGCTGCATACAAGCAAGCAAGTGAGAAGAACGGCAAACCAACTGTAATTCTTGCAAAGACAATCAAGGGCTGGACACTTGGCTCACACTTTGAAGCCCGTAACTCCACTCATCAGATGAAGAAGATGACGATCGAAGATCTCATCCAATTCCGTGACACGCTGCAGATCCCACTTCCTGATTCTGCGATTGATGCAAAGCTTCCTTCGTATTACCACCCAGGCGTTGATTCACCTGAGTACAAATACATGATGGAGCGCCGCAGCACTCTTGGCGGTTCTATTCCTACTCGCCGAAAAGTTTCAAAACCTTTCACTTTGCCGCCTGAGAGCACCTATGAATCAGTCAGACGTGGATCAGGCCAGCAAGAAGTGGCAACCACGATGGCATTTGTGCGCTTACTCAAAGACTTGGTGAAAGATCCAAATATTGGTGCGCGCTTTGTTCCCATCATCCCTGATGAGGCAAGAACATTTGGAATGGATAGTTTGTTCCCAACCCTGAAGATCTATTCACCTCATGGACAAAAATATGCCTCCGTTGACCGTGAATTGATGCTTTCGTACAAGGAATCAACCTCTGGCGTTATTTTGCATGAAGGAATTAATGAAGCCGGATCTGTTGCTTCATTTACTGCTGTCGGTTCTTCATACTCCACACATAACGAACCAATGATTCCTATCTATATCTTCTACTCAATGTTTGGTTTCCAGCGCACTGGTGATGCCTTCTGGGCAGCATCAGACCAATTAGTACGTGGCTTCGTACTAGGTGCAACCGCTGGTCGCACAACACTCAATGGCGAAGGTTTGCAGCATGAAGATGGACATTCTCTTCTGCTTGCATCAACTAACCCTGCCGTCGTCTCTTACGACCCTGCCTTTGCTTACGAAGTAGGCCATATCGTTAAAGATGGTCTGCGCCGTATGTATGGAGAAAATGGTGAGAACGTTTACTACTACCTCACCGTTTACAACGAGCCTTACATGCAGCCTGCAGAGCCAGAGAAACTTGATGTTGATGGACTGCTCAAAGGAATTTACCTCTATGCCCCTGCAACTAAAAAGAGTAAGAAAACTGTCCAGCTTCTAGCATCAGGAGTTGGAATGAATTGGGCTCTTGCTGCGCAGAAGTTGTTAGCTGACGATTGGGATATCGCGGCAAATGTCTGGTCTGTAACGTCTTGGAATGAATTGCGCCGTGATGGGCTTGCTGTTGACCGCCATAACTTGTTAAATCCAGATAATAAACAAAGCGCTTACATCACCCAAAAACTAAAGGGTCATGAGGGTCCTGTCATCGCAGTCAGTGATTTCATGCGAGCAGTTCAAGATCAAATTGCTCCTTGGGTCAGCCAACCTTTCTATTCTCTTGGAACAGACGGCTTTGGACTTTCTGATACACGCGGTGCACTTCGTCGCCACTTTAAAGTCGATGGTCCATCTATTGCCGTCGCCGCACTTGCCCAACTTGCCGAACTTGGTGAGATCAAAAGCAAGCTCGTCAAAGAGGCAATCGAGAAGTATCAAATTAACGATGTGAAAGCTGCTGATCCGGGCAATACAGAAGGTTCTGGTTAATCCCTAGTCACTTCTGCATTACCTAGCGTTTTAAAAAACAAAAGGCAGAGCATCAGGGCAGTTGGAAGCATTAAGCCAATAGTGATTGATGTGAGTTGAACAATCCACGCTGTGGCTAGGCGCACAACGAAACCAATTGTGTTTACCGCTAGTCCTAATTGCGCTGCAATCATTCCCGGAGATAGATGTGACCTGCGGCTTGCCTCGGTCATAAAGAGTCCAGCCATGAAGGAGCTTCCAAGACCTCCAAGGAAAAAGCCCAATGCCTCTATGGAAAATGCAGCGGCAAAACTATGAGATGAAAGGAATTTCGCAAGAAGTACACAGATTCCAAATCCCAATCCCCCAAGAAGAGAGCCAAAACGAATCCAATACCGTTCGGAGCGAAATTTCACCAGACGATGGATAGAGACCCGGCCAATGATCATCGAGACCATAAATGACAAGTAAGGAATGATGCTCAGCGTATTGCTTGCATGAATTTCCTGGTGAGATGAAAGCGTCGCCCAATCGTTTGTAGAGCTCTCAATAGAAATGGCAAGCAACAGAGCAATAATTACTGGTCTGATCTCTCTCATCCCCGCAAAGAGTTCTTTGGTTTTCACTATCGGTTCATCTGCAAGATCAGCTGCCGTTATGAGAACTGGATTTAGTTTATATATAGAGAAGATCGTGAAGGACCAAACGAGTGCGGCTAAAACATCAATGTGCCAAGCAAGTGAGACTTTTGATGTGAGAAGAAAGGCTGCCACAACGGTTGTAAGTGCCCCAACGCTCCAGGCGCCATGCAATTTCGGTAGAAGCAAAGTCGCTGTGTTGTTCTGCCTTTTGAGTACTTGTTGATTTAACCCAATTTGATAACTTGGCCAAGAAAATCCAAT
>DAIQAR010000004.1:7074-51319 GCA_036781605.1 Candidatus Nanopelagicaceae bacterium
TCGTCAAAATAGCGCACTCGCAAGTAATTGTCGGGCTTGAATCAACTTGGGATCTTCTGGATCAATAAGGGTGAAAAGTGAAAGTAAATGCTCACGAACCTTCTTGCGATCCTCTCCCGCTGTCTTCTTCACAAGTGAAATCAATCTATTAAAAGATCCGTCTAAATCACCTTGGGATATTTGCACATCTGCTGCAAGTAGCTGGGCTTCAATGTTTTCAGGAGAAGAATCAGCGGATGAGATCGCTGAATTGAAATCCACTCCTTGGATGCGAAGCATGAGATCGACTTGGGCAAGACCTGCTGAGGCAAGAGGATTTCCTGGTGAGCGAAGAAGCCATTGTTTATAGGAGTTTGCTGCTGCCGCAAAGTCTCCTTCTTCAAGAGCGGTTAGAGCTGCCTGCTCTTCTGGTTCTAATTTCTCTTCTATGGGTTGAGCATCTTGGCTACCGCCAGAATTTTCACCTGCCGCCTTGCCGATGCCTCGCTCTAATGCAAGTGCAAGGACTTTATTGATAACCATGCGTAGTTGCTCATCTGTTGGCACAGTTTCAAAGAGCGGTACCAGTTGTTCTTGAATTAAAGCAATTGCTAGCGGCACAGATTGCACCTGCAGAGCTGTTGCTACCGAAGGCTCTTGATCGACATTGACACTACCTAGTATCCAGCCAGCGCCACCTTCGGCTGCGGAATCTTCTGCATGCATCTTGCCCAGCGAATCTAGAACTCTCTGCGACTCTGGACTTCTAGGCGACCAACAGATCAGAATGACGACTTGGTTATTTGATTCTGGAATTATTTCTTCCATCAAATTTGTCTGATTAACTGCAATTCCAACATTTGCCACTTGCGGCGCTGGATTCTTCAGTGAACTCAAATCAAAAGCACGCCCAAAGCCTTTTGGAAGCGGAGGCATGCTCATGGCTTGGCTCCTATTCCTGCTCTATGAGGCAATATCGATCGAATGTAATCTTCGGCTGCAAAGCTAAGACCAGGATCTTTGCCTTGTTGCTCACCTAAATACCAACGGTGTTCCAAGATTTCATGGAACATCTGTGCGGGTTCAACTAAGCCTCGCAGCTCAGTTGGAATCATATTCATTACGCGCTGATAAGTCTCACTCATCCAGCGTCGAGCGCTATCTTGGATAGGAGGAAGAGGTTTCTTCTCACGACCCCTGAATCTGTCAAAAGATGCAAGCAATCTTTTTGCTTGTAACTCTTCGGCATGAATACCCATAAGTTCCCATAAACGATTCTGGTGGTAACCGGCAGCAACAAGTTTAGGCGTGAACTTAAGAGCGCCCTTTTCACCATCAAGTGTTACCTCGACCTCTTCAACTGCAAAGCCAAGATCTTGTACAGCGCGCATAGCCTTTTCAACAGCGTGACGGTCAGTTGGATCTAATATCTGTGGCTCCTTAAGCATCGCCCACAAACGTCTATAGCGCTTAATAACTGCTTCGGCAGCTTTGATAGGATCCATTCCTGGATGCAAAACACCAGAGGCTGCAAGATCTTCTAGCTCTGCGGCAACATTAAATTGCGCAATTTCAAGATCATGTTCGCGCTGACCATTGCTCAGTTGAGTTTGAAATTCACCTGTTTCAGCATCTACTAAATATGCAGCATACTCATTTGCATCTCTGCGAAACAAAGTATTAGATAACGAGCAATCGCCCCACCAAAAACCAAGCAGATGCAATCTAACAAGTAGTAATGCCAGGCCATTTGCCATAGTTGTAATTTCATGTGGAGTTGGATTACTACTCATGATCACTCGGTATGGAAGTGAGTAAGGCAAATAGCGAGTAACCAAAGCACATGGAAGTGGTTCCCCGCGCTTTGACAACCTGTCTTCCACAATCGCAACGGGTTCAACGCAGGGCGCGCTTTTGTTATTGAGTTCTCGCAAGATTGCATATTCTTTTTGAGCAAATTCTGGGACTGTCTCTTTGACCGCAAATACTTCACGCTCCCCCGGACCTGTTCGAACAAGGCGGACAATGTGGCGTGAGATGCCGCGCATCGAAGCTAAGCCTTCTTCTTCAGGCCAATCTTCAACTGGCTTGCGCCAGGACAGGTTGGAAAGCGTCACCATATCTTCACTTAACCCAGTGATTCTAAGTTCGCCCACGGGGCTATCTTTCCCTATTATCAAGCAATGGCACTCAAGAAACCCAGCATCCACTTCGGTTCTAAGTCACGTTCTAAGCAAACACCTGCTCCCAAAGATCTTGGTCAACAAGGCGTGCCACTAGATCGTGGGCATCCTTTTTACTTTGGATTTCTTGCCGCTACTGGAGCTGTAATCGCGATCACTCTCATGCGCGCACTGGCAAACGCCAGCCAAGTCTTTGTCCTCATCATCATCTCCCTTTTCTTTGCGGCGGGCTTAAATCCAGCAGTTGAATTCTTTCAACGCAGGGGTCTCAAGCGCACTGGCGCTGTTGCTTGTGTTGTTGGCATAGTTCTTGCATTCGTCGGGGTTTTCTCAGCAGTCGTTATCCCCCCGGTAATTCATCAACTCAATCTACTTCTCAAAGATGCACCGAGCCTTATTGCCAATTTAAAGAATAACTCGACTCTTGAAAGCTTAAATGTTAAATACGGCATCATCGACACCATTCAAAAGAAGGTAAATGCGGGAGTTCATGATGGCCAATTTGTAGTTGGTGCATTTGGAGGAGTTATCGGGGTCGGTAAAGCAGTTTTATCTGGAGCAATCTCAACTCTTACAATCCTTATTTTGACTCTTTATTTCCTCGCCTCCCTTCCATCTGTAACTAGCGCTGCCTATCGATTTGTTCCTCTTTCACGCCGGGACCGCGTGAGCAGAATTAGCGACGCAATTATTAAGCGAGTGGGCGCCTTCGTAAGCGGCCAGGCTTCAGTGGCGGTTATTGCAGGAGTATTTGCACTTCTCCTTTCTCTCGTACTTCGACTGCCGTATGCATCTGCAATTAGCATGCTCGTGTTTCTCTGTGGACTTATTCCACTAATCGGCCACATACTGGGGTGTACCGCTTTCACCATCGTGGCTTTAACAAAATCACCCACTGATGCCATCATCGTTTTTGTGTGTTACGTCATATACATACAACTCGAGAATTACTTTATTTTGCCACGCATTATGCGTCGCTCACTTTCAATGCCTGGCCTGGTCACTATCATTGCGGCATTGGTGGGCGTGAGTTTGCTTGGAGTAGTTGGGGGGCTTCTAGCGGTACCAATTGCCGCAGCTATACTTTTAATCGTTGACGAAGTTGTATTTCCTAAGGCCGAAAGGGGCTAACTTGTCTAAGGCAACAAAAAGCAAGGCACCACATCGCAAGCCACTATTCATCGCAATCGGATTAACGGTTGTATGGCTAGGTATTTCAAGTGTGACAGGACCTCTCTTCGGAAACCTCTCAACAGTACAAAAAAACGACAACTCAAAATTCCTGCCTTCCGCTTCCGAAACAGAGAAATTTAATGTAGCCGCTAAGGCATTTTCCTCTGGTTCAAACAACTCATTTCCTGAGCTCGTCCTATTCGTTGGCAAGGCAGATCCTGCTGCAATCGCCTCCGCAAATGCATTTCTTCAAACGCTTCCTTCAAAGCCACTTGTTGATATTGATGGCAAGGCCATACCACTCGTTGATAAAACAATTGGTGACTTTTTAGATACCTCTGCGCCTTTGGTGGCATTTCCATCTAAAAATGCTGATGCGATTTTGGCCAGCATTCCGTATAGCTCTGGAAAATCAGACACAGTCCTACCCAATAAGAAGCCGGCCCTGCCTGTCTTTACCTCATCTATTCGCTATTACTCGGCTCAATACGCAACAACACATGGATTCCAAGCCCACGTCACTGGTATCGCAGCAATTCTCTCTGATCTATTTGGAGCATTTGGCTCTCTCGACTCCAGTCTGCTTCTGACAACTGGCCTTGTTGTGGCGATCATCTTGATTGTTGTCTACCGATCACCCTTCTTGTGGATTCTTCCTTTGTTCTCAGCAGGTATCGCTCTCACATTTGCAGGATCAGTTATCTACGAATTAGCAAAGCACAACATCATCACCCTTGATGGGCAATCGCAGGGAATTCTCTCAGTGCTCGTTCTCGGAGGAGCGACGGACTATGCCCTCTTACTTATTGCGCGCTATAGAGAAGAACTCCATCATGTTGAATCTAGGTTTGAAGCAATGCAGAATGCTCTGCGCGGAGTTGTTGAGCCAATTGTTGCCTCTGGATCTACCGTTGCAGTTAGCTTAATTCTGCTTCTGCTTGCAAGCCTTTCAAACAACCGCGGCCTTGGACCGGTTGGAGCTATTGGAATCTTGTGCGCCGTAATCACAATTCTCACCCTGCTTCCAGCAGTGCTTGTTCTCTTTGGTCGTTGGATCTTTTGGCCACGTATTCCAAAATTTGGCAGTGAAGATGAGAAACTCAAAGGAGTATGGGCAAAGCTTGCAAATGCAACAGCTAAAAAGCCTCGCACCTATTGGGTAGCAACAGGACTCGTACTTCTGATTTTTGCTGCATTTGCATCGACGCTGCATGCCGGTGGAATTTCTACCTCCCAGTCCTTTACAAAGACTCCCGACTCAGTGAAGTCACAAGATGTTCTCTTGAAGTACTTCTCTGGCGGTCAAGGGCAACCAACTCAAATTTGGACTACCTCTTCTAATGCAGCTGCAATGACTGCGAAGTTATCAAGCACTCCTGGCATCACATCAGTTATTCCTGATGGTGTTCAAGCCCCTGGAGGAGCGCCAAAAGTTGTAGATGGCCACGTGATCCTCAACGCGACTTTGGTCGCGACAGCTGATTCGAATGAAGCAATAAAGATGATTCCTGCTATTCGAAGCGCCGCACATTCGATTGATCCACAATCTCTTGTTGGAGGAACCTCTGCTGTCTTTTATGACTCACACCAGGCTGCAGCACGTGATCAGCGTGTGATCATTCCAGTTGTGCTCATTGTGATTGCAATCATTTTGGGACTATTACTTCGAAGTGTTCTCGCATCGCTGATGCTTCTTCTGACGGTTGTGCTCTCATACTTTGCAACGCTGGGAGCTTGCGCACTGGTCTTCCATCACATCTTCCACTTTGCAGGCGAAGATTCGGGCTTCCCTCTCTTTGCTTTCATCTTCTTGGTAGCCCTGGGCATTGACTACAACATCTTCTTGATGACTCGTGTTCGTGAGGAATCGATGCAGATTGGAACGCGAGCAGGAATGATCAAAGGAGTGACAGTTACTGGCGGGGTAATTACTTCGGCAGGAATTGTCCTTGCTGCAACATTTACCGTGCTTGGAATCTTGCCTATTGTCTTCTTGGCTGAAATCGGATTCTCGGTTGCATTTGGAGTATTGCTTGACACATTTATCGTTCGTTCGATTCTTGTTCCAGCTTTAGTTCAGAGCATCGGACCAAAGATCTGGTGGCCTTCAAAACTACAGAAGAGTTAAATCTCTGTAGGTAAAGGCAATCTGCTTGGGGCGATAATCTTTGTGATTTCACTCAAGATTAGGTGAACAAAGGGTTCTCCTACCCATAAGTGTTTAGCGCCATCAACTGGAATCAAATTCAGGCGAGAGAAACTTTTGAATCTCTCCTTCGCCTGTTCCGGATTTAGATACTCATCATGTTCAGGAATATATGCGGTGACTGGGCGTGAATCTTTCTGCCAGAAATCTAAATCTTCTTGCCCTGTTCGCTGCAGAGGTGGACTCAGCAAAATTAACCCAGCAACCCGGCTATCTTTTGCATATCGAAGAGCTAGATCAGTTCCAAATGACCACCCTGTAATCCAAAGCTTTTCAACTTTGAGTACATCAAAACAATAATTTATTGCAGCCTCAACATCTAACTTTTCTCTCTCTCCGTTATCAAATACGCCTTCTGATGTTCCTGCTTCACTTGTTGTTCCGCGGGTATTGAAACGAATCACTTCGATGCCAGCCATTGATGGCAATCTGTTTGCGGCCTTCTTATAGATATGACTATCCATCATTCCCCCACCACTTGGGTTGGGGTGCAAGCAGAGTAGCGATGCCTGGCGCTCACCTTCTGGGCTGGCCACTTCCCCGATCAATTTCAGGGAATCAGCCGTGGTAAACGTGATTGCCCTGCGATTGGCCGGAAGAATTGTGCTTGGCCTTATTAACTCTGACACGAAATAAGTTTAGTCTTACCCTATGACTCCTACAGACACATTGATTAGCTACTCACCTGCCACTGGAGAAGAAGTAGGCAGATATCCAGATAGCAGCGCAGAGGTCGTCAACGACCTCGTTGCTAGAGCCCGCGCTGGATCACTTGCTTGGCGCGCTCTTGGCTTTAAGGGTCGAAAGGTAATTCTTAAAAAGTGGGCAGCGCTCATGGCATCTCGAATTGATGAACTTGCTCAGATCGTGATGGATGAGACAGGTAAGCCAAAGAGTGATGCAACTCTTGAAGTGACTCTCGCTATTGGGCATCTTGCATGGGCAGCAGATCATGCTTCACGATTCCTTCGTACAAGTAACCGCGCGCCAGGAATCATCATGGCGAATATGTCAGCGAAGGTTCACTATGTTCCATATGGTGTTGTCGGAGTAATCGGACCTTGGAACTACCCTGTCTATACGCCTATGGGATCAATTGCCTATTCTCTAGCTGCAGGTAATTCGGTTGTATTCAAGCCAAGTGAATTCACTCCCGGAGTTGGATTCTGGCTCGGTGAAACATTTAATGAAGTAGCAAAAGAAGCCAATGTATTTTTCGTTGTTACAGGTGGTCCTGCAACAGGTGTTGCTCTCACACAAAGCGCGGTAGATAAGGTTGCCTTCACAGGATCAACTAGAACTGCGAAGAAAGTTGCAGCAAGTTGTGCTGAGCGTATGGTGCCAGTTGTCCTTGAGTGCGGCGGATCAGATGCAGCCATTATCGATGTTGACGCAGATATTGCAGCAGCCGCAGACGCAGTTCTATGGGGCGCAATGTCTAACTCTGGGCAGACCTGCATCGGCACCGAGCGTGTATATGTGATGAATAGTGTGGCTGATAAATTTATTGCTGAAATCAAAAAGGGCGCTGAAAAGATTAAGCCGGGCCGAGAATACGGCGCAATCACAATGCCATCGCAACTCAAAGTAATCGATAGCCATATCCGTGATGCGGCAAGTAGGGGCGCAGAGTTTATTGTTGGAAGCGTTGATTCAGTTCAGGCTCCATATGTGAACCCCACAATCATGGTAAACGTCCCAGAAGATTCAATAGCTGTTGCAGAGGAAACATTCGGACCAACTCTTGTGATTAACAGAGTCAGTGATATTGATGAGGCGATCCGTCTATCCAACGGAGTGAAATATGGTCTTGCAGCATCAGTCTGGTCAAAGAAAAATGCTGACTACATCACCTCTCAACTTCAATGTGGAATGGTCTCAGTGAACTCTGTGATTGCTTATGCCGGTATCGCAACACTCCCATTTGGAGGAGTTAAAGAGAGCGGATATGGACGTATCCATGGACGAGAAGGACTTCGAGAATTTACCTATCTTCGCTCAGTGGCGAAGAAGCGTTTTAGTATCCCTCTTGCGACGATGTCTTTCACTCGAAAAGCATCCACCGATGCCTTGATCAAAAAGCTTGCTGAACTTCGCAACCGCTAAATTCACTTTCTTAGTATTTAGGAGCGTTACGAGAACGTAATGTCTTTGGTTTGCGCTGATCTTTCTTCTGCCAGCATGCGCTATGCCAATGCCTGCGGTTATCAAGATCATCATCAATCCAAGCAACAATATGTGGTGTTGCTGTTGGAATTAATTGATCGCACCCTGGGCATCTATAAGGTTTTGTAGAACTAGAACCTGTAACTTTTCTGACGGTATACATACCTTCAATATGTTCTTCGACAGTTTCAAATGAATGTGAGATATCGCGATCAGGCTCTTTCGGGCCTTTACCTTTAGGGTGATTTCTGCGCGGGCTCACCCCTCTATTCTTTCCTATTCACAGCAAATTCGCTGCCTCATAGCGAGATGAAATTAGCGCGTTGCTAGACAAATACGGCAAGATACGAACATGAACCACGCAATTAAAGTTCGCGGCTTAAAGAAGAGCTATGACGGAAAAATTGCGGTCAATGGAATTGATCTTGACGTTGTGCAGGGTGAGATTTTCGCAATTTTGGGTCCAAATGGAGCCGGTAAGACAACCACAGTTGAAATCTTAGAAGGCTACCGTGACCGGGATTCTGGGGATGTAACAGTCCTTGATCTAGATCCAGAGCATCTAGGAAGTCAGAGCATCAGTTGGCGCAACAGAATTGGAATCGTCCTGCAATCTACAAGTGATGCTGGAGATTTAAGTGTCTCTGAGACGATTCATCACTTCGCTCAATACTACTCAAACCCCAAGAATCCAGATGCCGTTATCACCTTAGTAGGACTTGATGAGAAGCGTGATGACAGAGTGCATAACCTCTCTGGAGGCCAGCGCCGCAGATTAGATGTTGCGCTAGGAATCATTGGATCACCGGAAATCCTATTTCTAGATGAGCCAACAACAGGCTTTGATCCAGAGGCTCGGCGTGCATTTTGGGGGCTCATTCGCACCTTAAAAGCCGAAGGAACCACAATTCTTTTAACAACGCATTACCTAGATGAAGCAGAGGAACTTGCAGATCGAGTGGCCGTCATAAATCATGGGAAGATAGTTGAGATTGCAACACCTGCAACGCTAGGTGGTCGCCACTTAGCGAAAGCAACGATTTCTTGGAAAGAAAAAGACCAGCTTCAAACAAAGCTCTCTTTGAATCCGACAGCTGATATCCAAGAGCTATCCAAAAACTTTGATGGAGATATCCCAGAACTCACCGTAACCCGGCCAACCCTGGAAGATGTTTACATCACCATGATTGGGGCAAACAAGTGAACATACTTCGTATTGGCGCCCTGCGCGGTGGCCTTGAAATAAAGCAGTTTATGCGCAGACGTGAATCTGTTGTCTTCACCTTGATGTTCCCCGTGCTCTTACTATTCATCTTTGGTTCGGTCTTCAAAAATACGATTGCCCCAGGAGTTACCTTTAGTCAGTACTTTATTTCAGGAATGGTTGCCTCTGGCCTTGTGAATACGGGTTTTCAGCAGCTTGCCATCAATATCCCCATGGAAAGAGACTTTGGCACTCTCAAGCGCTTGCGTGGAACTCCCATGTCTCCTATCTCCTTCTTTATCGGTAAGGCCATCTTGGTCTTCACCGCGATGATCATTCAGGTGTTTCTGCTTCTTCTCTTTGGTGTTCTTTTCTTTCATCTTCACATGCCCCATGACCCAGCGCTCTGGCTTCGCTTTATTTGGCTCGTAATACTAGGCAGCGCCTCATCAACCGTACTTGGTATTGCATTTGCCACTGTCATTAAAAGTGGTCGCGGTGCGGCGGCGGTTGTCTCACCTATTGTGATTATCTTGCAATTTTTGAGTGGAGTCTTTTTTGTCTTTTCAAGTTTGCCATCGTGGATGCAAAAATTCGCATCCATATTTCCTCTCAAGTGGCTGACACAAGGAATGCGATCAGTCTTCTTGCCAGATAGCTTTGCATCTCAAGAAGTTGCGCACACTTGGGAGATTGGTCGTACTGCGTGCGTGCTTATTGTGTGGCTCGTACTTGGAACGATTATGGCTGCTCGCTCATTTAAGTGGTCTGATCAATGATGAGTAAAACAACCAGAGCGTTTGCGTTCATAATTGCCCTTGTTTTATTTGGTGCGGGAGTACCCACAACGCATGCCGTAACTTCAAAACCAACTCCAAAACCAACTGTGAAAGCTAGTACAAAGGCGCCAGTAAAGCCGAGTGTAAAAACAGGATCAAAGGTAACTACTCCCAAGAACAAAGTAGCCAAGAAGATCTACAGGAAATACAAACCTCGTAAGCGAGTGGTTATCACTCCTTCACCGGCTCCGAATTGGCCACCTGCTGGATTTGTTTCTAATAATGGTGTTTATGCAAAGGTACCGACAGGCGCTGAACTTGTTGGAATTCTCTCAGCGCTAAAATCTCCCAGTGGTTCTGTTAAGCAGTGCTCACAAGATCCTTTGAACCCTGCAGTTGTTGCAAAATCATGTGGCGCGGTTCTAGCGGCAGCCCAAGATGGTTGTTCGTGGTGGGAAGTAAATTCTCAGGTAAATGGTGTTGATCCAAACAATCCAAATGGGCAAATCATGCTTGGAAATTTGCGAACTCTTTCAGGGGGAACGCCCGCTCATTCAGTTTCCACGATCGTGTTAGTCAGTGATGTTCCACTTACCACTGGGGTTAAATTCACAAATATAACCGTGAAATGTTGGCCCACTCCAACTACCGAACGTGTGCCAAGCAATACCTTTACGCCGTTAACGCCCTCGCCAACACCATCTCGAAGCTAAAAGTATTAGCGGTTGGCTCCAGGAACCCAGAGAGTGTCCCCCGTCTTTTTATTTGCATGACGCGCAAGCACAAAGAGAAGGTCGGACAGTCGGTTTAAGTACTTTGCTGTCAGTGGGTTAACTCCCGCACCGAAGGAATGGATTGCATGCCACGTTGAACGCTCTGCGCGGCGTGTGACTGTACGAGCAACATGCAAGAGCGCAGCTCCTGCAGTTCCAGATGGCAAGACAAATGATCGCAACTCTTCTAAATCTTTGTTGTAAAAATCAATCTGCTCTTCCAGAAAGTTAATCTGGGATTCAACAACGCGTAGTGGTTCAACCTTAGGATCATCGATAACAGGCGTGCAGAGATCTGCCCCAACATCGAAGAGGTCATTTTGAATACGAATAAGAACTTTAGTCACTGCTGGATCATCACTTGGGGCTAGAGCAAGAACAACTCCGATAGATGAGTTTGCTTCATCAACATCGGCATAAGCTTCCAAGCGAGGGTCATTTTTTGATGTACGGCTCATGTCCCCAAGGGAAGTAGTGCCGTCATCACCTGTTTTTGTATAAATACGAGTCAGATTAACCATGGGGTGAGCCTATTAGAGCAAGTACGATGTGACCACTCAAGAATTGATTGGAGGTGAGTTGTGCCCGAAAGTTCACCAAGTTTTCGCATCCTTGGCCCTGCTCGCCTATCTGGTGAGGTCAAAGTAACAGGGGCAAAGAACTCAGCCCTCAAACTTATGGCCGCATCCCTTCTTGCCGCAGGGACTCACACCATTCGCAATGTCCCAGATATCGCCGACGTTCACATAATGTCCGAGCTTTTAGTACGTCTTGGTTGCAAAGTTTCACTCAACGATGATGTGCTCACAATTGATGTGCCAGCAACGCCAGGCCACCGCGCTGAATATGATTTAGTGCGCAAAATGCGCGCATCCATTAACGTGCTGGGTCCAATCCTGACCCGTGTTGGGGTCGCAGAAATTTCTCTGCCTGGCGGAGATGCCATCGGATCTAGAGGACTTGATTTTCATATCAGTGGATTAGAAGCACTTGGCGCAACAGTGGCCTTTGAACATGGTTTCATCATCGCGAAAACTAATGGAAGATTACAAGGAGCCACTATCGATTTAGTTTTCCCAAGTGTTGGTGCAACTGAGAATCTGATGACAGCCGCTGTTTTGGCAAAGGGAACAACAACAATTAATAACGTTGCCCGCGAACCAGATATCAGCGACTTAGGTGAATATCTCATCTCAATGGGCGCAAAAATTCAAGGCTTGGGAAGTCAGAGTCTTGTTATTGAAGGCGTGGATTCACTCAAAGCAGCCGAACACTCAACGCTTCCAGATCGTATTGTCACTGGCACGTGGGCATTTGCCGCAGTGATGACAGGCGGAGATATAACAATTCATGGCGCAAGGGCTGATCATCTTGAATTGCCCTTGGACAAGTTAGTTGCAAGCGGCGCGGTTATAACATCTACTCCTGATGGAATCCGCGTCAAAATGGATAAGAGACCTATTGCAATTGATGTCGCAACGCTTCCCTACCCAGGATTTCCTACCGACTTGCAGCCTATGGCAATTGCATTAAATGCAATTGCAGATGGAAGCGCCATAGTGACTGAGAATGTATTTGAAGCAAGATTTATGTTCGTCAATGAACTCAAGCGCTTAGGCGCTCGTATTACCGTTGATGGCCATCACGCGGCCATTGCAGGGATTACGCAGCTTTCAGGGGCACCAGTTGTCGCGACAGACATTCGCGCTGGTGCCGGATTAGTACTTGCTGGCCTTGTCAGTGAAGGCATCACAATTGTTGAAGATGGTTTTCATATTGACCGTGGCTATCCAAATTTTGCAGAGGATCTACGCTCACTGGGCGCAGATGTGACACGTATTTAGGCTTGGGTCTGCTCGCCCAGAATTGAAACTCGGTTGTTATTGACCGAGATAAATCCACCGGCCATATCAAAATCAGATGTAGTTCCATCTGTGCCTTTTACAGTGACAACTCCTGGAACAAGCACCCCGAGCAGCGGAATATGTTCAGGCAAGATTCCAACGTCACCTTCAAGCGTGCGCGCGGAAACCATTGTGGCCTCACCCGAAAAGACACGCTTTTCAGGTGAGACTACTTCAACGGTGAGTGTTGCCATCTTTATGCCTTTGCCAACTCAGCAGCGCGGCGCTCAACGTCAGCTAAGCCACCACACATAAAGAATGCTTGCTCTGGAACATGGTCATACTTTCCATCTGCAAGTGCTTCGAATGCTTCAATTGTTTCAGAAAGTGGAACAAATGATCCATCGATGCCTGTGAATACCTTTGCAACGAAAGTGTTCTGAGACAAGAAGCGCTGAATACGACGGGCGCGGCCAACCAAGATGCGATCTTCTTCGGAGAGTTCATCAATACCTAAAATTGCGATGATGTCTTGGAGATCCTTATAACGCTGCAAGATCTGCTTCACACGGTTTGCAACACGGAAGTGGTGCTCACCGATGTAGCGAGGATCCAAAATACGTGATGTTGAGTCGAGTGGATCCACAGCAGGATAAATACCAAGTTCTGAAATTGGACGAGACAACACTGTTGTCGCATCCAAGTGCGCGAATGTGGTGTGAGGAGCTGGGTCGGTGATGTCATCGGCAGGAACATAAATTGCCTGCATAGATGTAATCGAGTGACCACGAGTCGATGTGATTCGCTCTTGAAGCTGTCCCATCTCATCGGCAAGTGTTGGCTGGTATCCCACAGCTGATGGCATACGGCCAAGAAGTGTTGATACCTCTGAACCTGCTTGTGTGAAACGGAAAATATTGTCGATGAACAAGAGCACGTCTTGCTTTTGAACATCGCGGAAATATTCAGCCATTGTGAGCGCTGATAGTGCAACGCGAAGACGAGTTCCAGGTGGTTCATCCATCTGACCAAAGACCAAAGCGGTCTTATTGATAACACCAGTCTCGGTCATTTCCAAGAATAAGTCGTTACCTTCACGTGTACGCTCACCAACACCGGCGAATACTGATACGCCACCGAAGTTTTCAGCTACACGATAAATCATCTCTTGAATCAAAACTGTCTTTCCTACTCCGGCGCCGCCAAAGAGACCAATCTTTCCACCGCGTACATAAGGGGTAAGTAGATCGATGACTTTAATTCCAGTTTCAAACATCTCTGTCTTTGACTCAAGTTGGTCAAAAGCAGGGGCCGTGCGGTGAATTGGCCAACGCTCTTTAATATCCAATGATGATGTTGGTACGTCGAGTGACTCACCCAAAGTATTAAATACATGTCCCTTTGTGACATCACCAACTGGAACGCTGATTGGCGCTCCTGTATCTGTCACTGATGCTCCGCGAACCATTCCATCGGTTGGCTGCATAGAGATCGCGCGCACGACGTTGTCACCAATGTGCTGGGCAACTTCCATCGTGAGCATGCGCTTTTCACCAGAGAGTGTCACATCCACATGCAACGCATTGAAGATGGCTGGCATTGAGTCTGCGGGGAATTCAATATCCACCACCGGACCGATTACTCGGGCCACACGACCGTTCTTGCCTGCTACTTGTGTTGTTTTCTCGGACATCATTCGCTCCCTGCGCTAGCTGAGGCAAGCGCATCTGCGCCGCCAACAATTTCACTGATCTCTTGGGTAATTTCGGCTTGACGGGCCGCGTTCGCAAGTCGGGTAAGTGACTTGATTAATTCATCAGCGTTGTCAGTCGCTGACTTCATTGCACGGCGGCGGGCAGCATGTTCAGAAGCTGCTGACTGCAACATCGCATTGAAAACTCTTGCCTCTACATAGCGCGGAAGCAAAGCATTCAAAACACCTTCCGCGTTGGATTCAAATTCATACATCGCAGTAATTCCACTTTGAGCTTCACCTTGCTCGCTTGTAGCGAGTGGAAGAAGGCGATCTTCTACTGGAAGCTGGGTAATCATAGATTTAAATTCTGTGTAAACGATATGGAGTTCATCTACGCCTTGAGCGCTTTCCAGTGAATTAGTCAGAAATGCCAGTATGAGAGAACTTGAAACCTCACGGGCATTTTCAAATGTTGGATTATCAGAAAAACCGGTCCATGAACCAGCGATCGCTCTATTGCGGAAGCGATAAAAGTTGACTGCCTTACGGCCGATTAAATATGCATCAACTTCAAGGCCGCGGCTACTAATTTCTGCAATCAGTTGGTCGCCTTGCTTGATCGCAGCATTTGAATATGCCCCAGCCATTCCGCGGTCTGCTGTAATGATGAGAACCGCTGCACGCTTGGGATTAATTGCTGGGCTTGTGAGTGGGTGGACGGTGCTTGATTGGGTTGCAACAGCTCGTACGGCGCCCGTCAACTCATCTGAGTATGGTGATGAAGCAGCCACACGCTGTTGCGCCTTCACAATACGCGAAGCAGAGATCAACTCCATCGCACGCGTAATCTTCTTAGTCGCCTTAACCGAACGCATTCGGCGGCGATAGATTCGAAGTTGAGCACCCATTTTTTACTTACTTACCTGCGCTCACTGTGAATTCGTTTTTGAATGCTTCGATTGCTTTTTCAAGCGCTGCAACAGTGTCATCACTGAGCTCACGGCTTGATGAAATTACTTCAAAAATCGACGCATGAGAGCGAGCAACATATTCCAAGAATTCACTTTCAAAGCGGCGGATATCAGCAACAGGGATTGAATCCATCTTTCCTGTTGTTCCTGCCCAAATTGAAACTACTTGGCGTTCTACTGAATAAGGTGAGTACTGACCTTGCTTCAAGAGCTCAACCATTCGCGCACCGCGCTCAAGTTGTGCTTTAGAAGCTGCGTCAAGATCTGAACCGAACGCTGCGAAAGCTTCCAATTCACGGTACTGCGCTAGGTCAAGACGCAAACGACCAGCAATCTTCTTGATCGCCTTGGTCTGAGCAGAACCACCCACGCGAGACACTGAGATACCCACGTTAATAGCTGGGCGCACACCTGCGTTGAACAGATCTGTCTCAAGGAAGCACTGACCGTCAGTAATAGAAATTACGTTGGTTGGAATAAAGGCAGATACGTCATTTCCCTTTGTTTCAATGATTGGTAGACCAGTCATTGATCCGCCACCAAGCTCATCAGAGAGCTTTGCGCAACGCTCAAGTAGACGTGAGTGTAAATAGAAGACGTCTCCTGGATACGCTTCGCGGCCTGGTGGGCGGCGAAGAAGTAATGAGACTGAGCGATACGCCTCGGCTTGCTTAGAGAGATCATCAAAAATAATGAGTACATGTTGGCCTGCATACATCCAGTGCTGACCAATAGCAGAACCTGTGTATGGGGCTAAGTATTTGAAACCAGCTGGATCAGATGCAGGAGAGGCAACGATTGTTGTGTACTCCATTGCGCCAGCTTCTTCCAACGCTCCCTTAACAGAAGCAATTGTCGAACCCTTCTGACCAATGGCAACATAAATACATTTAACTTGCTTCTTTGGATCTCCAGTCTTCCAATTTTCCTTCTGGTTAATAATTGTGTCGATTGCAATCGCAGTCTTACCTGTCTGGCGATCTCCAATAATCAACTGGCGCTGTCCGCGGCCAATAGCTGTCATTGCATCGATAGCTTTAATTCCAGTCTGCATTGGTTCTTTCACAGGTTGGCGTTCAACTACTGATGGTGCCTGCAACTCAAGTGCACGCATTGCTTCAGCTTTAATTTCACCCTTGCCATCGATTGGACGACCAAGCGGATCAACAACTCTTCCTAGGAAGCCATCTCCAACTGGAACAGAGAGGATCTCACCTGTGCGGCGAACTGATGTTCCTTCTTCAATGCCGGTGAATTCACCGAGGATAACAACACCGATTTCACGTACGTCTAGGTTCAATGCGAGTCCCAATGTTCCATTTTCGAACTTCAAAAGTTCGTTGGTCATTGTGGAAGGCAATCCTTCAACGCGAGCGATGCCATCGCCTGCTTCGACAACGGTACCGACCTCATCGCGCGCTGCTGTTCCTGGGTTGTATGCGGAAACATACTTTGCCAGCGCATCGCGAATTTCTTCGGGACGGATCGTAAGTTCGGCCATCTTCTTCTCCTCTTAACTCACCTAGTTTTAGACATCTGCTAATAACTAGAACCTCTTAAACTGCTAGTGCTCGACCTGCTTCTGCTAAACGTGTACTAATCGTTCCATCGACCAATTCGTCTCCGAATCGGATTGAAATCCCACCGACTACCGATGGATCAATTTCATAGTTCAAGTGCACAGGCTGGCCTACTTGCTTACCCATTACGGCTGCGAGCTTCTCAGATTGTGCGGGTGTTAAATGCGAGCGAGTGCGAACCAAAACGATCAATCGATTGCGTCTAGCGGCAACTGCTTCGACGTAAACCTCAAGAACGTTATCAATTCCGCGCCCTGCAAGCCCATTGACTAAATGTGTCAGCAAACGCACCGTTGAAGGCGCTGCTTTGCTTCCAAAAAGAGAAGCGACTAACTCTGCCTTGCCTTGCTCTGATCCAAGTCTGTCACCAAAGGTGATTCGAAGATCTTGATGATCAGCAAGAATTTCTCCAAATGCGAAGAGTTCTTCCTGCACGCGGTCGAGTGAATTATCACTATTGGCTGCGGTCGCCTCTGCTTCAATCGCGAGTTGCTCAAGAGCACTTGAAATATCAACTGAAGATGACCAACGAAGCGCAGCTGCTGCGCTCACAAGCTCTAAAACCTTGGCAGAAATGTTCTTTGCAAAGAGATCCTTAGCTAATTGTGCTTTTGCAGCGGCATCACGTGCTGGATCTGTAAATGCTCGCCTTAAGCCAATTGAAGAATTGAGTGCACTCACAACCGAAAACAGGTCGGTGGAAATACCCGTGCAATCAGAAGATGAGAGCCCCTTGAGCTTTTCATCTAGCCCACCACGTAATGTGATGAGTGATTGGCGACTATTACCAGCGAGTGAAATCACTTGGAGCTCTTCTCCAAATCAGTAAGGAAACGATCAACGATTCCAGATTGGCGAACTTGATCATCAAGTGCCTCTCCAACAATCTTTGATGCTAATTCGGTAGCAAGTGCACCAACTTCATGACGAAGGGAAGCGACTGCCTGTTGGCGCTCGGCTTCAATAAATGCATGTGCTGCGGCAGTTATGCGGCTTGCCTCTTCTTGTGCCTTACCGCGCAAATCTTCGATGATGGCAGCGCCTTGAACGCGCGCCTCTTCGCGAATTGATTGCGCCTCACTACGAGCATCATTGAGTTGTGCTGTGTATGCCTTCAAAGCCGCTTCAGCTTCACGCTGTGCATGCTCTGCCTTGGCAATACCGCCTTCAATTGCTTCTGTCCGAGCTGTAAAGGCCTTCTCGAACATTGGCACAACGCGTGAGCGCAGCACAATGAAGAGAAGAGAGAAGGCAATAACACCAACAACTAATTCAGCAGTATTGGGAATTAGTGGATTGGCTGCGGCCTCCATGTGAATTCTCATTATTTAGCTCTTTCTCGTCTCTTGGTTTAGTTCTTACTTAAGAACGAACGCTAGAACCAGACCGAAAAGCGCCAAAGCTTCAGCTAGCGCAAAGCCAAGGAACGCGATTGGTTGAAGAACGCTGCGTGACTCAGGTTGACGTGCGACGCCATTGATATAGGCGGCGAAAATCAAACCAGTAGCTATTGCGGGTCCGATTGCAGATAGGCCATAACCGACCAGGTTGAGTGTGCCGTGCATCTTTGTTGCCTTTCCATTATGTGGGATCTAACGAGCGGGAGCTCGTTAGACATTACGTAAGTTTAATGTTCCTCTGCCAACGCTCCTGCGATAAAGAGTGCTGAGAGAAGAGTGATGATGTATGCCTGAAGGCACTGAACCATGAATTCAAAGAATGTCATGATGATTCCAAATGAAAAGGAAAATGGGGAAAGAAACTTCATAATGAGGTGTGAATCATGGAGCATGTAGTTTCCTCCGCCAATAAACACAAGCAGGAGCAAGTGACCTGCAAACATATTTGCAAATAACCGCAAGGCAAGTGTGACTGGGCGAATCAAAAAGTAAGTAGCGATTTCAATGGGTGTGAGAAGTATGTATGCAAACTTTGGGACACCAGGCAAGAAAGCGATCCCCTTCAAATATGGGATAAGGCCTTGGCGCTTAATTCCAATTGCATGGAAGATGAAGTAGCTAAAACCAGCCAGTACATACGGGAATGACACGTGGGACATCGCTGGGAACTGCATAAACGGAATAATTCCAAAGACGTTATTAACCAGAACAAAAGTAAAAAGAGTAAAGAGGAATGGGACGTAAGCTAAAAAGCCACTTCCAATAATTTCTTCACCTAAGTCTTTGCGCACAAAGCCGTAAATTGCCTCACCTGCATATTGAAGTTTTCCAGGAACTATCGCTGATTTACGAGCAGCGAGGATGAAGAATGTGGAAATCAAAATAACAGAGAAGAAAACAAGCGCTATAGGTTTTGTTGAATATGCGCTATGTCCAAGAATTGGAGGAAGATTAAAGTCTGAAGTACTTGGAGGAACAAATCCTTCGCCGCTGGCAAGATGGCCAGTTATACGCACTGTTCCCACTCACCTTTCTTGCAACGCTGGGTACCGGACATTTCTAGAAGACGCCCAAACCCTATTGGAGAGAGCAAAAATCTGAAACTCCAGCCAAGGAGGAGGGATGTGTTATTCGCGACCAAATCGGAGCCAGATGAGGTAGATAGAGGCTCCAGCGCCCAAAATTAGCCCGCCTAACAAGAAGTAGTGGGTATGTAGCCAACGGTCTAACCCATAGCCAATTCCGCCCCAGATTAAGAGACCTGAAATCAGGTATCCCATGATTGACCAGACTGCGCCCTCTTCGTTATTTCTTGCCATCTAGCTAGCCCTGCTTTCTTGCTGAGTCATCTGACAAACCGGTTGCGGAGGGTAATGGTAGCCCGATTCGAAGCTTAAGAAATGCACGTATCTCTCCTGCAAGCCACGCAGCAGTTATGCCGAGAGCCGCCACCGCAAAACTTGTTCTATCCACAGTTTCAGGAGCTGTCGCTTTTGAGACGATGAGCAATAAAGCGCCCATAACAAGAACCTTGGCAAAGTAAGAAAACATTGCAAGGCCCATCACAGCAATAGGATCAAGATTTTTAGAAAGAGCTGAAATAAGAAGATGTATCCCAAGAAAAATAACAACAGTTGCACTTGCAATAAGTGCTCCCCAAAATCCAGAACGGTGACGGATGAGCGTTGCGCCAATAGTTGTAATTATCGCAACGGTTGATGCAGGAATTATCGCGCCTTTCCACATCGTCATCGTCGGATCATTATTCATAACTTGCCATCCCTTGCATTGCACGCATTGGAGTAGATCGAGTAATGCTTGCTCGCAGCTGCAGGAAGGATAATCCTGCAATAGCTGCGCCAAGCAAGAGCGCCATCCATAATGGTTCAAAACCTGCAACAACCGTTGGAAGAGCGAACATTGCTGTCCAGAGATACAAAATGATTACTGCGTCGCGCTGCGAGCACCCCAAATCAAGCAAGCGATGATGCAGATGCTCACGGTCGGCAGCAAATGGTGAGCGACCCGCTCGAAGCCTTCTTGTAATCGCCATAAGCAGATCGATGAAGGGTATGGCAAGGATCGTAAAAGGCAGGAGAAGTGGAATCAGGGTGGAGCGGGAGGACTGACCAGCAATAGCATTGATATCTATTTGCCCCGTTAAGGTAATTGCAGCAGCTGATAGCAAAAGCCCCAGAAGCATGGCGCCTGAATCTCCCATAAAGATCTTTGCTGGGTAATAGTTATATGGCAGAAAGCCAACACACATACCTATTACTACAGCAGTAACAAGTGAAGGCGCACCAGCACGGTTAAAGCCATTTGTTACGGCCAGAATATAAGAGAAGGCAAAGAAGGCAATCGCACAGATTGCGACGATGCCGGTAGCGAGGCCATCTAGGCCATCGATGAAATTCACTGCATTAATGACAAGCATGACAAAGACAACGGTGAGTACCTGGCCAATATTTGATGGAAGCGTATATATGCCGTTAATCGGCAGCCAAAGAATCTGAACACCGTGGAGAAGCAAGATTCCTCCGGCGAGTGCTTGCCCAGCAAATTTAGTGAGGGCATCTAAATCAAAACGATCATCAAGAGCGCCAAGCAACATTACAAAAGTCGCTGCTTCAAAAATTCCTGTCAGCTCTCTTCCAAATGCAGCGCCCGCTAACGGCAGGTGATCAACGATAAGAAAGGTGATCGCCATCGATGCCCACATACCAATGCCACCCCAGCGAGGTGTGATGGTTGTGTGAATGTCTCGCTCCCGAAGTTGACCAAAGGCTCCAGAGTGCATGGAGAGATTGCGAATAAGCGGAGTAATAAGAAAGCAAAATGCCGCAGCAAGTGCTGCAGAAATCAAGTACTCGCGCATAGACCAATCACCTCGTGGGTAATACTAGCGAGGGTAAACAGGGAATTTTGCAGTCAGTGCACGCACATCTTGCGAAATAGCCTGGGCCTTAGAAGGCTCACCGCCATCTTTAATCGCTCTTGCAATCAGTGATGCAATCTCTCTCATCTCAGGAGCGCCCATTCCTTGGGTTGTCGTTGCTGGTGACCCAACACGAATACCACTTGTCACAGCCGGTGATTCTGGATCATATGGAATTGCATTCTTGTTTAATGTAATTCCTGAAAGACCACAACGCTCATCAGCAATTTTTCCATTAATACCTGTTGATCGAATATCAATAAGAGCAAGGTGAGTTTGTGTTCCACCAGATACCGCGCGCATTCCTTCTTCTTCAAGGCCCTTAGCGAGCACCTGGCAGTTAGAAATAACATCTTTGGCATACTTTTGGTAAGCAGGTGTTGCGCATTCCTTCAAAGCAACTGCTTTGCCTGCAACGGCGCTCATAATTGGACCGCCCTGCATTCCTGGGAAAATTGCCTTATCAATCGCAGCAGCATGCTCTGCCTTTGAAAGGATCATTCCACCACGCGGACCGCGCAGAACTTTATGAGTGGTAAATGAAACTACGTCTGCATATGGGACAGGAGATGGGATTGCTTTGCCTGCCACTAGACCAATGAAGTGCGCCGCATCAACCCACATGATCGCACCGACTTCATCGCAGATCGCACGGACTTTTTCAAAGTCAATCAAACTTGGATAGGCCGTTGCACCTGAGCAAATCATTCTTGGAGAATTCTTGAGAGCTAAATCCCGTAGCTCGTCATAATCGATGAGCTCATTATCTTGGCGCACGCCATAAGAAACGATATTGAACCACTTGCCTGAAAAGTTAACTTTTGAACCGTGTGTGAGATGGCCACCATGAGGCAATGACATTGCAAGGACGGTATCTCCTGGCTTTGTAAATGCTTGATACACCGCAACGTTCGCACTCGCACCTGAATGGGGCTGCAAGTTTGCATGCTCCGCTCCGAAAAGTGACTTTGCGCGCTCAATACCGATTGCTTCGACTTTATCTACTTCTTCGCAACCGCCGTAGTAACGCTTGCCTGGATAACCCTCGGCATACTTATTAGAAAGCGTTGAACCAAGTGTTGCAAGCACTGCAGGTGATGTGAAGTTCTCACTTGCAATCAATTGAAGGTTATGGCGTTGGCGCTCTAACTCTGAAAGAAGTACCGCAGCAATATCTGGGTCTTGTTCTTGCAGCGCTGGGAAATCTGGGCCAAAGAAAGTATCTGATGTGGACATGACCCAAGCCTATGCGCTGGATGCGGAAATATCAGGAATCACAGATTGAAGTTGGGCAAGTGAGATTGCTCCCACTCTTGTCACCTCTAAAGCGCTCTTTGCGCCGATCACAGACCTTCGAACAACTGTGGATAGCGGCCCAGCTGGAAGCAGACCTTCGTCGATCTCAACAGCGATATCGCTGCCGCCAACACAGTTATTGAGGGAAGCCAGCACGCCTTGCCCTGCGGGCGCTGCGCTTGCGACTGCAAGCGGGCCGCTCTGCTCTAATAGTTTTAGCAAAAACTGACTTGATGGAACACGAAGGGCGAATTCGGCAAGTGAGCCCGCATCCCCCAAATCCCAACTCAATGCCGGTTGTTGCATCAATTGCATGGTTAGCAATCCGGGCCAAAACTTATCTGCCAATTTTTGCCACTGCTCATCAAAATCTTGAGCAATCCCTGAGACGGATGAAGTATTCCCAACCATTACTTGGCAAGCAGTCCGGGGTTGATCGCCTCTGAGCTGATGGATCGTTGCAACTGAACTCTGATTAAAAGCATCGCATGCATACATATATCCATGCTCGGCTGCCACAACAACTATTCCACCGCGCAAGATAGATATGAGTGCCCGGTCGATAGATCCTGCAAAGTTATGTGAGCCTAGAGAAATCTTCTCACCCATTACAGCCTTACTTCCTTATGGACAATCGCCTCTACTTGTTGGGCAATATGTGCATCGACCATCGCATGTATAGAAGTGCCAAATTCTGAATATGTTTCAGAAAGTACCTCTCCACGTTCATGAATAGCGGAGACAAGATCTCCTCTATTGAAAGGAATCACTGCCTTGATCTCTACCCGCGGTCTTGGCAGAGACGTTTCAATAGCTTTAAGTAAAGTATCATGACCAAAACCAGTACGGGCAGAGAAGGCAAATGAATTGCTCTCTTCTCGCAAGAGTTGCATCAGCACTTCAGGCAGAGCGATATCTGCCTTATTGATTGCAATAATCTCTGGGATATCTCCCCCGCCAATATCGTTAATCACTTGGCGCACAGCGCGAATCTGCTCGCGTGGATCTGGATGAGATCCATCAACCACATGCACAATGAGATCAGCGCCCGATACTTCTTCAAGAGTCGATTTAAATGCTTCAACAAGTTGATGAGGAAGGTGCCTCACAAAGCCCACTGTGTCTGAAAGAGTATAAATTCGGCCATCAGAGGCGGTAACTCTGCGCACAGTGGGGTCAAGTGTTGCAAAGAGTGCGTTCTCAACAAGTACACCTGCTCCTGTGAGCTTATTCATCAGCGAGGATTTACCAGCGTTCGTATAGCCAGCAATGGCAACAGAGGGAACGTTGTGACGATTGCGCTCTTGGCGCTTTGTATCTCTGGCAACCTTCATCTCTTTAATTTCATTACGAAGCTTTGCCATCTTGTCATTGATACGTCGGCGATCGGTTTCAATCTTTGTTTCACCCGGTCCGCGCCCACCAATTCCACCTGCTTGGCGAGAGAGAGAATCACCCCAACCACGAAGACGTGGCAACATATAACTCATCTGCGCCAATTCAACTTGGGCTTTACCTTCACGAGATTTCGCATGTTGAGCAAAGATGTCCAATATCAAGGCAGTGCGGTCAATTACTTTTACCTTGAGTTTTGATTCAAGAGTACGAAGTTGGGCTGGTGAAAGCTCACCATCACAAATGACAGTATCGGCGCCCGTTGATATTACCGCTTGCTTTACATCGGCAACTTTTCCAGAGCCAATATATGTTGATGGGTCCGGCTTATCTCTGCGCTGCACAAAGCCATCCATCACTTCTGATCCTGCTGTTTCAGCAAGCGCAGCCAACTCTTTCATCGAGTTTTCGACGTCTATTGAAGTTCCATCAATCCAAACGCCAACCAAGATAACTTTCTCCAAACGTAACTGGCGGTATTCGGCGTCGCTGACATCTTGAAGTTCTGTTGAAAGCCCTGATACGCGCCGTAGTGCCTGGCGATCCTGCAAATCTTGTTGACCAGATTCATCAAATTCAGATGCGTCAAAATCAGCAGCAGCCTTCGCTGTTTCGCGAAGCAGCTGCTCAATATCAATATCTAGCGGATCTTGATCGCTCAAAGGTATTTGTCCAATTCATAATCGCCGATAAGCACTGCTGGACCTATCAAAGTGGCATTGTTATGAGCATCTGTATCAACAACGAGTCTGCCTCCAGGTGGATGAATGACCCAACGTGATGGAAGCTTGTCGCCTTTTTTGATCGTTGCTGCAAGTGCTACTGCGCAAGTTCCTGTCCCACATGAGCGGGTCTCTCCTACCCCACGTTCATGAACACGCATTGCTAGCTCTCCGTTATCTAAAAACTTTACGAACTCAACATTGACGCCATCTGGATAGTCGCCCTCTACTTCAGGTGCCTGCTTCAGATCTCCGATTGCATCTAGGTCATCAACAAAGACAACGGCATGTGGATTGCCAACATCAATATGCATACCAGCCCAAGTTTGATTGCCGACTGTGACAGTGACATCATCGTAAACTTCTTGAACACCACCCATATTCACAGAGATATCTTCAGTTGCCGGCACTGCCAGGTATTTCATTCCGTCACGAGTGTTAATTGGAAAAATTCCTTCTTTTTCATGTCCTTTGGCGACAAGGTATCTAGCCATCACTCGAATGCCGTTGCCGCACATTTCGGCAATTGATCCATCTTGGTTTCGATAATCCATAAACCACTTACCATCGCGCTTGCCAATGCGAATTAAGCCATCAGAGCCAATTCCGTTTTCTCTGTTACAAATTCTTGCAACCTGCTCAGCAGAGATTTCAATGGTGTTCTCTGGGTCATAAATCAACACAAAATCATTCTCTGTGCCATGTCCGTATGTCCCAATCATGCTTTGAGGATACTGCTTTCAATAACGGCTAGGCGGTCTGAATCCACAGCCACCCACTTAATACGCGGATCACGTGAGAACCATGTCTCTTGTCTGCGGGCATACTGACGCGTTGCTCGCTTGGTTTCCTCTTTGGCCTCTGCCTCAGAGATCAAACCTTCTTTCATGGCGATGATCTGTGAGTAACCAAGAGCAGCCCTAGCAGTCTTACCTTCCATGAGTCCTTGATCGATGAGTGATTCAACCTCATCAACAAATCCCTTACTCCACATTCCTTCAACGCGGCTATCAATGCGCACATCAAGTTTTTCCCGGTCAAGAACTAATCCAAACTGCTGTGCTTGTGGGTATTTCGTTGAATTCTCGCGTGGCAAATTTGCCGTGAATGGTCTTCCAGTAATCTCAATAACTTCAAGCGCCCTGACAACTCTTCGAACATTTTCCTTAGGTATAGCTGCAGCTGCGGCAGGATCAAGTGATGAAAGCCTCTTATGCATGGCATCTGCGCCAATTCGCTCTGCTTGCTCTGTGAGCTTGAGGCGAACATCAGGGTCTGTCTCAGGAAAATTAAGATCATCGAGAATAGCTTTAATATAAAAACCAGTGCCCCCAACAATGATTGTTGGGATCCCCGCTGCTAGTAACTCATCAATTTTCATTCTTGCAATTTCTTGATACCACGCAACAGTGACGTCTGTTTTCACATCAACAACATCAAGGAGATGATGATTAATTCCCTTGCGTTCATTGATCGCTAACTTTGCTGTCCCAATGTCCATGCCTTTATAGACTTGCATTGAGTCAGCATTAACAATTTGCCCGCCAAGTTTCTGGGCAAGATCAACTGCAATCTCACTTTTCCCTGTTGCTGTTGCACCTGCAATAACAATGAGCGTCATAGAGTTTTAAGTAATTTCAAGGAAGGCATTCCAACCATGATGGGCTCTGGTCCAACTTCTTGAAGCCGAAGATCATGAGCATCTCCACCTCTAGTCTTTCTCACACTTTCAATACTTCCCACCATGAAGTTTGGAGTTGCTGAATCAATTCTGACGGTTGCAATATCACCAGGTCTTGCGTCATCGCTTTCAAAGTGAACAAGTCTAAAATCAGGTGTACGGCCATTAAGTCTTGCTCGCTTTGAATCATGGCGACCCTCATGATCACTCACAAGTACTTCATAGCTCTTACCGATCGAAGCAGTATTAATTTCGCCAGAAATTTCTTGTTGAAGAGCATGCAGAGCCTTATAACGCTCGGCCATCACATCATCTGGGATTTGATCTGGCATCGTTGCAGCAGGCGTTCCAGGGCGCTTGGAGTACTGGAAGGTATAAGCCGCGGTAAAGCGCGCTTGGCGCACAATATCTAAAGTGTCTTGGAAATCTTGATCGGTTTCACCAGGAAATCCCACGATGATGTCTGTTGTTATTCCTGCATCTGGCATCGATGCGCGAACCTTCTCAATGATCCCCATATAACGATCACGTCGATATGAGCGACGCATCGCTTGCAAAATTTGATCTGATCCAGATTGCAGCGGCATATGAAGGTGCGGCATGACATGAGGTGTACTAGCCATAGCGTCAATAACATCATCAGTGAAATCTCGTGGGTGAGGCGACATGAAGCGAATACGCTCTAAGCCATCTACCTTTCCACATTCTTCAAGTAACTTGGCAAATGCGCCCCTGTCACCAAAATCAACTCCATAAGCATTGACGTTCTGCCCAAGCAAAGTAACTTCAACAACTCCTTGAGCGGCTACCGCTCGTACTTCATTTAATATCTCATCTGCTGGGCGATCTTTCTCAATTCCTCGAAGAGAAGGCACAATGCAAAATGTGCAGGTGTTATTACATCCCACTGAGACTGAAACCCATGCGCTAAATGCTGAATGTCTGCGCACAGGCAAAGTGGAGGGAAAATGTTCGAGTGATTCTTTGATCTCAACCTGTGACTCTTCTTCAATGCGAGCACGCTCTAAGAGGGCAGGAAGTGAACCAAGGTTGTGTGTACCAAATACAACGTCGACATATGGAGCTCTTTTGATTATTGAATCTTGATCTTTTTGAGCCATGCATCCGCCCACAGCAATCTGAAAACCTGGGTGGGACTTCTTTAATGGAGCAAGGAATGAAAGATTTCCATAGAGCTTGTTATCTGCATTCTCTCGAACTGCGCACGTATTAAAGACAACGAGGTCAGGTTGTGATTCTTCAAGTGCAGGAACATAACCAGCATTGAGCAGAAGCCCTGTGATTCTCTCTGAATCGTGCACATTCATCTGACAGCCATAGGTCTCTACGACAAAGGTGCGCTGGGTCATTACCCAATCTTAGAAGACTTTAGGAAGCGAGAAGTTCTCGCATAATCTGCTGGGTTATGGAATGGCTGAAGCCTTTACGGGCCAAAACAGAGTGAACTCTGCGATAAACGACCTCAGAATCAAGGTGGGAACATGAGCGAAACTTACGCTCGGCTAATTCAAAAGCCATCTGATATTCAAGATCTTCATCGACCTCATCAATCACTTCATCAATGATGTCTTGGGAGACGCCTTTGGTGCGCAGCTCCTGAGCAATTGTTCGCTTGCTCAGTTTCTTCTGCCGTTGGCGAGACTCCGTCCAAATCTTTGCGAATTCAAGATCGTTGAGAAGCCCTTGTAATTCCAAACTGTCTAAAACAGAGGCTGCGGTTTCATTCTCGCAGCCTCGTTTTACTAAGTGTGCGTGCAGCTCAGCCCTACTCTTTGCGCGGGGGGCCAATGCGTACAGAGCAATGGTCATCGCATCAGAGTAGGGATCAGCCGCTACTTCTTGGTTCTTTTTCAAGATTTAGAAATCAACCTCGGCAGTTGCTTCATCAATCGCTGCTACCAGCTCAGGATCAATTGCTACTGGAACATAATGTTCGCGGATCTTTGTCTCGATCTCATTGGCAAGATCAGGATTATCGATCAAGAACGAACGTGAGTTCTCTTTACCTTGGCCAAGTTGGTCACCTTCATAGGTATACCAAGCACCTGACTTCTTTACGACGCCTACCTCAACGCCAAGGTCAATGAGTGAACCTTCGCGTGAAATTCCCGTGCCGTAAATAATGTCGAATTCTGCTTGCTTGAATGGTGGAGCCATCTTGTTCTTCACGACTTTGACGCGAGTACGGTTTCCAACCGCATCTTGCCCATCTTTAAGGGTTTCAATTCTGCGCACATCCATGCGGATGGATGCATAGAACTTGAGCGCCTTACCACCGGTTGTAGTCTCCGGTGTTCCAAAGAAGACACCGATCTTCTCGCGAAGCTGGTTAATAAAGATTGCTGTTGTATTTGACTGGTGAAGTGCACCTGTAATTTTACGAAGAGCTTGAGACATCAAACGAGCTTGCAAGCCCATATGAGAATCTCCCATTTCACCTTCAATTTCAGCCCTTGGAACAAGCGCCGCAACTGAGTCAACAACGATGATGTCCAGAGCGCCTGAGCGAATCAACATATCCATGATCTCAAGTGCTTGCTCACCGGTATCTGGCTGTGAAACAAGCAGTGCGTCGATATCAACGCCAAGCTTTCTTGCATACTCTGGATCAAGTGCGTGCTCAGCATCGATGAATGCGGCGATGCCGCCATTCTTTTGAGCATTTGCAATTGCGTGGAGAGCAACTGTTGTTTTACCTGAAGATTCAGGTCCATAAATTTCAACGATTCGGCCTCGTGGCAATCCCCCGATACCAAGTGCGATATCAAGTGCGATAGAACCAGTTGGAATAATCTCCATTACTTGTGGGCCACGATCGCCCATCTTCATAACTGATCCCTTTCCGAACTGACGCTCGATCTGGGCTAGGGCTGTATCTAGGGCTTTGTCGCGATCTAATGACTGTTTTTCAGAAGCTTTATCAGCTTTTTCTGAAGCCATATTTTTTACTACCTTTCATTTCATAACTCAGATGAGTTCAGTACGGTCCAGAAGGTACGGAATACCACTGACGGCGGCAGGTGAACTGACGCGGAACTGTGGAACCGCTCTGGTTGGGCATAACTAGTTTACCGAACATCTGTTCGAAGAGCCATATTGAGGCTCCGACACGCCAGGACCTAGCGCAGGCGCTCTGGCATCTCCGGGTTGTGGGCCACGATCGCCCTCCAGATCTGACCTATCTCCATGTCACTATCCAGGGCCTGGTTAACGGTCTTGCCGCCCAGCTCTGCGTGAACGATGTCACGTGCATAAGTATCAGAATCACTGAAATACTCAGCCATCCGCGAGCGCAGTTCGGTGATTCGCATGAGCTAAGTATTACCTATGAAGGTTTTATTTGATGTTTAAAGGGGAAATGCATGTTTGAAAGATTAGGCCACTTCGTAGTCCGCCGCCGCAAGGCAGTGCTCGCCGGATTCATTCTCGTGCTAGTTGTTGCTGGCTCAGTTGGCTCATTGGTTTTCCCACGTCTTAGTAGCGGTGGCTATGACAACCCGGCCAGCGCTTCCTCTCGCGCCCAGAAATACCTTACCGATACTTTCCATATTAAAGATCCGGCTATCGCAATCGTTGTGGATGCAGGGCCTCAAGGCCTAATGGATCCCACCGTTATGGCAGATGTGCAATCACTAGAGCAAGCGCTAACTGCAAAGCCAACAGTGACCAAGGTGCTCTCCTACTGGAACACAGGCGGGGCCCCTTCACTTGAAAGTACCGACCACCACGCTGGTTTTCTCTTTCTTTATACATCACCTGCTGACCCCACCACTTCTACCGATCTAGCAAAGGCGGTCCAGTCTGAGTTTGATGGGACATACAAATCGCTTAAGGTTTATGTAGGAGGCAATTCAACTGTTTACTTTGCCATCAACAACAAGATCAGCAAAGACCTTGCTCTGGCTGAGGCCATCTCTATCCCTCTGACATTTGTCCTGCTGCTCTTTATTTTTGGTGGGCTTATCTCCTCTGCCATGCCGCTTGTTGTTGGTGTGAGCTCGATCCTTGGAACATTCCTTGTTCTCTACATCATCAGCCTCTTTACAGGCGTTAGCATCTTCGCCCTTAACCTCACCACAGGTATGGGTCTTGGACTTGGCATTGATTACTCACTTCTTATTGTTAATCGCTTCCGCGAAGAGCTCCATGCCGGCCATAGCGTTGAAGATTCCATCGTGAAAACAGTTGCCACCGCAGGTCGCACCGTCTTCTTCTCTGGCGTCACTGTCTTTGTAACCCTTGCCTCGATGATGTTCTTCCCGCTGATGTTCCTAAAATCATTTGGATATGCCGGTATCGCTGTAGTTGCGATGGCCGTTCTTGGCGCTCTTATTCCACTTCCTGCAATCTTGGCGTTACTTGGACGCCGCATTGATTCCTTTGTGATTAGAAAAGGCGCCATAACCCCTAAGCAAGAGGGCCGCTGGGCTCAAACTGCTCGCTTTGTTATGCGCAGGCCCGTGGGCATTGTTGTCGTTTCTTTGCTCATTCTTGGAACACTTGCTGTTCCACTTAAAGACATTGTCTTCTCTCAAGTAGATAGCCGTGTGCTTCCAGCCAGCAATAAAGCTGCTGTTGCAACAGCAGTAAGCCTTGAAAGGTTTTCAGGGCAAGTAGAAAATCCAATTTATATCGTTGTGCCACATGCAGCAGCCGCTCAGAGTCAATTGCCAAGCTATGTGCAGGCCGTCTCTCATCTTGAAGGAATCGCAAGTGTTACTCAGCCTCAAATCACATCAGGCTCAGCAGTATTTCAAGCGACCTCTCCCCGAGGTGCACTTACTAATGCAGCTCAGGATCTGATCACTCGCTTGCGCGCGCTACCTGCGCCCGCTGGCACGCTCATTGGTGGCTCTGCAGCAACTTACACAGATACACAATCCGGAATTCAAAGCGCTCTTCCTTGGGCGCTTGGTTGGATTGCCATAAGTGTTCTTCTGCTTCTCTTCCTCTTCACTGGCTCAATTATTTTGCCGATCAAAGCAGTCCTGCTCAATGTTCTTTCATTATCGGCAACTATTGGCTTTATTTCGTGGATCTTCATTGGCGGGCATGCGGGTTGGCTGGTTGGAAAATTTACCAACGTCGGCTCACTTGATACCGGCATGGTGATTTTGACGGCCGTTGTCACATTCGCCTTATCTATGGACTATGAAGTCTTCTTGCTCTCTCGCATTCGAGAGGAGTATGAAAACGGCAAAGATAATCAGGAGTCAGTAGCTATTGGGCTTCAACGCTCAGCAAGAATCATTACCGCCGCAGCGCTCTTGCTTGCAGTTGTCTTCGCGGCCTTTCTCACAAGTGGAGTGACCAATATCAAGATACTTGGGCTTGGTGTTGCCTTCGCAGTATTAGTTGATGCAACAATTGTGCGCGCGCTTCTTGTTCCTGCTCTGATGCGCTTATTTGGGGATCTAAATTGGTGGGCGCCTAAGGCGCTTAAGAGATTTACGATCAACCACTAACGATTTACTAGAGCGTGCGCGCCATCTGATCTGCCTGCTTGGCACTTTCTGATGGTGAAAGTGGTGAGGCTATTTGACCTATGAGCCAGTGCAGGACGACGCCATGGGATTCACCAAATAACGACTGGAGAGAACTCTGGGCCAACTTCCAGAGCGGATGACCTGTCACTGTTACAAACTTAGCAATATCTAGTGGATCGGTCTGAATCATCTTCGCAAGAGCAGGATCTTTTGAAATCTCTGTCGATAAGACATAGAGCGCGTCTCTCTTCGTTGGCGCATGCATCGCAAGTTCAGCTAATCGTTGGATCTCAGATTCAACAAGGCTGAGCATCATCTCTTCTTTATCGCTGAAATGGTTATAAACAGTTGCACGCGAGACTTCAGCTTTTGCTGCTATGTCGAGCATGTTTGATTCATATGAGCCAACTTGGGCTATGACAATTTTGGCACCAGAAAGAATTGAACTGCGAGATCTTTGATGGGTTGCCATTTGGCGGGCGTATATCTGCGGTGTGGTCGAATCTGCCTTACGCAGCGTCGTCCACCACGCTCAAGGTTGGTGCCTCTTGGCTCATTACTTGATGAGCAACTGATGAAAGAACTTCACCGAGAGAGATATCAAGTGCAGCTGTAATCGCATGGAGAAGTTCTGATGATGCCTCTTTTTGACCACGTTCTACTTCTGAAAGATAACCCAGAGAAACTCGCGCGCTCTTTGCGACATCGCGAAGTGTGCGACCTTGTGCAATACGAGATGCACGCAAGGTTGCGCCTATGTGGGTGCGAAGAAGAATCACGGGATAAGAATACGCGTAAATGCGGCTAATGCGCTTTGAATTGTTGCGTGGCGAATATCTTCACGCGTGCCAGATAGCGCCAAACAGAGGGTTACCGGTCCTTTTTTACTATCTATGGCCACCCAGACCGTTCCCACCTTCTGCCCGTAGGCCTTGCCTGGACCCGCAACGCCGGTTGTCGCAATCGCATAGTCAGTGCCAAATTGCTTACGAGCACTCTGCGCCATTGCAATTGCAACTTCTTCTGAAACAGCGGTGTGCTTTGTCAGTATTCGCTTGGCAATTTCTAGAAACTTTGTCTTTGATTGATCGCTATAGGTGATGAGCCCACCAAGAAAAACATCAGATGCCCCAGGAACGCTTGTTACTGCGGCCCCGAGTCCCCCACCTGTAATTGATTCGGCTGTTGCAAGAGTCATCTTCTTGCGCTTTAAACGCTTAACGACATCTTGCGCTAATGGAAAATCGGTCATTTTCTAACCGCTTTACTGAAGTAGTCATATCCAGTAACAAGAGTGATAATGACTGTGGCCGCCATAAATATATTGCGGGGCAATTCCAACCAATGTGGCAGCGGTAATACATAAAAGCCAATACCAAAACCTTGCATGAGTGTCTTGAGCTTGCCACCTTTACTCGCGGGGATGACTCCCCCGCGAATAACTACCAGGCGCAGAACTGTCACAGCAACCTCACGAAACAAGATCACAATTGTCACCCACCACCAGAGCCTGCCCTGAATCGAAAGGCCAACCATTGCTGTTCCGATTGCTGCCTTATCTGCAACGGGATCAAGAAATGTTCCAAAACTTGTTACTTGATTGCGCGAACGAGCAAGCTTTCCATCCATCAGATCAGTGAGACCAACAAAGAAAAATCCACACCAAGCGATGATGCGCCATGTTGAGTCATTGCCGCCATTTTTAAAAAGTGCATAGGCGCAAAAAGGAAGTGCAAGAAGGCGAAGAACGGTCAGAGAATTTGGAAGATTTACTGTCCTTGGACCGGCTCTCATTCACACCATGATACGCGCTTAGGTTTGAAAAGTTTGCTGGAAGGTAAAAAGTGGGAATTTATCCTTGAGATGAAGTGCCGGGACCGAACTGCAGGTGAACAACCTCACCTGTTGCCCCCGGAGATCCTGCATCTTTTCCATTGACGTTCAACGTTACTGCTCCAGCATTGCCGACAACAACATTGAGCTGCTGGCTGTCATTAAAGCTTTGAGACTCACCTTGTTTAATTTGACCACTGAAAACTTGATTTCCGTTGCTATCGGTCACACCAAGCCAAGTCTTTCCGTTGACTGCTGTGACTACAACAGATGTTGCTGAAGTCTTGGTTGCTACCGCAGTGTTAGGTGCAACTGCTGCTGCTTGGCTGGGAGCAGCCTTCTTCACTGAATTGGAGGTGTGCATAAATGACATTCCGGTTGGAACTACAACAAGTAGGGTAACTATCGCTGCTGCTGCATATGCCATGGATTTATAGGAAATATTCTTCTTCTCACGATTTGGTTGAGCAACGTTATTTTCTTGCAGCAGGTCAATCATTGGACGATCTTCTTCGCCAACCGTTTGGTTGAATTCTTCGATTAAGAGATCCGGATTAGCTTTGATCACTCTGGCGATGCTACGGATATGGCCACGCGCATAAGCATTTCCACCAGATGATGTGAAATTTTCCGCTTCTAAATCTTGAATAACTCGAGCACGGATATTTGTGCGCTTAGCTACGTCCTCAAATGACAAGCCGGAGGATTCACGGGCTTGGCGGAGAAGAATTCCTATTGACATTAATACCTCGATAAAACTCAGGGGAATAACGGTGCAAGGGCTTAATGGTAAGGCAGGGCATGTGAAATGACCAAGCCGATTAAGTGAATAGGAGCTTAACCACCCATAACCTCACCCCCGAAAGAGGGTCAGACGCCTAGATATTGCCTTGGATCGACTCCAGCACATCTGGCATTTGTTCAGCAGTGATCAGAACTGTTCTGGCCTTTGAGCCTTCTGAAGGACCAACAATCCCGCGGCTCTCCATGAGATCCATTAAGCGACCTGCCTTAGCAAAACCAACTCGAAGTTTGCGCTGCAACATAGATGTTGAACCAAATTGAGTGGAAACTACTAATTGAATTGCTTGGACAAGAAGATCTAGGTCATCACCAATATCATTTTCGATTACTTTACTTACTGCTGGTGCATTAATGTCGATACGATAAACCGGCTGAAGTTGTGCTTTCACGTGATTAACAATCGCTTCAGTTTCTCGCTCTGATACATACGCACCCTGAATTCGAACCGCCTTGCTTGCTCCCATTGGCAAGAAGAGTCCATCTCCTTGACCTACAAGCTTCTCTGCTCCCGGTGTATCTAAAATAACTCTGGAATCAGCAAGGCTTGATGTTGCAAATGAAAGACGAGAAGGAACGTTCGCTTTGATAAGCCCAGTAACGATGTCCACACTTGGACGTTGGGTTGCAATGACTAAATGAATCCCCGCAGCTCGGGCAAGCTGGGTAATACGAACAATGCTCTCTTCAACTTCACGTGCTGCCACCATCATGAGATCTGCTAATTCATCGATAATAACTAGAAGGTACGGATAGGGCTCAAGAACTCGCTCGCTTCCTTCTGGAGGACTGATCTTGCCTGCGCGTACTGCCTTATTGAAATCATCAATATGGCGGAAACCAAAGTGTGAAAGATCGTCATAACGCTGATCCATCTCTCGCACTACCCACGCAAGAACATCAGCCGCTTTTTTGGGGTTGGTAATGATTGGCGCAATCAAATGTGGAATGCCCTCATAACTTGTCAGTTCAACTCGCTTAGGATCGATCATTACTAGGCGAACTTCATCTGGAGTGGCTCTCATTAATATTGAAATAATCAATGAATTAATCATCGAAGATTTACCTGCTCCAGTTGCGCCAGCAACTAGAAGGTGGGGCATCTTGGCAAGGTTTGCACAAATGAAATTACCCTCAACATCCTTACCTAAAGCAATCACCATTGGGTGAGCTTCATTTGTCGCGACAGTGGAACGTAAGACATCTCCCAGAGCAACAATTTCACGGTCAGTGTTTGGTATTTCAATTCCTACTGCAGATTTACCAGGAATAGGAGAAAGAATTCTCACATCTCCGCTCGCAACTGCATATGAAATATTCTTTGAAAGTGCGGAAATCGCTTCAACTTTTACACCTGCTGCAAGCTCAACTTCATAGCGTGTAACAGTAGGGCCGCGCATAAATCCAGTAACGGTGGCATCAACACCAAATTGCTCAAATACCTGCCCCAACGCTGCAACAACAAGTTCATTCGCTTTTGATTTAGCCTTTGTTGCTGGCCCTGCTCGAAGTAAATCCATGGAAGGAAGGATGTAGGGCGTATCTGCGGTCAAAATCATCTGGTGCGCAGGATGTGATTGTGTAGTTTTAGTTACAAAGGTTGGCTCACGCCTCAGCGCTACGGTTTCATCAGACTCATACTCTTCTTCAATTTCCTCTTCGGGCTCTTCCTCATCGTCATGAAACTCTTGAACGAGAGGGCTTTCAAAGGGAGGCGTGTCGCTTATTTCAAAGTCATCGTCAACTTCCGTCTTTCGTGCCTTGCCTGCAAGAGCCCGTGTTCCCCTAAAGAGTGCTGCAATTTTGCCGAATACATCAGAGACTGGGGTTGCCGTAATAATTAATAGAGAAAAGAAGAGAATGATAAAAAGAATCGGGATTGCAAGAATCGAAGTCACCAATGCGACAAGCGGCGTGGCAACACCGTAGCCAATCCAGCCACCGCCACCTTGTATTGCAGTTTTTCCAGTATCACCAACGGAGCCGTTAAATATATGAGCTAATCCGGTGAGAGAAACAAGAAGAAGAATCGTGCCGATAGTGATGCGACCTGTTGCTCTACCTTCTTGCGGAGCTCTAAAAAGACGAATTGCAAAATAGATGAAAATTATCGGTGCAAGAAAAGCAAGTCGTCCAAAGGTACCTAGCAAAAATGCGGTTAAACCTCGCCCAACAATATTGTTGAGGTGAAACCAACTTCCTGAGGCTGCAAGGATTGCAAGGACGACAAGAAAGAAGGCCAAGCCGTCTCGCTGATGAGCCTCGTCCAGTTCTTTTGCTTGTCTAAAAATAAACCTAATAGCACTTCCAAGAATCTTCGCTACAAAGCGCCAGAGCGCGGCAAGCCCACGGAATAACCCAGCAATCAATGAAGGTTTTTTTCCCGACTTAGCGCTTTTACGTTTTGCCATGATAGGTCAAGACTAAAGAATCGCTAGAGGGTATGCCCAAAGGCGCGCCGTTAAACCTCAATAACTACAGGAATGATCATTGGCTTACGGCGGTGTTCTTCCCCGACCCAACTGCCAACAGTTCGGCGAACAACTTGTGAAAGTTGGTGTGTTCCATTAATTCCACCGCTTACAGCGGTTGCAAGTGCTTTCTCAATCATGCCTTTTACTTCATCAAAGAGGCGTTGATCTTCTGTGAATCCACGTGCATGAATATCTGGGCCGGCAACTATCTTTCCGCTTTGTGAGTCGATCACAACGACAACTGAAATAAATCCTTCTTCTCCTAAAATTCTACGATCTTTGAGCGAGCTCTCAGTAATCTCACCAATACTCTGGCCATCTACATAGACAAAACCACATGGAACAGCTCCAGCAATGTCTGCGTAGCCATCATGCATGTCAACAACAATTCCATTATCAACAACAATCGTATTTGTGCGAGGAACTCCAGTTTTGATCGCCAGCTCTGCATTGGCACGCAAGTGACGCCATTCACCGTGAACAGGCATGACGTTCTTCGGCTTCACAATGTTGTAGCAATACAAAAGCTCACCGGCTGCAGCGTGCCCTGAAACGTGGACCATGGCATTGCCTTTGTGAACTACATCTGCGCCAAAACGAGTGAGTTCATTGATAACTCGGTACACAGGATTTTCATTTCCAGGAATAAGAGAAGATGCAAGGATGACTGTGTCACCTTTGCCTACGCGGATCTGATGGTCACCATTTGCCATACGAGAAAGGGCGGCGAGTGGCTCGCCTTGTGAGCCTGTGCAAATCAGCACAACTTTGTCACCAAATTCTTCAATATTCTTAGAATCAACTATCAAGCCTTCAGGCACATCTAGATAACCTAAATCTTGAGCAAGTTTCATATTGCGCACCATGCTGCGTCCAACGAATGCAACTTTGCGCTCATGTTTCATGGCGATATTCAGCACCTGCTGAATGCGGTGCACGTGTGAGGCAAATGAGGCAACAATTACGCGCCGTGGTGTTGCACTAAAAACACGATCAAGTACAGGCATGATGTCACGCTCTGAAGTTGTGAATCCTGGAACATCTGCGTTGGTGGAATCCACCATGAATAAATCAACGCCCTCTGCTCCTAATTTGGCAAAGGTAGGAAGATCAGTCACGCGTCCATCTAATGGCAACTGATCCATCTTGAAATCACCCGTATGCAGAACCAATCCAGCTTCCGTGCGAATGGCGATAGCAAGTGCATCAGGAATTGAGTGGTTTACAGCAACGAATTCCAATTCAAATGGACCAAACTTTTGAATCATTCCGGCTTTGACTTCAACTAGCGGCGCTGTAATGCGACGCTCTTTTAGTTTTGCGTCAGTAAAAGCAAGCGTGAGCTTTGATCCAACAACTGGGATATCACCCCGCTCTTTAAGAAGGTATGGGACAGCGCCAATATGATCTTCATGTCCGTGCGTCAGAGCAATTGCTACAACATCACTTAAGCGCTCACGGATATAGGAAAAATCAGGAAGAATGAGATCGATTCCAGGTTGATTTTCTTCAGGAAATAAAACACCGCAGTCCACCACAAGTAACTTTCCGTCATACTCAAAGACGGTCATGTTGCGGCCAATTTCACCAAGGCCACCAAGGGCGACGATGCGGAGAGTTTTAGGAGCTAGTTTTGCTGGATAGGGTAAATCGGGATGAGGGTGATTCATTAGTTAAGTTTTACTCCGCCTTGTCGTAGATCCTCCCGCAATTGCGCAATCTGCGCTTCGGTGGCATCGACAAGGGGCAAACGAGTAAATCCGCCTGGTAGGCCAAGCATATTTAATGCCGCCTTAGTCAATATCGCACCTTGGGTGCGGAAGGTTCCGGTGAATACCGGTAATAGTTCTTGATGAATCTCAAGTGCGCGCTTTGTATTTCCTGCAAACCAAGCATCGATCATCTCTCGAAGTTGTTTTCCAACAACGTGCCCACAAACTGAAACAAAGCCGACAGCTCCAACAGATAACAGGGGCAAATTCAAAATATCATCACCTGAATAGACAGGAAGGCCTGTCCTTTTAATAACCCATGAAGTTGCTCCAGGATTTCCTTTTGCATCTTTAAGAGCAACAATGTTCTTTACTTCAGCAAGCCTACAAATAGTGTCAGTTTCAATCTCAACTCCAGTGCGACCAGGGATGTCATACATCATGATGGGAAGATCTGTTGCTGCTGCAGTTGCGCGAAAGTGCGCCTCTATTCCAGCTTGGGGTGGCTTGTTGTAATACGGAGTAACTATGAGCAGTCCATCGGCGCCTACTTCAGCGCAACGCTTTGCCTGTTCAACCGTGTACGCAGTTTCGTTATCGCCTGCTCCTGAAAGCACTTTCACTTTCGAGCCAACAGTACTTTTTACAACTTTAATAATCTCTAATTTTTCAGAGGTCTTGGTTGTTGGAGCCTCACCTGTAGTTCCGTTAACAGCAATCGCATCATGACCAGAATCGGCTAAATGTTGAGCAATCTTTGCCACACCATCCCAATCGATCTCTCCACTCTTATTGAAAGGAGTGATCATTGCTGTAATCAGCCGGCCAAAGGGCGGCTTTATATCAGTGTGGGTGTTGCCAGATGCGGACATGTCCTAACCCTATCGTGATTAAGGGCAAACCCGTCCAGACTTTTCAAATGCCGCGTATGTAATAGGCATCAATTTTGCAAAATGCTCTTCCATTTTTTCGGCAACCATCTCAATTTCCCGCTGTGGATAGCTAGGGAAATGAGACCCATCCCTAGAGGTGCGAAGTGATAAAAAGTTCATCAGTGCGCGTGCATTCATCGTCACATACATAGATGAGTACAGGGTCACAGGCAAAACTGCGCGAGCAACTTCGCGAGCGACGCCGGCATCGAGCATCTTCTTGTAATTTTCGTAAGCAACTGTGCAACTTTCCTTGATTGCATTAACAGTTAATTCAAATTGTTCTGTTGTGCCATCGACAAATGTGTAGGCACCAGCCTTTCCAATTTGAACCAATTTACGGTCCTTACTTGGAACATAGAAAGTGGGGCGAAGTTCGCGATATCGGCCACTCTCCTCGTTATATGAGGCAATTCTGTGGCGCATAAATTCGCGAAACACAAAAATAGGAGCCGAAACAAAGAAAGTCATTGAAGTGTGTTCAAAGGGAGAACCATGCCGCTCTCTCGCCAAATAGTTAATCAAACCTTCAGCCTTAGCTGCATCACTATTAACATCTTCCAAAGACTTATCTCCGGCAGTGGAGACTCTTGCTGCCCAGATGACATCTGAATCACTTGCGCTTGCCTTCACAAGCTCAACCGTCATATCGTCACGGAAAACTATTGGGAAATTCTCTTCGCTCATGTGGCGACCTTATCTATCTCTCCCCAAACCTCATGGGATTAAGGCAGAATGTCGGCGTGTCAGTGAAGAGAGATTCCATAGGCGTAGGTATTTCAGTCGGCGCGGCTGGCGTTGCATTTGGCTCAGTTGCTGTTGCCGGACATTTCACTGTTGCCCAAGCTTGTGTCCTATCTCTCTTACTTTTCTCGGGGGCCTCCCAGTTCGCATTAGTGGGCGTGATGAGTTCTGGAGGAAGTCCGCTAGCAGCAATTTTAACCGGAACATTTCTTGGCAGTCGCAACGGCCTCTACGGGACAAGAATGGCAAGTATCTTAAAAAATCGCGGATGGCGCAGAGTAGTTGCGGCGCAAATAACAATTGATGAATCAACCGGAATGGCGATTGCTCAAGAAGAAATAGAACAGCAGCACACCGCATTCTGGTACACAGGCATTGCAGTATTTTTCTTCTGGAATATCTGCACATTTCTAGGGGCAGTAGGCGCAAAAGCAATCGGTGACACAGCCGCGTGGGGCTTAGATGTTGTCTCACCCGTCGTCTTTATTGCAGTTCTCTGGCCAAGGCTGACAACACGAAATCTTAAACTTGCTGCCCTTGCCGCATTCACATGGGCGCTATGCATCACAGAAGTTGTGCCTTCCGGTGTACCAATTTTGACAACAGTTGCCATTGCAGTAATTGTCGGGTGGAAATAATGACTGGCGCATGGGTTGCGGTATTAGTAACGGGCGTGCTCTGCTTTGTTCTTAAGTATGTTGGGCATTCAATTCCTGCAAAGTGGTTAGAGCGCCCCCGAGTCGGTCGGATTACGACTTTAATTCCTATTGTTCTACTCAGCGCACTGGTTGGAATTCAGGCATTTACGACTCAAACCAAATTCACTATTGATCATAGGCTCTCAGGGATAGTGATCGGCGCTGGTTCGGTAATAGCAAAGCTGCCATTTCCAGTGACAATTATTCTGGCAATGACAGCTTCAGCAATAACTTACAGAGTTAAAATTTAAAGATTTTAAAGAATAGAAAGCTCTTCTAGCTTGGCTTCTAGTGCCAAATCTGAAGGCTCAGTTAGGTGAGTCCCATCAGAGAAAACAATTACAGGGATTGACTTATTTCCGCCATTAATTTCAATGACCTTGTCTGCTGCTGAAAGATCTTTTTCAACATCAATATAGTTATATGTGACATTGTGTGAATCTAGATACGCCTTTGATCGACGGCAATCTCCGCACCAATCTGCGCCATACATTGTTATTTCTTTAGACATTTTATTCTCCTAGTACTAGTTACCTAAAGTCTACTTAAGATCTAAAAAGTGTTCTAGGCCAAATGTAAGGCCAGGATGTGTCACTACCTTGCGCACACCCAAAAGAACGCCTGGCATAAAGCCTGTACGGTCGATGGAGTCATGGCGAATAGTAAGAGTCTCCCCTAAATCTCCCAAGATAACTTCTTGATGGGCAACTAATCCGCGAAGGCGTACTGAATGGACTGGAACGTCTCCAACCTTTGCACCACGTGATCCATCCAGGGAAGTTGTAGTCGCATCTGGCATTGCAGATTTTGAAACAGATTTACGTGCCTCTGTAATTAGTTCAGCAGTCCTTGCGGCTGTGCCTGAAGGTGCGTCCACCTTGTTTGGGTGGTGAAGTTCAATAATTTCTACTGACTCAAAGTACTTGGATGCTTGCGCGGCAAATTGCATCATTAGCACTGCGCCGAGGCCAAAGTTTGGGGCAATAAGTGCTCCAACTTTTGGATTCTTTGAAAGCCAGCCTTTGATCTGCTCAAGCTTTTTAGCATCAAAGCCAGTCGTTCCAACCACAACGTTTATTCCGTGGTTGATTGCAAAATCTAAATTTCCCATGACTGAGTCAGGGTGAGTGAAATCAACTACAACTTGGGCTCCAGATATCACAAGGCCTTCGAGTGAATCGCCGAGATCTAAAGAAGCAACGAGTTCTAAATCTTTTGCATCACTTATGGCCGCAACTGTTGTTGCACCCATCCGTCCTTTTGCTCCAAGTACAGCTACCTTGATGCTCATGCAATCACCTTCTCAAACTTACTCGCGCTCTTAAATGGCCCTACTATGGCAAGGGTAGAAGGTTTGGGCAGGATCTCGCTGGCAATTGCCCTGACATCGGCTGGTGTCACATTTTTTACGCGGGATAAGATCTCATCGAAAGTCATTACTTCCCCATAAACCAATTCACTTTTGCCGATTCGACTCATCTGGGAGCCGGTGTCCTCTTGGCTCAAAACGAGTGATCCAGAAACTGCTCCCTTGGCACGCGTAATTTCTTCTTCTGTTAAGCCATGCTCGGCAACATCCATGGTGATATCTCGAATGATTTTTACAACTTCAACTGCCTTTGAAGGTTGGCAGCCTGCATAAAAGGCCAGAGTTCCAGATCCTGCAAATTGCTGAACATATGAATAAACCGAATATGCCAAACCACGCTTCTCACGGACTTCTTGAAAAAGTCGAGAAGACATTCCCCCACCAAGTGCTGAAGCAAGAACGCTCAGGGCAAAACGGCGATCATCATTGCGCTCTACACCTTGGCCGCCTAGTAGTAAGTGAGCTTGTTCTGTCTTCTTCTCTAAAATTCCGACTTTTCCAACACCGGGTACCTTTGAATGAGCAGGTGCACGCAAATTTGGTTTCGCATTAGGGACATCTAAGAAATTATCTCTAGACATGGCTTCTTCCACCATGCGGACAACTTTCTTATGCTTGATGTTTCCCGCAACAGCAATAACCAGGTCTTCAGGTCGATATTTCTTCTTATAGTAATTAAACACTGAATTTCTTGACATACTTTTGATCGAATCAATTGTGCCAAGAATTGGTCTGCCAAGCTCTGAATTTCCGTAATAAGCCTCAAGATATAAGTCGTGAATGAGGTCGGACGGATCATCATCTCTCATAGCAATCTCTTCTAGTACGACATTGCGTTCAGCATCAACATCTGATGCTGCCACTACAGATGATGTAATCAGATCTGAGATAACTTCAACTGCAAGAGGAAGATCAACATCAATGACTCGGGCGTAAAAACATGTGTATTCCTTGCCAGTGAAAGCATTCATCTCACCGCCAACCGCTTCAATACTTGATGAGATTTCCATCGCGGTGCGGGTCTTTGTTCCCTTAAATAGTAAGTGCTCTAGAAAATGTGAAGCTCCCGCGACAGGTGATGTCTCATCGCGAGAGCCGACATTTACCCACACACCAAATGTTGCTGAGCGGACAGTTGAAACTTCTTCGGTAACAATCCGAAGGCCGCTAGGCAAGATGGTGCGTGGCATTAATTACTAATTATTCAGCAGAGTCAGTTGGAGTTGTTCCATCAGCCAAAACTGGGACCAAAGAGAACTTGCCCTTTGGATCAATCTCGTTGATTTCAACTTCAATCTTGTCTCCGACCTTCATCACTTCTTCAAGGTTCTCGATGCGCTTTCCACCATGCATCTTGCGGATTTGCGAGATGTGGAGCAAGCCATCTTTACCAGGAACCAAAGAGATAAATGCGCCGAATGTTGCAAGCTTTACAACACTACCGTTGAAACGCTCCCCAACCTTTGGCACAACCGGATTAGCGATTGCATCAATCATCTTCTTTGCAGCTTCTGCTTGAGATCCTTCAAGTGCACCGATGTAGATAGTTCCATCATCTTCGATAGTGATATCTGCGCCTGTCTCATCTTGAATCTGATTAATCATCTTGCCCTTAGGTCCGATGATTGCACCAATCAAATCAACAGGAACCTTGATTGAAATGATGCGAGGAGCAAGAAGACTCATCTCATCAGGAGCATCAATTGCTTGGTTCATGATGTCGAGGATGAAAAGACGAGCTTCTTTTGCCTGCAAGAGTGCAGATGCAAGTACCGAAGCAGGAATTCCATCAAGCTTTGTATCAAGCTGTAGCGCAGTAACGAATTCCTTCGTTCCGGCAACCTTGAAGTCCATATCTCCAAATGCATCTTCAGCACCCAAAATGTCAGTTAGCGCGACATATTCAGTCTTGCCATCAACTTGGTCAGAGATAAGACCCATAGCAATACCTGCAACTAGCGCCTTAAGAGGCACACCAGCATTTAGTAGTGACATGGTTGAAGCACACACAGAACCCATGGATGTTGATCCATTTGAACCTAGTGCTTCTGAAACTTGGCGAATTGCATATGGGAATTCTTCACGAGTTGGAAGAACTGGAACCAATGCACGCTCTGCAAGAGCACCGTGGCCAATTTCGCGACGCTTTGGTGAACCAACACGACCTGTCTCACCTACTGAGTAAGGAG
>DAIQAR010000005.1:0-12119 GCA_036781605.1 Candidatus Nanopelagicaceae bacterium
GCTCGTCCACCTTCATTCCATTGATCAATATCTCACCTGACTGAACTCTGAGTACGCCACCTATAAGTTGAACCAACGTTGTTTTGCCAACGCCATTCGCCCCGCTCAGGAGCACGGCTTCACCAGGCTTAATACGTGCACTTAGTGATGTGAAGATCTGGTTTTCACCTCGCTTGAATGCGATCTTTTTAATTTCAATCATGGCTCACCCATGTTGCTCTGCGCAGTTTAAGTAAAACAATGAGTACCGGAGCTCCAAGTATTGAGGTCAATAGCCCCAACGGAATTTCATTAGGTTCAAATATCGTTCGGGCTAGTAGATCTGCAATTAAGAGCACAACTGCTCCAACGAATCCACTGAGAGATACCAAGCGCCTGTGTGCTGGCCCAATCATTAATCTAACGATATGCGGAACAAGCAATCCAAGGAAAGCAATTGACCCAACTGCGCTCACGGATGCTCCAATAAGGAATGCAAGTGCGATTACAGCCCATAAGCGTAACTTTCGTGGATTAACTCCCATGTATTGAGATGAATGATCTCCGAGTGAATAAATATCTAGCCTTCTAGAGACAAAGAATGCGGTAATGATTCCTGTTTCAACATAGGGAGCAATCAAGCTCACTGTTGAATTATTTAGCAGTGAAAGCGAGCCAAAATTCCAGAATGAAATCGATTGAATACCAGGTTTAGACGACATCGTTATAAGCAGCCCGGCAGCCGCCATAAGGATTGCAGAAACAGCGATACCTGTAAGCAAGAAGCCAAAGCCTTTATTGGGTGCAAGCCACTGCACGAGAAGTGCTGTTAAAAGCGCAGCAGTTACAGCAGAAACAACATTCATTCGATTACCAAAGCCTGCTGAACCGCTTGCAATGATTGCGATCGTTCCGAGCGTCGCGCCACTAGATAGACCAATTAAAGTTGGCTCAGCTAGCGGGTTACGAAAAATTCCCTGTGCGATTGCACCTGCGATACCAAGTCCAGCACCGATGATGATTGCGCCCAGCGCCCTTGGAAAGCGAACACCCCAGACCGTTTGTGCGTCAATAGAGTGCTTACCAATGAGAGACCATAAAGATTCATGAATCTGAAGAATTCCTATTTTTAATGAGAGAACAAAAAGCAGAAGCATGACAAAAATAGTTGCGATGTATATGACTTTCTTTTTCATGAGTGAGCCGCCGCAATAATTAAGGGACGCAGCATTTGCGCCATTGGAACTGTTCTGGGACCAAATGAAAGAAGAAGTGAATCATCAACGGTTACAACTCTTTTATGCTGTCCAGCAGGTGTCTGAGCGATACCAGGAAGGGCAAGCAACCCAGAAATCCCACCAACAGAGGTGAGTCCTTTAGTCATGAGGAGAAGTACATCAGGTTGAAGTTTGATGAGCTCTTCTGAGGAGAGCGCGTTGAATGGCAATTTGAGATTTTCTGCTCCCACATCGCGAACTCCAATTGCGTTCAGCAAAGAATCGGCTCCAGAACCTTTTCCACCAATGAGATAGATCGATGCGGTGCCGCGAAGATAAAGAAAGGCAACTTTAATTCCCGTGGAGGGGCTACGAAGCGTGCCTATTTGTGAAGAAAGCAGACTTCCAGCTTTTGGTGTTCCCAGTGCGTTTGCTATTGCCATCTCTTTGCCTTTAATGCCAGATAAAGAGAAAGTACTCACGATACTTACCATTGAAATATGAGCCTGCTTAAAAGCATTCAGCGCACTTGCCGGTGAAGTATTGGAATCAACAAGTATGAGATCAGGTTTTTGCGAAAGCACTTTCTCGGTTGATACATTCATTCCTGGTGAATCAATTGGGATGCTGGCGAGTATCGGCATTGTGGAAGCGACGTCTCTGCCAACCAGAATATTTACGTATCCAAGCGCTGCAACAATCTCAGCAGATCCATTTGCTAAGGCAACGACTCTATGAAATTTTGGTATTTCTCCTGAGTGCACAATGGGTAGTGCGACATCACCAGTTGAGATATTAGGTTGTGCAGCCTGCGCTTGAGTGATTCCTGAGAATAAAAACGTGAGCACAAGTGACATAATCAACATTGGCTTTTTCACGAGGAAATTATCACACTCTATTTACCGACACCTGACCCCATCTTGTCGGAGCACATTTCTGATCCATCTCCTACATTTGCCTAGTGAGAAAAGGGATTCTATTTGCCGTGATGATTCTCGTCCTGTCCCCGGTTAATCCAGCAGAAGCAGTAACCGGAACTCATGGAGAGATTTTGAGCGTATCAAAGACAACTGCGATTGCCTCTGGTGATGTGCTTACTGTTACAGGAAAGAATTTTGATCAGTCAGTTGGAGTTTATATAGCGATGTGCAAAATTACTCCTGCATCAGTTCTTCCATCTCCTTGCGGAGGCGGAGCAGATAAGACCGGAAAACTAGGTGCTTCTTATTGGATCTCATCAAACCCACCAAGTTATGGTCGGGGCCTGGCAATTCCATTTAAAGCACATGGCTCATTTGCAATTTCACTTAAAGTTTCACCAATGATTGGAACAGTGGATTGTCGCAAAACACCTTGCGCAGTTTATGTTCGCGCGGATCACACCCGTACCCAAGATCGAACTCATGACTTGTATGTCCCAATTTCCTTTAGTAAATAAACCGACCAAGAAGAGATGAGAAAAATAATGAATAAGAAAGTTATCACCGCATTAGCAATGGGCTTAGTAATTTTCTCGGCGCCTTTTGCTCAGGCAAAAGCTGTTGTTACAGCCACACCAACTAAGAATTTGCCGCAAAAGGGAGCGGTTGTGAGCTTTAAGCTTTCAAAGCTACCAGCTAAAAATGGCGTTTACATTCAAGAGTGCATGGCTCCTACAACAAAGGGCGCAGCTCCGACTGTCTGCGATTCAGATCAAACTGCACAAGCTTGGGTAAGCTCAGTTAAGGCAGATATCGCACAAGGTGCAACATCGGCCGCAGGAAAGATCACAATGAAGCCTGTTCCATATTTTTCAAAGGGCGATTGTGTTCACACAACCTGCGTATTTTTCATAACTAATGATCACAATGCAGCAGGAGATAAATCACAGGATCAAACAATCCCGTTTACTTTCTCAGCTAAATAATTAGTTAGTTGCTAGGGCTCGAAGTCCTGCGAGAGCGAATGTACTTGCTCTCTGAATTTCGAGCTCTGCGTCATTTCCAGCATCAATTCGAATACTTGCTGCGTCTGTCACGCTAGATAGAAACGCTGCCGCAGCGGCAGGATCTTTGATACCCGTTTCAACAAGTGCTTGGCGAAGTGGCGCAATCATCTTACGGTGCCCCATTGCAATTTCTTCTTTTCGAAATTCAGGCGCACTAACCGTATTCAAAGATTTAGCCAGCATATGCCTGCCGTCAGCAACATAACGAAGTCCCTCTGCGATCCAATGTTCGATCTTTTCAAAAGGATCACTCACATTGGTTACTGCCATCTCAAGCCTTTTTGAGTAGTAATCCAATTCTTCAAGAATGAGGTCAGCAATCAAGTCTGCGCTAGATGCAAAGTATTCGTAAATAGAACTTCTTGCTAATCCCGCTTTCTTTGCAACAGCAGCGACAGTAATTGCTCGCGCTCCTTCTTCCATGGCCAACTCAAGAGCAGCGTTAATGAGTTCCTGGCGGCGCATTTCACGGTGCAGATGGATGGAAGGTGCAGAAATCTTTGGCATAAGAGGAGAAGTATCGCACTAACTCCAGAGTTCAGCCATCCGGATCCTCACTTGACATTTAGTTGAAATTTCAACTAATCTAGGCTAAACATTCAAACAAAGGAAACTCATGTCAGATCTACTACATATCGAAGTAAGCCCACTGGGCGATCACTCAATCTCAAGGGCGATCACACAAGAGTTCTTGAACGCCTATAAGGCCAAGAACCCGTCAGCTGTCATCGTTAGCAAAGATTTTGCTGCCAACCCGATCCCACACTTGGACATCGAAGCCATTAGCGCCGGTTACACACCGGAAGCTGATCGATCAGCAAGTATGACCGCAAAATTTAATGCTCGACTTGCGCTGATTCAGGAAATCAAAGATGCCAAACACATCGTTATCTCTACGCCAATGTGGAACTGGTCAGTTCCCTCTGTACTTAAGGCATGGATCGATAATGTTTTAATCCCTGGTGTACTTGATGGGGCAACCCCAGCAACTTCAACAGCAGCAAAGTTCACATTCATTGTTTCTCAAGGTGGTTCATACAAGCCAGGTGCTCCACGTGCTGGATGGGACTATGAAACCGGCTACCTCAAGCAATTTGCTGGAGCTATCGGCTCAAAGGATATTGAAGTTGTGCTCTCTGAATTTGGACTAGCGGGTATAGCTCCAGGAATGGAAGCATTCACAGAAGAAAAGGCTGCATCAATTGCTGCTGCAAAAGAGACAGCAAAGCAGAGAGCTGCTGCTTAAATCTTTTTACTCTGACGTAGCGTAAAGATCCGCGATGACACAACTGCACCAAGCGTCATCGCGGTTCCCGTTAAAAGGTAGCTTGTGACCTTGGTATTTGCAGCGGGTGCAAGCCAATCAAGGAGTAACGCACCTATCAATTGCCCCGTAACGCTAAATAAAATCATATTAAGAATTCCAATATGTCGGACCGTAAAGGCTGAAACTGCAATATATATAACTCCAATAATTCCGCCCAGGTAAACCACAAAGTTTGTAGGAAGTGCGCCGATAGTTCCACCACGAGCGAGATTAATCATGAGAGCGATTGTTAGAACAGTCGAGCCCATAAGGAAGTTCACAAAGGTTGTTGCAAGTGGTCGAGTTGAAACCACATTTACTCGCCCATTTATTGCCTGCTGAAATGACACAACAACTCCAACAATGATTGCAAGCAGTATCGGCGCAAATTTGAATGTTGCGCTTTGAAGGTCGGGATAAACAGCAATTGTTACTGAAATTAAGGTAACAATTGCAGTAATTGCTCGAACAGGAGTCACCTTGTGTTTGCCAGATGGTGATAAACCGATCAGATCAACAATCATGGACGAGATAGTTTGGCCACCAACAGCGCAGATCGTGAAGATGGCAACACCAATGATCGGGACACTACTGCTTTGGATAGCAACAAAGAATCCTCCACCCATTCCACCGATAACCTCCCAGGGCTTTAATCTGCGGGTTCTTAGCGCTTTCCAGATATTTGCTAACCCATTTCGATCTGGTTTCCACAAAATGCAAACAATGATGACAAAGAGCCATCCAGAGAGAAATGAGATAAGTGCCGCAGCTATTCCATTATGGATGTCTTTTGAAAGCTGCCCATTAATCCTTGACTGAACTGAAGTCAGAGATCCAATAACGAGTGCTAATAAACTATAAAACATTAGTTAACACACGGTATTCCTGCGCCATTTACAGCATCTCCATTTGCTAAATGTGCATAGTTAAACGGTTTCGAGGTCGCATTCTTAGCTGTTGAAAGGCTTGGACTTGGGGACACAGTAGATTTTGGAGCTGGGTAGAAAAGATCATGTGTAAATTTTTGAACAGTTGGAATGTCAATCAAGTTTACGGATTGACTGTTGCGCATGGCATAACCCTCAATAGGTAAGGTGTGGAAAGTAATGTGTCCACCGGTGAGGGCTTTTGCTTGTGGCAAAAAGCCAAGTACATCCCACCCCGTATCGATGACTACATCTTTCTGTGCAACATTGAGCAAGCTCTGAAGTTTTCCTAGATCCCCAAATAATCCTTGCGTTCGAAACTTAGTAATAACTCCTGTGATAAAGGCTTGTTGCCTGTGTGTTCGATCCAGGTCTCCGTTTGGTAGCCCATGGCGTTGGCGCACGAAGGCAAGTGCTTGAGCGCCTGTAATTGTTTGCAGACCCGCAGGCAAGATAGCACCAGAATATTGAGAGTCATTTACTGCATGATTGAGACAGACTTGTACGCCTCCGATAGCATTTGCAAGATCATAGAAACCAACGAGGTTCACCTCGGCAAAGTGATCAATAGGAACATTAAGCAATGTAGCTACAGTTGCGATAGTTAGTGCTCGTCCGACATCTCTGCTTTGTTTCTCTCGATCAGGGTTTTGTACTCCGGCCTTAATAAGTTTGAGCTCTGAAGAGTACTTAGCCAATCCATATGCTTCTTTAATCTTTTGTGGGCCATACCCGGTAACATCGACATAGTCATCACGAGGAATAGAAATAGCAACAGCATGAGAGCCGTCTGCTGGAATGTGAATTAAAATCATTGTGTTGGTGTTATAGCCACCAATACTGCTACTAGAGCCCACATGCATGATGTCTAGGAGCTTACGAGGTAGGTCATTACCATTGTTGTCTCGCCTGGAATCTAAGCCAAGCAGAAGAATATTTGTATCACCGTGTGGGGATTTCTTCGCACCATTGAGAACACTCGAGCGTGGTATCGCGCTGCCTGCCCCTTTAGCAAAGAGATAGAAGGAGAGTGAAAGAAAGGTCATTGCGACGGAAACAATCGCAATAGATTTCCGTCCTCGCATGCAGTGAATCTTACAGACTAGAGTGATGTCATGGAGCACGTTGGCGCCCTTGCACTAGTGGGTTCGGGTGAATATTTACCTGTCATGCAAGATCTTGAAGGCGCTCTGCTGAGAAAAGGCGTAGAACGTGGAAAGAAAAACAGATATGTTCAGTTGCCATTAGCTGCCGGGCGTGAAAGTAAAACTCGGCTTGAGTATTGGCGCACACTTGGCAAGGAACAAGCTGATCGAATTGATACTGAACAAATATTTCTACCCGTGTTTAGCCGCGAAGATGCAATGAAGAAAGAGTTTGCAGAGATGGTTGAAGATGCAGGACTTATCTATCTCTCGGGTGGCGACCCCCACTATTTGGCTGCTTCACTTATAAATACTCCTGTGTGGGAAGCGATGGAGAGAAATTGGCGAAGCGGTACCTCACTTGCTGGATGTAGCGCGGGGGCGATGGCTATGGCTGGAGATATTCCGAATTTTCGTAAGATGAAAGAAGAAGGATCACCTGGGTTAAATATTTTGCCCAGAGTTCGAACAATTCCTCACTACAACAAATTTTTTGGTTGGATTCCAGATACAGCGGCTTCGGTCATGCTTCGAGCGCCCGAAGGAGTTTGGGTAATTGGGGTGGATGAAGGGACTGCTGCGGTCTGTGGTTTAGATCCAGAGACGAGCTACGTCGATTCAACGTTCACTGTCCACGGAATTGCAGGCGTGCATGTATTAAAAGGTGGACCAACTCATAAGTATGTTCAAGGTGAAACCCTCACACTTAAGTAAACTTAAGGCATGTTTCAAAAGGTTAATAACTTCAATACAAAATTAGCTGCAAAGATCACATCTGGCGTCTCTACTATGTGGTGTGCATATGTGTTTGCCTTGATCGCACTCATATCTCTTCCTGCTGCTCTTAAAACTGGCGACTTGATTATCATCGTCGCCTGGGTAGCGCAGACATTTCTACAGTTGGTCTTGCTATCTATCATCATGGTCGGACAGAACGTTTCATCAGCCGCAGTTGAGCAAAAGATCAATGAAACACATACTGCGAGCTTAGGTGAGTTTGAATTAGCCAAAGAATCTAGAGAACAAAACCAGAGAGAGATAGTAGAGCTCCACAAAATTTCTAAAGAGATTCATGAAGTACTTAAGAGAATTGAATCTTCTGCAAAATAATGAGTCTTAAACAAACTTTGGCGCATCGCCATGTCAAGCGCTTTTACCTTGCCCGTTTTATTTCAAGCTTTGGAAATGGAATGGGTCCTATCGCCCTAGCCTTTGGAATCTTGCATCTTAAAAATGGAAGTGCCGGTGAACTTGGACTTGTCTTAGGTTCTACAACAGTGGCACTTCTATGTGTCCTTCCATTTGGTGGTGTACTTGCAGATAAGTATGGTCGGGTATTTATGTGCGGGGCATCAGACATAATCGCCGGGCTATGTTTACTGGTTCAGGTTTATTACTTCCACACTGGAAATGTTCCCTTAGCTACGCTTTTGTTTTCAAATATAAGTTTTGGAATCATGTGGGGAATCTTCTGGCCGTCTATGACCGGAATGCTTCCAGCGCTTTTACCAGAGGAAAATCTCCAACAAGGAAACGCGATTAATCAATTCTTATCAAATTTTTCAACAATTATTGGAACTGCGGTGGGTGGATTCATTGTGAGTGTATACGGAAGCACATGGGCACTTGGAATTGATGCCTTCACATTTATTTTTGCTGGAAGTATGGTGATCGGGTTATATAAAATAACCCCGCGCGGTATCGTTACTGAAAACTCAATGTTCCAAGATTTACGGCATGGATGGAAAGTATTTATTTCCTATCCTTGGATTGTTGTCACTGTCTTTGGTTTTTCACTTCTTGTTATGGCATGGTCAGCGGGAGATAGCGTCTTGGGCCCAGTTATTTCGCTTAAATCATTTAACGGAGCAAAATCTTGGGCGACTGTGATCGCGTGCGAAACAATCGGGTATCTCGCCGGCTCACTCATTGGAATGAAAATAAACCTGAAAAAGCCAATGCGCTTCCTTGTACTTATTACTTTTACACTTCCCATATATCTTTTCCTGCTTGCCAGACCAGCTTCCCTTGTAATAATTATGGTTGCCGCTTTCTTCTGGGGAATTACTTTGGATTTATGGTCAACGATTTGGAGCACATGCTTTCAGCGGACAATTCCTCGTGAGTCACTTTCAAGAGTTTCAGCTTATGACGCTCTTGGAACCATGATGCTGCGTCCTGTTGGTTTGGCAATCGCTGCGCCTCTTGCTGCTGCTGTGGGAGTAACGAGGGCTATGGAGATCTTTTCATTGATTACCCTGGTTGTGGTGCTAGGAGTCTTTGCTTTCCCATCTGTTCGGCACATGGAGCTCTCAGGAAATTCTTAGCCCACACAGGTTATTCTTTAGGTATGACGGGCTTTGATTGCCCCATAGAGACTGTTGATAACTTAGAAAGGTTCATCACGCAATGCGTAGATTGAAAGATTTAAATACGATTTCAAAGGTAGCTATCGGTTTTATTGGTGGTGCAGTTCTAGCTGGCGGCGTAGCTACGGCCGCCGTGAGCTTCTCTGGAAATGTTGTGAATGCTTGTGCTGATAACAAGACCGGGGCACTTTTTGCATCAACTGCAAGTGCATGTCCAAAAGGTCGCTCAGCCGTAACACTTGGCACTGGGTCAACCATTAAATTTACAGTTCAAAAAGTTCAACCATCTGTTGTGACAGTTAATGTAAAAGCAGCCGATGGAAGTGGCGATACCGGATCAGGGTCAATTATTAAGTCAGATTCTGCTGGCTCCTACATTGTGACGAATAACCACGTGATTGACGCTACAACAGTTGCTGGCAGTGGCTACACGCTGTCTATAAGCCTCAATGACGGGACAATTATTCCAGCAACTCTTGTTGGGCGTGATATTTCATATGATCTTGCCGTGCTGCATGTGAATACTGGAAATCTTCCAGTTATCCCAATCGGCGATTCAAGTACTCTTTCAATCGGTGATCCCGTAATTGCATTTGGTTCACCTCTTGGCCTTAACGGAACTGTGACCTCTGGAATTGTCTCTTCGCTGAACCGTCCTGTAACCACACAGAGCAGCACCGCAACGACGCAATCTTATGTTGATGCGATTCAAACAGATGCTCCGATCAATCCAGGTAACTCGGGTGGCCCCCTCACCGATTCACAAGGCAATATGGTTGGCATTGATTCAGCCATTGCTTCACTTGGTGGTCAATCAACTTCAGGATCAATCGGCCTTGGCTTTGCAATTCCAATTAATGAAGCCCAACGCACAATTAATGAAATCATCACAAGCCCTGGACATACTTCTACCCGCCCACTGCTTGGAGTCTCCTTTGACACCACATACACAGGTGTGGGAGCGAAGATTTCACTGGTGACATCAGGAGGCGCTGCATCTGGCGCAGGCATTCCAGTCGGCGCGATTATTACAAGTATTAGTGGAACTCGTACACCAGATGCCCAAACGGCGATTGTAAAGATTCGCTCCTATGCACCAGGTTCAACGGTAACAATCACTTGTAAGTTGCCTGATGGCAGCACAAAGGTTTACACCGTTACTTTGGGGTCTGCGCCATCGAATAATTAATGAACCTACTCAACTTAGAGTCGGTATCTAAAGCCTTCGGTATCCGCCCACTCCTTGATAACGTCTCACTTGGCGTTAATGAGGGTGAGCGGATAGGCATTGTCGGAAGAAACGGCGGGGGCAAGAGCACGCTGCTAAAGATTATGGCCTCAACTCTTGAGCCTGGTTCGGGGCGAGTAGCGAAATCAAATGCGGTCCGTGTTGGAATATTGAGTCAGACTGACACAGCTGCGCAAGGGGCAACGGTTCGTGAAGTTGTTCTCGGAGATATCCCCGTTCACCAATGGGCAGGCAACAGCAGAATCCGTGAAGTGCTTGCCGGACTATTTGGTGGCCATAGCGATGACTTACTTGATCGTGACTTTCATTCTCTTTCAGGTGGTGAGCGCAGGAGAGTAAATCTTGCAAAGCTACTTGTAGATGATTTAGAACTAATTCTTTTAGATGAGCCAACCAACCACTTAGATGTGGAAGGAGTTGCATGGCTAGCCAGCCACTTGCGCTCGCGAAGTAACTTAGCGGTAGTTGTCATTACCCACGATCGCTGGTTTCTAGATGAAATCTCAGACCAAATCTGGGAGGTAGTAGATGGAAAAGTTTTGTCCTACGAAGGCGGCTATTCAGCTTTTGTTCTTTCAAAAGCAGAACGCTCTCGCCAAGCTAGTGTTGAAGATGGCAAGAGAAACATGCTTATTCGTAAAGAGCTTGCATGGCTGCGCCGAGGAGCCCCCGCAAGAACTGCCAAACCTAAGTTTCGTATCGAAGCAGCAAACACACTTATTGCTAATGAACCACCACCACGCAATGAGGCAGAGCTACTGAACTTTGCTGCTAATCGTCTAGGTAATACGGTTTATGAACTTCATCAAGCATCGATAAGCGCGGGTGATCTAGAACTGCTGGATTCGATTTATTGGAATATTGGCCCGGGAGATCGAATTGGAATTGTCGGAGTTAATGGAGCTGGCAAGACAACCTTGATACGAGCACTTACTGGTGAACACAAGTTAGGTGCAGGCAAGCTTGTAACGGGAGTCACGGTAAAACCAGCATTTTTATCACAACACTTAGAGGAGCTAGATCCAAAGTGGCGTGTGCTAGAAGCAGTAGAAAAAGTTGCTATGAGAGTTGAACTTGGAAACGGAAAAGAACTATCAGCGAGTCAGCTCTGCGAACGCCTTGGATTTAACAAGGACCAGCAGTGGACGCCAGTTGGAGATTTATCAGGTGGTGAGCGCCGCAGACTTCAACTCACACGTTTACTTATGGATAGTCCAAATGTCTTGCTTCTGGATGAACCTACAAATGATTTTGATGTTGAAACTCTCACAGCACTTGAAGACTTGCTAGATTCTTTTGGCGGCACTCTTCTTGTTATCTCTCACGATCGCTATTTCCTAGAAAGGGTCTGCGACACCTTTATTGGCTTAACTGGAGATAAGTCATTGCGCGATCTCCCTAGGGGAATCGAGGAATATCTTGAACTTCGTAGGGGTAGTCAAGTCAGTAAACCAAAAGCAGCAGAGAAGAAAGCTGCCACAATTCTTGAACAAAAAGCTGCAAAAAAAGAGCTTGCTCGAATTGAAAAGCAGATAGAACGCAGAACAGCAAGAATTGGTGAGATCGAAGCCGAGTTACTCAGCACAGGAAATGATTATGAAAAGCTTGCAAAACTTACGAGTGAACTTGATTCTCTCAAGGTTGAACGCTCCCAGCTTGAAGAAGAATGGCTAGAGGCGAACATTTCTTAATTGCTCTGCGCTTTGCTCTGGCTTGAGATCCATAATGTAAGCACCCATTGCTGATTCAGACCCAGCCAAATATTTAAGTTTGCCCGGTTGGCGGCGCACGCTAGTGATCTGCAGATGCAGTCCTAGAACATCTCTTCCTTTTCGAACTGGAGCCTGATGCCAAGCAGCAATGTAGGCCATGTGAATATTAAAAACTCCATCAAGGCGTTGTAATACCTCTTTGGCAATTGCTGGAAATGCATCCGCTGCT
>DAIQAR010000005.1:12219-44688 GCA_036781605.1 Candidatus Nanopelagicaceae bacterium
TCCATCAAGGCGTTGTAATACCTCTTTGGCAATTGCTGGAAATGCATCCGCTGCTGCGCTGCTGAGCTCTGCTAGGTCTGGAACAAATTTCTTTGGCGCAATGTGTATCTCAAATGAATAGCGAGCAGCAAAGGGTACGTAGGCAATCCAGTGATCATTTTCGGTAATGACGCGAACTTTGTCTTTAACTTCACGGGCGATGACATCGGTAAGTAAAGGCTTTTTAGTCTTTTCAAAGTGTGCTTGTGCCACACGAAGCATTTGTTCTGTGCGAGGAGTGATAAACGGATAGGCATAAATTTGTCCGTGTGGGTGGTTGAGGGTCACACCAACTTCTTCGCCGCGATTTTCAAATGGAAATACTTGCTCGACATAGGGGAGTTTTGAAATCTCTTTTGTGCGATCAATCCATGCATCCATGACCGTGCGCATCTGCTCAAGAGATAATGTGCCGAAGCTTCCCTCATGTTTGTCACTGAAGACAACGACTTCAGCTCGTCCTGCAGCCTCAGGTGTCTGGGTGTTTACACCATCTAGGGGTGCAAGCTTCCAACCATCTTTTGGTTGTGCAAAGGATGGCGAGCGATTTTCAAATACAACTACTTCAAAATCCTTGTCAGCAATCTCTGTCTCACGACCATTAGTAGTTGGGCAGAGTGGGCAAAGTTCCTTTGGTGGCAAGAAGACTCGCTTTTGGCGATCGTGGGCAACTGTGATCCATTCATTTGTCAGTGGATCTAAACGCAGATTCCCTACTACCGGGCGATCTTCCTTGGCTCTTTTATCGACCGCAGCACGAGTCACTTGCTCTGTGTCGTAGTAAAAAATGTCACGACCATCAAACATCTTGAGATCAGTTCGTTTGGTCACGGGCGCAAGTCTATCGCCCGAGGCTACTTAGCAGCGCTACGCACCGCTTCTGCGACCTTAGTGACAACATGCGGGTCGAATACTGAGGGGATAATGAAATTGGCGTTGAGCTGATCATCACTCACACAACTTGCTATCGCTTTAGCGGCAGCAACCAACATAGCATCGGTGATTTTATGAATATGACCATCGAGGAGTCCGCGAAAAATTCCAGGAAACGCTAATACATTGTTGATCTGATTTGGCTGATCACTTCGCCCTGTAGCAACGACAGCTGCATACTTACGGGCAATGACAGGGTCGATTTCTGGATCTGGATTGGCAAGAGCAAAAACAATCGAGCCTTGTGCCATAGAAGCAACATCATTTTCAGTTAAAACGTTTGGAGCGCTCACCCCGATAAAGACATCAGCGCCTTTAATTGCTTCACTAATTGTTCCTTTAAAGCCAGAAGGGCTTACAGGACCATCTTTATCGAAGGAATAAATATCTTTTGCTCCGCTTGTCGTCAGAAGATTTGCAACCGCAGTTCCTGCCGCGCCAGCCCCGCTCATAACAATTTTAACCCTGCTTAAATCTTTCTTCACAAACTTAAGTGAGTTAGTGAGCGCTGCTAATACAACAATTGCTGTTCCGTGTTGGTCATCATGAAAAACTGGAATATCAAGAAGTTCACGCAGACGTCTTTCAATTTCAAAGCAACGGGGCGCTGAAATATCTTCTAAATTAATTCCACCATACACAGGGGCAATAATTTGAACAGTGCGCACGATCTCATCAACATCTTGTGTGTCTAAACAAACTGGCCAAGCATCAACATCTGCAAATCTTTTAAAGAGCGCTGCCTTTCCTTCCATGACAGGAAGGGCTGCGGCAGGACCAAGATTTCCAAGTCCTAATACAGCAGAGCCATCTGTGACCACGGCAACGGTGTTGCGCTTAATGGTGAGTCTGCGAGCATCTTCTGGATCTTTTGCAATCGCCTGAGAAATTCTTGCAACACCAGGGGTGTAGGCGCGTGAGAGATCATCTCGAGTTTTGAGTGGGACTTTTGAATGCACTTCAATTTTTCCACCAAGGTGGAGCAAGAATGTGCGGTCACTTACTTTGCGAACAGTTAAATTCGGGTGAGCAGAGATCGCGTCTGTTATTCGCTCGGCATGATCACTGTCATGAGCATCGCATGAAACGTCTATAACCACCCGGTCAATCTGAGATTCAACAACGTCTAGAGCTGTAATGCTCGCACCGGCGGAAGTTATTGCTGCAGTAATTTCGGCAACAGGTTGCGCAGATGGTGGTCCATCAACACGAATGGTTATTGCATACCCAGGACTATTAGTGGCCATTAGACGACTCCGTAGAGACGGTCTCCGGCGTCTCCTAAACCAGGAACTATGTAACCCTTTTCATTAAGTTTCTCATCAAGGGCTGCTGTAACAATTGTGAGCGCTTTCTGATCTTTGAATTCTTTTTCAAGTGCAGCAATTCCTTCGGGAGAGGAGATGATGCAGATTGCTGTGATATCTGCCGCTCCAAGGTCTAGAAGATAGTGAATAGCAGCAATAAGTGTGCCACCCGTCGCAAGCATTGGATCTAAGACATAACACTGACGACCTGTTAGATCACTGGGAAGTCTGTTGGCATAAGTGGAAGCTTGAAGTGTTTTTTCATCACGAACCATTCCAAGAAAACCTACTTGAGCAGATGGAATCAGACGCTCCATTCCTTCCAGCATTCCAAGACCTGCACGCAAAATTGGAATTACGACAGGATCTGGCTTTGCAAGAGTGGTGCCCTTGGTCTCTGCCACGGGAGTTTTCACATTCACATTAACCGTCTTGACCTCTCGAGTTGCTTCGTATGCCAAGAGGGTCACGATCTCACCGATGAGCTCACGGAACGTAGAAGAAGGTGTTTTTTCATCGCGCAGGACTGTGACCTTGTGGGCGATGAGCGGATGGTTGGCGACGTGAACTTTCATAACTTCACTTTACTCGCGGGCGCCTACCTTGTCGCGTGCCCGTTTCGGTGTCACTATGTACGCATGATGAGCAGCGGCGTTTACAACGAAGATGACTTTGGTCTCATCGCTTGGCACGAAGATGGCCGCTGGAATCTCTCCCGCCTGGTGGAAACAAGAGATCTTTCATCAATTATCGATCAGCTCAAAGCACAACAAACAGATGGCGGCGCAATTGTGTTGATCTCTGTTGATCAAGAATTCTTCATAATTGCCAGAGCGCGAGGCGCTCATATGAACATGATGCTCAGCGATGTTACATATGCCAATGAATATGAAGTTGCTGCAGATTTGATTGACATGCTCGACCTTCCATTTCCGGAAGACGATGATGAGCCACAGCCTGGCGGAGATATAGATTTACTTGCAGATCTTGGTGTTAGCGCCATGGAGCTTGAAGTGATGAGTGATGACTTAGATTTATATCCTGAAGATCAAATTAGCGCTCTATCTTCACGCCTTGGCTTTGCAGATCAGTTCGATGAAATTTATGATCGAGACTGAACTCATGAACGCAGCGCTTGAATTAGCGCGCCAAGCAATGACAACTGGTGATGTTCCAGTTGGCGCAATAGTCATTAATGCTGCCGGTGAAATTGTCGGCAGAGGAAATAACTTACGTGAATTTGATAATGACCCAACAGCTCATGCAGAAATAGTTGCTATGCGTGAGGCGGCTTTAGTTGCGGAGAACTGGCGCCTAGATGACCACACTCTCGTCGTTACCTTAGAGCCATGCGCGATGTGCGCAGGAGCAATTGCGCAGTCTCGTATGAAGAAAGTCGTTTTTGGTGCATGGGATGAGAAAGCCGGAGCAGTTGGATCAGTGTGGGATATTTTGCGAGACCCACGCGCCCCCCACAAAGTTGAAGTTGTCTCAGGAGTATTAGAGGAGCAGTGCGCTGGGATCCTTAAGGAGTTTTTTCAGCAGCAAAGGTAGATATTAAATAATGATTTCATACGACGGATTGAGAATGACAAGTGAGCCATCGCTCTCACCAACCATGCCTTCAGCGCAGATAGTTGAACCAACTTCAAGCCCAGTGACTTCTCTGCGCCCAATAAATTGCAAGGTGATTCCGCCCGTTTCATCCCATACTTCGATTTCAACGTGCGCAGTTGAATTGGCAGCAGCATTGCGAATTGCAGTGACGTTACCCCGAATATGGGCCCGGTGACGCCATGTTGCAGAGGAAATAGGTAAGACCTCTTCTGCGTAGTGGCTAGTTTCTACCGGCACTGTTGGCTCATCAGCTACACGACGAGTTTTTGATTGTGCTTGTATCGCTTGAATTTTATGTTCTTCATGGCGATAAATACTGTGACCTGAGATTATTTTTTCGACATCAAATGGAACAATCGTTGCCACTACTCGGGGCAATTGAGAGATTGGCGCGGCGATTGATTCAGCTGTCCTGTCATGCAAAAGGCGACCAAGAAATCCTGAATAAGCACGGCGAGGAAGCAAGAGAGTAAGTTCGACATCAGGAGCGTCAGTCATGCGAATTGCATAGTCAACCGCTGCATTAGCTAAACGTCGATCTGGGCAATCAATCATTTCGAGTGGTACTTCAGCACAGGCTGCATTCTCTAGCCATGCCTTTCGAATTTCTTCAGCTCGTTGGTCATCAATAACAAAATGAACAGCGGTCACGCTGCGTGGATTTAAGCTTCTGGCATATCTCACAGCACCAATAGTTGCAATATCAACCGAATCAACAAGGATTGTGAGATCGTGACGAGAAATATGAGTTGCTTGAGAATTTTTCTGGTTAATTTTTAGCGCTATTTGTTCATTGCGATACTGGCGATTTAAACGAATTAATGCTGCAGTCGCCACTGGGAAGATAATCACAATAAGCCATGCACCTTCTGTAAATTTAACAACCGCGAAAATAATAACGATAGCAAGTGAAATTGAGCCGGAGAGAAAATTTAACAAATAGCGCGCACGCCAGTTTCCAATTTTTTGGGTGCGAGATCGTTTGGCCATTCCAAAACCCGCCATTGTAAAACCTGTGAAAACGCCAATTGCGTAAAAAGCAATCAGTTTCGCGACATTTGATCCCACAACTATTAGTAGTGTTGTTGAGGTGATTGTTAAGAAGATTATTCCATTTGAGAAAACCAGACGGTGTCCACGCTTAGTTAATTGGCGAGGTAGGAAACCATCTTCGGCGATAAAGCTCATTAGGTAGGGAAATCCACTAAACGGAGTATTTGCACCCGTATAGAGAATTAACATCGTCGAGAATTGCACAAACAAATACAGAATATGTCCCACAACGCCGTGTCCCAAAACAACATCGGCAATTTGTGAGATGACTGTGGGGGAACCTGCAAGATAGGGAACGGCGTGGGTCAAATGGGCGAAATATGAAACGCTTAAAACAAGACAGCCCAAAATTGTTGCCATAATGACGGTAGTTCTTCGCGCATTAACTCCTTCGGGTGATCTAAACATTGAAACACCATTTGAAATGGCTTCAAGCCCAGTGAGAGATGATCCTCCATTGGCAAAAGCCTTGAGTAGAACGAAGATTGAAACTCCAGTGATTAGCTGTTGGGAATGCCCGAATCCAACATTTCCAGACTGGACAGTTACGTGATGAAGTGTGTTGTGAAATTCTCGCCAGAACCCAATAGCAATCACGATAAATACGGAACCAACAAATAAATAGGTAGGAGCTGCGAATAATCTACCTGCTTCTTTTACACCCTTGAGGTTTCCATAAAATAAAATAGCCACGACACCAAGAGTTATGAGCAAGCTGTGGGACGTTAAGGATGGAAATGCGGAGGTAAGGGCTGACGTTCCTGCTGCCGTCTGAACCGCAACAGTCACGATGTAGTCCAGCATAAGTGCAACTGCAGCAACTTGAGCTATTGTGACGCCAAAATTATCTCTTGCAACGACATACGAGCCACCTGCTTTTGTATAAACCATAACAACTTCGCGGTATGACAGGGTCACAATAAATAAGACGGCCAAGATAACAAAGGTCATCGGCATTAAGATTCCAAAGCCAGCTGCTCCAAATGCAGGAAGTAAGTAGTACAAGATATTTTCTGTTCCGTATGCAGAGGATGAAATACAGTCAGACGAAAGAACACCCAAAGCAAATATTTTGCTCAGGCGCTGATGTGAGAGTGTGTGACGGTTAAGTGGTTTACCTAAAAATGCTTTTTTAATTCTGTAGGAAAGAGGATCACGAAGGTGAGCGTGCTCCTGCAGGGCCATTGGTTCTGGCGCGTCATCTGTCCAAGCTTTTGGCACGATGTCCTTTTCTTGTCCTAATGGAACGTAATAAATATGAGTAAGTAACTCAGGTCTTTATTTTACGACGCTTGTCCGCTTTACACCTTGATCTGCGCGGAGGATGAGGGATTTGAACCCTCGATAGGTTGCCCTATACACGCTTTCCAAGCGTGCGCACTCGGCCGCTATGCGAATCCTCCAATTATTGGCCCTGGGGCCACAGGCCAAGGGTATCGGTGCTAGAAACTATGATTACCCGCAGATCCTCCGTGCGGCATTACCGTACTGAACTCCCCCAGGACCGGAAGGTAGCAAGGGTAGGTGCGCTCTAATGGGTGTGCGGGGGGTCCCTATCAAATAAGTATTTAAATGTAAGAAGGAGAAAAGTGTCGCTCGCTCTTTATCGCAAGTACAGACCATCAACGTTTGCTGACGTTATTGGTCAAGAGCATGTGACAACTCCGCTCTCAAACGCTTTAGCCTCAGGGGCAATTCACCACGCATATTTGTTTAGTGGTCCTCGTGGTTGCGGAAAAACTTCAAGCGCTCGCATCATGGCGCGCAGTCTTAATTGTGAAAAGGGACCAACACCAACTCCGTGCGGCCTTTGTCAGTCGTGTAAAGATCTTGTTGCCAACGGTCCAGGCTCCATTGATGTTATGGAACTCGATGCCGCAACACATGGCCTAGTAGATGATGCACGCGATCTTCGCGATAAAGCTTTCTTTGCTCCAGTTCAATCACGTTACAAGATTTATATTATTGATGAGGCTCACCAACTTGGACCCGGCGCCGCAAATGCGCTGCTCAAAGTTGTCGAAGAGCCGCCTCCACATGTCATCTTTATCTTTGCAACAACAGAGCCAGATAAGTTAATTAGCACTATTCGCTCTCGTACACACCACTATCCGTTTCGATTAGTACCACCAGGAACCCTTGCCACTCACTTAGAGAAGATCTGTGAACTTGAAGGTATCAAAGTAGCAAAGGGTGTAATTCCACTTGTTGTGCGCTCAAGTGGGGGCTCAGTTCGTGATGCGCTCTCTGTACTTGGACAATTGCTTGCTGGTGCTGGAAAAGATGGCGTGACCTATGAGATTGCCGTCAAGCTTCTTGGTTACACAGATGGCGCGCTTCTAGATGAAGCTATTGACGCCCTGGCTGCAAAAGATGGAACAACTTTGTTTAATACGATTGATCACGTCATTGAATCAGGACTTGATCCACGCCGCTTTACACAAGATTTCTTAGAGCGTCTTCGCGACCTGATCATCATCGGGGCTGTTAAAGAGAATGCATCACATGTCTTGCGTGATTTCCCAGAAGATCAACTAGATCGTATGCGCAGCCAAGCAAATATCATCGGCGCAGCAACCCTCATTAGAGCAGCAGATATCACCTCTTCCGGGCTTACAGAGATGCGTGGGGCAACAGCTCCGCGTCTAACACTGGAGCTCATTTGTGGCCGCATTCTTCTTCCTTCTGGAGATGACAGCGCAGTAATTGCACGTCTTGAGAGGTTAGAGCGTGGAATTAATCCTGCGACATCTGCACCAGCTGCAGCCTCGGTTGCAGCGCCAGCAGCTGTGAAGAAGGAAGAAATTAAAAACGAAATAGCGAAAGAAGAAGTAAAGGTAGAAGCAAAAGCAGTAGAAGAGAAAGTGCAGGCACCAACTCCTATTCGCGCAGCAGCAGCTGCGCCCTCGACTAATCAACCCACAGGTCCAGTCGATATTGCCGCCCTTAGACGCTTGTGGCCAGAGGTAATTGAGAATGTTAAAAAGCGCCGCCGTTTAACGTGGTCACTACTTGCGGCAAGCGCGCAAGTACTTGCGATTGATGAGAAGAACATCACGATTGCCATTGTGAATGCTGGCGCGCGCGATTCCTTTATGCGCAGTGGCAGCGATGAGATTTTAAAGGCAGCTTTTGAAGATGTGATTGGACTCAAGCGCGAGATTGAGGTGATCGTTGATTCATCTATCGGAATACCCACAAGTGAGCGCACAACCGAGGAGCACACAGATGAGAATCAACTTTCAGGTACTGCGCTACTTGCACGTGAGCTAGGCGCACAAGTCATTAAAGAATTTGAGCAGTGATGTACGACGGAGCCATACAAGATCTCATTGACGAACTTGGCCGCCTTCCGGGCATTGGACCTAAGTCAGCTCAGCGCATCGCATTTCACATCATTCAATCAGAGCGAGTAGATGCCACGCGTCTTGCAGATGTTCTGCGCACGGTAAAAGAGCGAGTGAAGTTCTGCACAGAGTGTGGAAATATCAGCGAAGAAGACCTCTGCCGTATCTGCCAAGACCCAAGGCGTGATGCAAGCATCATCTGTGTTGTTGAAGAACCAAAAGATGTCATGGCAATTGAAAAGACGCGCGAATTTCGCGGGAAGTATCACGTACTGGGTGGCGCAATCTCTCCTATCGATGGAGTTGGCCCAGAGAACTTGCGTATTAGAGAGCTCATGATTCGTTTAGGAAATACAGAGATTCAAGAATTAATCATTGCCACAGATCCCAATCTTGAAGGTGAAGCAACAGCTTCATATTTGATTCGCCAGATCAAACCTTTGGGCGTGAAGGTCAGCCGGCTTGCTTCAGGGCTACCAGTGGGCGGAGATCTTGAATATGCCGATGAGGTCACCTTGGGCCGTGCATTTGAGGGGCGCCGCACAGTCGAATAGGGTCTGATTGAAGTTAGTTAGGGACTATCTCATTATTTAATACGCATCAGCGTCTCACATTGTGGGAAGATTGCCCTATGGCCATCTATTGTGGAAACCTTCGCTTATGGGTTTAATCGTTCAGAAGTACGGCGGCTCTTCCGTCGCTGACGCCGAAGGGCTCAAGCGAGTCGCCAGCAGAATCGTGGCCACTAAACGTGCTGGCCACCAGGTCTGCGTTGTTGTCTCGGCTATGGGCGATACGACCGATGAATTAATCGATCTAGCGAACCAAGTTTCACCGCTTCCTCACGGCCGAGAACTCGACATGCTACTTACTGCTGGTGAGCGAATCTCTATGGCTCTTCTTGCGATGGCAATTGGAAACTTAGGCCATGAAGCAATGTCGTTTACAGGTTCACAAGCTGGAGTAATTACAGATAGCAAACACGGTAAGGCTCGCATTATCGATGTCTCACCAGGTCGTATTCGTGAGGCGCTAGATGGTGGCCACATTGCGATCGTTGCAGGTTTCCAAGGTGTCTCTCAAGATACAAACGATGTAACAACACTTGGACGCGGTGGATCAGATACAACTGCTGTTGCGCTCGCTGCTGCCCTTGACGCTGATGTTTGTGAGATCTATACAGATGTTGATGGCGTTTATAGCGCCGACCCACGCATCGTGCCTACCGCACGCAAACTCACAACTGTTACGTATGAAGAGATGTTAGAGCTCGCAGCAAGCGGAGCAAAAGTGTTGCACCTTCGCTGCGTGGAGTATGCACGCCGTTTTGATTTACCTATTCATGTCCGCTCATCATTTTCAAATTTAGAAGGAACGTGGATCGTCAAAGATCACCCAGGAGGAGAAATGGAACAAGCAATTATCAGCGGTATCGCCCACGATAAGAGCGAAGCGAAGATCACCGTAGTTGGAGTGCCAGATAGAACTGGTATTGCAGCAAGAGTTTTCCAAGCAATCGCAGATGCCGACATCAACATCGACATGATTGTGCAGAACGTATCGGCGGCAGCTACTGGGCTGACAGATATCTCCTTCACACTTCCTATGGCAGATGGCGCTGAAGCAGTCGCGCTCCTTAAGGGCCTTCAAGGTGAGATTGGTTTTGCCTCTCTTCAATATGATGACCAGATCGGAAAGCTTTCACTTGTTGGCGCAGGAATGCGCTCACATCCAGGTGTGACAGCAACATTCTTTGCATGCTTAGCTGATGCAGGAATTAACATTGAAATGATTTCAACATCTGAAATCCGTATTTCAGTTATCTGCCGTGCAAGTGATTTAGAAAAGGGCGTAAAAGCAGCTCACACTGCATTTGAATTAGATGCCAAAGAAGAAGCCGTCGTATATGGAGGAACAGGCCGATGAGTAAGAAACCATCACTTGCAGTTGTAGGTGCAACAGGCGCTGTTGGTAGCGTCATGCTTGATATCTTGACCAAGCGTCCCAACGTTTACGGTGAGATCCGCCTAATTGCATCTGCGCGCAGCGCAGGTAAGAAACTTATGTGCCGCGGTGAGGAACTCACCGTTGTTCCAATTTCTCCAGAAGCATTCGACGGAATTGATATCGCCATGTTTGATACACCAGATGACATTGCTGGTGAATGGGCGCCTATAGCTGTCTCACGCGGGGCAGTTGTCGTAGATAACTCAACATTCTGGCGTATGGATGATCAAGTTCCACTGGTTGTTGTTGAAATTAACCCAGAGGCAATTAAGAACCGTCCCAAGGGCATCATCTCTAATCCAAACTGCACAACTATGACAATGATTGTTGCTATGGGCGCATTGCATAAGGCCTATGGACTCAAAGAACTTTTTGTTTCTTCATACCAAGCTGTTTCAGGTATGGGAGTAACTGGTCCTGAAACTTTGCGCAATCAAATTAGCGCAGTTGCAGGAACAATGCTTGGCGAAGAGCCAGGAGATTTACGCACTGTCATTAAGGACTTTGGCGCATTCCCAGCCCCACTTGCTCTTAACGTTATTCCTTGGGCCGGATCACTTAAGCCTGATGGTTATTCATCTGAAGAGACAAAGGTTCGCTTTGAATCTCGCAAGATTTTGGGTCTTCCAAACCTCAAGGTTGCTGTGACATGTGTGCGCGTTCCAGTAATTACAACGCACTCACTTTCAGTTCACGCAATCTTTGATAAAGAAGTTACACAAAAGGGTGCGCAAGATCTACTTAAAACTGCTCCTGGTATTGAGCTTTTGGATGACCCTGAAAAGGGAATCTGGCCAACGCCAGCAGATGTTGTGAACACAGATCCAACTTGGGTTGGCCGTGTTCGCCGCAGTTTTGATGATGATCATGCACTTGATCTCTTTGTCTGCGGAGATAACCTGCGCAAAGGCGCTGCGCTGAATACTGCGCAGATTGCTGAACTTGTTGCAAAGGAATTTAGCGCTTAAGTTTTATAAAGCGCTTTCAAGTATCAGCAGTGATACTTCTGGTGGGGATGCAACGCGTATGCGTGCAAAGGGGCTTGTCCCCATTCCTGCTGAAACATTGAGCCATGGTTCATCTTTTACTTTACTCACACCGCGTGCTCGCCATGTTGGTAAGTCGCAGTTTGTTGTGAGAGCTTTTGAACCTCCAAACCAAGGAAGACGAACTTGTCCGCCGTGGGTGTGGCCCGCGCAGATTAGATCCACATCATCTTTAGCCATTGCATCCAATACCCTCATATAAGGCGCGTGAGTAACTCCAATTGCAAGATCGCATTGCACAGGCTTACCGCTGACTAATGCGTATTGATCACGATTGAGGTGAGCATCATCTGTTCCACGCACTTCAATCACGGTGTTTTTAATGGTTGCAATTGCCTTTTTATGATTGAGATCAAACCAACCGCGGCTTACTAAACCTTCTCGAAGTTCCTCCGTTGGTAGATCTGGGCCAAGCACTCGCTTGCCATGATCTTTCTTCAAGTAAGAGAGTGGATTTTTAAATTTAGGTGCGTAGTAATCATTAGAGCCGAAAACGAATAACCCAGGCAAATCCAGCAAAGAATCAAGTGCATCTAACACAACAGGAACCGCATCGGGATGGGCGAGAAAATCCCCAGTGCTAATCACAAGATCAGGTGAGAGCTGGGCAAAAGACTTGATATCTGCAATCTCTTTTGTGCAAGAGGGAGTCAGATGCAGATCTGAAAAGTGCAGCACGCGTATTGCCCGATGCCCCTGGGGCAATACGGGGATAGATTCTTGGCGTAGTCGGTATCCCATAGACATGAGAAGATACCCCTATGGGACTTAAAGAAACACTACAAAGTGACCTTACTGAAGCAATTCGTTCTCGGGATGAGATTAAATCCGGCACGATCCGTATGGTTTTAACGGCAATTACCAACGAAGAAGTTTCTGGCAAAGAAGCGCGAATCCTTTCAGACGCGGAGATCATCACCGTGCTTTCACGTGAAGCGAAAAAGCGCCGCGAAGCTGCCGAAGCGTTTGCTGAGGGTGGAAGAGCCGATCGCGCTGAGCAGGAGAAAAAAGAGGGCGAAATAATCGCCACTTATCTTCCAGCGCAATTATCTGAAGATGAAGTAAAAAAGATTATTGCTGATGCAATTGCCCAAAGCGGTGCATCAGGACCTCAAGGTATGGGTCAAGTTATGAAGCTTGTAACACCACAGACTGCTGGCAAAGCAGATGGTGGACTTGTTTCAGGTTTAGTTAAAGCCGCTCTTACTGGAGGAAATTAAATGAAGTTTGAATATGTCACAGTTCCACTTCTTACCCACGCGACTAAGCAAATCCTGGATACATGGGGTTCTGAAGGTTGGGAGCTTGTTCAAGTAGTTCCTGCACCTGGCGGGGGAGATCAATTAGTTGCCTATATGAAAAGAGAGATGAAATAAATGGATGTTCGCGCAAAGTTAGCTGAATTAGGTTTGAAGTTACCTGTAGCTGCTCTTCCTGTTGCTGCATATGTTCCAGCGGTACGTACAGGCAATCTTGTTTTCACCGCAGGGCAACTTCCACTCGTTGATGGAAAGATTCCATTTGTCGGCAAAGTTGGCGGCGCTGTTACACCTGAGCAAGCAAACCAGATGGCGCAAGTATGTATTTTGAACGCTCTAGCTGCTGTTGAACTTGTTGCTCCAGTTGATTCAATCGTGAAAGTTGTTCGCGTAGTTGGCTATGTGAACGGTGTTCCTGGCTTTATTTCAGCACCTGGTGTTGTGAACGGAGCTTCAGAAGTATTGATTCATATTTGGGGAGATGTCAACGGAAAGCATGCACGTAGTGCATTTGGTGTTGCTGAGTTGCCGTTAGATGCACCAGTGGAGATTGAACTCACTGTTGAGGTTGCTTAAAACTTAAATCAACGCCCGCGCTTTGTTATTCGCTCAATATCGGTGACTAATACGGCGCGGGGTTCTAGTTTGACCCATCCGCGCGCTGCAAAGTCAGCAAGAGCTTTGTTCACTGTCTCACGTGATGCACCAACTAGCTGAGCAAGTTCTTCTTGTGTGAGGTCATGATTCACATGCAGACCATCATCTTTTTGCACACCAAAGCGCGTTCCTAAATCAATAATTGCCTTTGCTACGCGTCCTGGAACATCTGCGAAGACTAAGTCAGCTAATACTTCATTAGATTTACGAAGGCGTTGGGCCAAACGGCGCAGTAGCTCAAGTGAAACCTTTGGATGTGTTGTAACCAGACCGATTACTTGATCATGAGCCAAGGAAACCAATCGCACATCTGTCACTGCAGTTGCAGTTGCTGTGCGGGGTTCTGGATCAAAAAGTGAAAGCTCCCCAAACATCTCGCCAGGTCCAAGAATGGAGAGAAGGTTCTCTCGCCCATCTCCTGATGATGTTCCAAGCTTTACCTTGCCGGAGACGATGACATATAGACGATCGCCTTCATCGCCCTCTTTAAAAAGTGTGTGACCCTTTGCAAGTTTGAGTGCAGTCATTGATTCGCGAACAGAGGCCGCAGATGCATCATCTAGAGCACTAAACAGCGGTGCACGGCGGATTATCGCGTCATCATCTTTCGGGTTAGCCACATGCTCACCTTACTCTTGCTGGCGAAGAGCTTCCAATTGGCAGTATTTTCAAATCAAATAGGCTTGCTCTATGCGCGAATCCTTCCAAGCCAAGAAGAAACGTGCTGGCGCCATGTATAAGGTTTTGTGTAAGCGATACCCCAATGTCAGATGCGAGTTGGATTTTCAAACGCCATTCCAACTTCTAGTTGCCACAGTGCTCTCGGCTCAGTGCACAGACAAACGAGTGAATCAGGTAACCCCAGCGCTCTTTAAAAAGTTTGGAACGCCTAAGAAGATGGCAGGGGCAAAGATCTCAAGGCTTGAAGATCTCATTCATTCCACAGGTTTCTATCATGCTAAAGCTCGCAACATCAAAGGATTATCTGAAAAACTCATGCAAGAGTTCGCAGGGATTGTTCCAAGTAATCTGGATGACCTGGTAACACTTCCTGGTGTTGGAAGAAAAACGGCAAATGTAGTCTTAGGTCACGCTTTTGATATTCCAGGAATTACTGTTGACACACACTTTGGAAGACTCTCCAGAAGGTTTAAATGGACCACATCAGAGGATCCAGTAAAAGTTGAATATGAGGTAGGCGAACTCATTATTCAACAGGAATGGACGAATCTTTCACAAAGAATGATTTGGCATGGAAGACGAATTTGCCATTCACGTAAACCTGCATGCGGTGCATGTCCTCTTGCTGATCTATGCCCAAGTTATGGGATAGGTGAGACTGATAAAGTAAAAGCTATGGCGCTTGTTAAATCAGATGAGGATTTCAGATGAAGAAGATTCGTATTCTGATCGTTAGCGTTCTTCTCCTATCTCTCACCCCATCTGCTCACGCGGCCGGCTCCGTTGTGAGTTGTTCAGCGATTAAGACTGGACAAGGGCAAGTGAAATCAAAGACGCTTCTTTCTTGTTTGGATAGCAAAAGCAAGGTAACGCTAGAAGGTATTAGAGGTCCTGTTGTCATTAACGTATTTGGTTCATGGTGCGCTCCATGCCAACAAGAGATCCCTATCTTTGTTTCACTTTATGCAACAAAAAAAGTTCCTATTGTGGGGATTGATGTCGAAGAGACAAACATTCAAGCGGGGCGAAATTTTGTTATTAAAAAAGGAATTACTTGGCCAATTCTCTATGACGCAACAGGGGTCACTAAATCTAGCTTTGGCCCAGGAGTCCCTGTGACATGGTTCTTAGATGCAAGGGGTTATGTTGTTTATCGCCATGTTGGACTAGTTACTTCCCAAAAACAACTTAATTCTGAAGTGAGCAAGTATCTGGGCATCAAACTATGAATTGGGTTGACTGGGTATTTGTAGTAGCGCTGCTCTTTGCCTTTGTTCGCGGCTACCGAGCTGGATTTCTCTCAACAATCTTTAGAGCTATCGGATTCATTGGCGGGGGGCTTGGCGGTCTTTACCTAGGTATTGCCTATTTGCATAAGTATTCATCTGGCGTGCTTAAGTTTTTCTTGCTTTTTGTCGTTATAGCAAGCACAGCGTCTGTGGGCGAATTTCTCTTTAAGAAAGTTGCCGAACTCTTTCATAACACATTTCTTTTTGGTCCCTTCAAATGGGCTGACTCACTACTGGGAGCAGCGTTTTCGGTACTTCGCACACTCATCATGTTGGTAGTTATTGGGCACTTACTCTTGATTACCCCTTGGGGTTGGGCAGTGCATGAAATTCCCACAAGTAAGATTTATAAGCAGATTGACTCCTACTCACCTGCACTTATCAAGCAGATTTCCCATAAAGTGGCAAATATTTAGGGTTCTATAAAAGTTTTTAAGTTATTTCTCAGATTAATGAATTATCATCCGTCCAATGAAAAAGACTCTTTCGATCGCAGCTCTTTCACTGGTCTTTGTAAGTGCCCTTCTTGCTGGAGTGGCACGCGGTGCAACGCCAGCTCCTTCGGGGCTGTGTTCACCTGAAGGATCTAAAACAACGATAAGCGGTAAAAGTTACACTTGCACAAAAGTTCTTTCTGGAAAAACTGTTTGGATTGCTGGATCGTCAACACTTTCAAATGGACAAAAACCCGCAATATCTGGCGGGCAAGGACGTGGACCTTTCGGCGATGAAGGAAGCGCAGCTGATATCGCTCGCCATGCTTCGATGAAGAAATACAGCGATTGTTTGGTGAAAAATGGTGGAAGTGCTTTCTCTTTAAGGCGAGGTGAGGATCATCGCTTCCAGTCACAAAGAGTTCAACCATCCACTAGCGCAACTCAGCAAAAAGCTATGAGCGCCTGCGCCTCACTTGCTCCAAAGTTTTCTCGACCACCAGGAGACGATCACTAGTCTTCAGTTTTACCGCTTGCCAATCCCGATTGAATTAACTTCATAACATTTGGATCGGCGAGCGTCGTTGAATCTCCAACTGCGCGATTCTCTGCAACATCGCGAAGAAGTCTGCGCATGATCTTGCCGCTTCGAGTCTTTGGAAGTTCATTAACAACCAAGATCTGCTTTGGACGAGCAATTGCGCCGATTCCCTTTGCAACGTGTGCTTTGAGCTCTTTGATGAGTTCATCTCCGCCCACACTTGGAATTCCTCCACGCAAAATAACGAAAGCAACGATTCCTTGGCCTGTTGTCTCATCTTTAGCGCCAACAACGGCAGCTTCAGCAACATTCGGATGTGAGACAAGTGAAGATTCAACCTCTGTTGTTGAGATGTTGTGACCAGATACAAGCATCACATCATCAACTCTTCCGAGCAGCCAGATAGCTCCATCTTCATCTAGTTTTGCGCCATCTCCAGCAAAATACTTTCCATCAAATCTCGACCAATAAGTTTCGCGGTAGCGCTCATCTGATCCCCAAATACCACGCAGCATTGAAGGCCATGGTTCTGTGAGTACGAGATAACCGCCGCCACCTTTTCCAACAATTTTTGCTTCATCATCAACAACTTTGGCGACAATTCCAGGAAGTGGACCCATAGCTGATCCCGGTTTTGTTGCAGTAACACCAGGAAGAGGAGAGATCATGATTGCCCCTGTCTCTGTCTGCCACCAGGTGTCAACGATTGGGCAACGATTGCCACCAATAACTTCTCGGTACCACATCCATGCTTCTGGATTAATAGGTTCACCAACAGATCCAAGTAAACGCAGTGAGGTGAGATTAGACGCTTTAGGAAACTCTTCTCCCCATTTCATCCAGGTGCGGATAAGAGTTGGTGCTGTATAAAGAATGCTTACTTTGTATTTTTCAATAAGCTCAAAGACACGACCCTTAGTTGGTGTATCAGGAGTTCCCTCATACATCACTTGCGTAGCGCCGTTAATGAGCGGCCCATAAACAACATATGAGTGGCCAGTAATCCAACCGATATCTGCTGTGCACCAGTAGACATCACTCTCGGCCTTGAGATCAAAGACAACGCGGTGGGTATAAGAAGCTTGTGTCAGATAACCACCGGTTGTGTGGAAGATTCCCTTGGGCTTTCCTGTAGTGCCAGATGTATACAAAATAAATAAAGGATGCTCGCTATCAAAGAACTCTGCCTCGTGCTGATCTGATTGGCGATCAACGATCTCATGCCACCAGATATCAATAGCAGGATTAAACGGCGTCTCTTGTCCCGTTCGCTTCACGACTAACACATTCTTAACATTTGTCTTTTTGGCAGCAATTGCTTCGTCAACGATGGGTTTAAGAGCGAAAGGTGCACCTTTGCGAAAGCCGCCGTCAGATGTAATAACGAGCGTTGCATCTGCATCTTCAATACGAGTAACAAGTGAATCTGCGCTAAATCCACCAAAGATCACAGAGTGCAAAGCGCCAATACGAGCACATGCAAGCATTGCAACTGCGGCCTCAGGAATCATTGGCATATAGATAGCAACCCGGTCTCCTGACTTCACGCCAAGTTCAATCAAAGCATTTGCTGCCTTCTTAACCTCAGTGAGCATCTGCGCATAAGTTATTACGCGCGAATCCCCCGGTTCTCCTTCAAAATAAAATGCAACACGGTTTCCCCGTCCTTCTAGTACATGACGATCAAGTGCGTTGTAAGAAGCATTGAGTTTTCCGCCAACAAACCATTTGGCGTAAGGAGAGTTCCATTCCAAGACTGTGTTCCATTTTTTATCCCAATGGAGATAGCCAGCTTGTTTTTCCCAGAATCCAAGACGATCTTTCTCGGCATCGACGTACATAGATTCCTTGCCATTTGCTTGCGCAGCAAACTCAGGTGATGGAGCAAAGGTGCGCTCTTCGTAGGAGAGATTTTCCAAGGAACTCATGCTTCCAACGCTACCTGCGGGAGTAATTGCCTACAAGAGAAACCGGAAAAATTCCTATAGTCATCAACAACGCAGGATCATCCACATGCGCGGCGATCGGCGCTCATTGACGAGGGTCAACCCTCGTAACTTTCCATCAGTGATCTACCCGTATCTATTTTTACTAGGAGAGAAAAATGTTGTCAGTCTTTACCAATGTATGGAAAATCGTCTCCCACCTTCACACCTTTGAAGTTGCAGGGCTCTGGCTGCTCAAAGGAGGCAAGGCGGTTTTTCATAGCAATATGGGCTTTCTAGGCCTGAGCGTCTTGCTCAATCATTTGGGCATAAATTAAGGGCAAACGGGCGTAAATCTCGCCCCGTTTTCCAATCCGCCCCAAAGCATGACAAAATTAGCCGTAAGCAAGACGTCTGACCCAAAGATGTGCCAGAGGTTCTCTTACACTCTTACGTGAGAACTATTCGAATGAAATTTGGGGAGAAAATCAGATGCCAATAGCAACTCCGGAAATTTATGCACAGATGCTCGATCGCGCTAAAGCGGGAGCATTTGCTTATCCAGCAATCAACGTTTCTTCATCACAGACACTTATTGGTGCGATTCGTGGTTTTGCTGAAGCTGAGTCTGATGGAATCGTTCAGATCTCATGGGGCGGCGCGGAGTACATGTCTGGTTCAACCGTGAAGAACATGGTTGATGGATCCCTAGCTCTTGCTGAATATGCACATATCGTTGCTAAGAATTACAAGGTAAATATTGGTATTCACACCGATCACTGCCCAGCAGAAAAGCTAGACGGCTTCATGCGTCCGCTACTTAAGATTGGCGCAGATCGCGTGAAAGCAGGACAGAAGCCTTTGTTTAACTCTCACATGTGGGACGGCTCAGCAGTCTCTATGGATGAGAACATGAGCATTGCCAATGAATTAATTGATGCAGCAGTTGCTGCGAAAACGATCCTTGAAATTGAAATCGGTGTTGTTGGTGGAGAAGAAGATGGAATTGAAGCCAAGCACGATGCAAAGCTTTATTCAACACCTGAAGATGCACTCCTCACAATTAAGACTCTTGGTTCTGGTGAGCGTGGTCGTTATATGGTTGCTGCAACATTTGGAAACGTGCATGGTGTTTATAAGCCAGGAAACGTTGTCTTGCAGCCAAAGATCCTTCGCACACTTCAAGATGCTGTCTCAGAAAAGCTTGGATTGGCAGCGGGAGCCAAGCCTATGGATCTTGTTTTCCATGGTGGTTCAGGCTCATTGCTCACAGAGATCCGCGAAGCACTTGATTACGGTGTTGTGAAGATGAATATCGATACCGACACGCAATACGCATTTACTCGTCCGCTCGTTGATCACGTTATGAAGAATTACGATGGCGTACTCAAGGTTGATGGCGAAGTTGGTAGCAAGAAGGCTTATGACCCACGTGCGTGGGGCAAGTTGGCTGAAGCTGGCTTAGCTAAGCGTGTTGTTGAAGCGTGTGAAGATCTTCGCTCAACAGGTACTTCCCTTAATAAGTAACTAGTAAATAACTACGTAAGGTAAGGATGAAATGCCTGCTTTAGTGTTGTTGGGTGCCCAATGGGGCGATGAGGGCAAGGGTAAAGCGACAGACATCCTTGGTGACCGTGTTGATTATGTTGTTCGCTATCAAGGCGGAAACAATGCTGGTCATACAGTTGTTATCGGTGATCAAAAGTATGCCCTCCACCTTCTTCCTTCTGGAATCTTGAGTCCCAACGTCGTTCCTGTTATCGGCAACGGTGTTGTGATTGATCCTTCTGTTTTGTTGGAGGAAATTCGCGGACTCAACGAGCGTGGCATTGACACATCAAAACTCAAGATCAGCACCAATGCACACCTGATTACTCCTTATCACCGCACGATCGATAAAGTTTCTGAAAGATTCCTTGGTAACTCAAAGATCGGCACAACAGGACGTGGAATTGGCCCTGCATATGCCGACAAGATCAATCGCATCGGTATTCGCGTTCAAGATCTCTTTGATCCGTCGATCCTTCGCCAAAAGATCGAAGCAGCCCTTCGCGATAAGAACCAAGTTCTTATTAAAGTATTTAACCGTAAAGGTATTGAAGTTGATGATGTACTGAGCGAGTACCTCGGCTACGCCGAAGTTCTAAAGCCTTATGTCACCGACACAGTTCTGCTTCTTGATCAAGCTCTCAAAGCTGGCAAGACAGTTCTTTTAGAAGGCTCTCAAGGAACTCTGCTCGATGTTGATCACGGTACTTATCCTTTTGTTACTTCTTCTAATCCAACAGCAGGCGGAGCATCTACGGGTTCAGGAATTGGGCCAACAAAGATCACTCGCGTTATTGGAATTGTGAAGGCTTACACAACTCGCGTTGGTAGCGGACCATTCCCAACAGAACTCTTTGATGAAGATGGAGAGAAGCTTCGCACGATTGGCGGAGAAGTTGGCGTAACAACTGGGCGAGCACGCCGGTGTGGTTGGTATGACGCACCTATTGCTCGTTATGCCGTGCGCGTAAATGGTTTAACTGATTTCTTCCTCACAAAACTCGATGTGTTAACCGGCTGGGAGAAGATTCCTGTCTGTGTTGCCTATGAAATTGATGGCAAGCGCGTTGAAGAACTCCCTGCATCACAATCTGATTTCCACCATGCAAAACCAATCTATGAATACCTTCCTGGTTGGTCTGAAGACATCAGCAAAGCTCGCAAAGTCTCTGATCTACCTAAAAATGCGCAGGATTATGTGAAATTCTTAGAAGAAATCTCAGGAGCACCGATGAGTGCGATCGGAGTAGGCCCAGGACGCGATGAAACAATCGTTGTAAAGGATTTGATTTGAGAGTTCTTCTAATTGGCTCTGGAGGGCGTGAACACGCACTTGCCGCAGCAATGATCGAAGATCCACAACTTGAATCACTTCACGTAGCACCTGGTAATCCTGGAATTGCTCAGATAGCAATCTGTCATGCGATTGATACAGATAATAATCAAGCAGTAATCAAACTTGCCCAGCAATTAGATATTGATCTTGTCGTTGTTGGCCCGGAAAAACCTCTAGTCAATGGTTTAGCTGATGCGCTCGGTAAAGCAAAGATCGCATGCTTTGGTCCATCTGCAGCGGCAGCGCAAATAGAGGGAAGTAAAGACTTTGCTAAGCAAGTAATGGCCGATGCTGGTGTTCCAACAGCTAAGAGCCACACCTGCACAAACCAAGATGAAATTGAAAGGGCGCTCGATGCATTTGGCGCTCCATATGTGGTCAAGCACGACGGGTTAGCAGCAGGCAAAGGTGTTGTTGTTACTCATGATCGCGCCGAAGCACTTGCTCATGCGCTTTTATCTCCCCGCGTTGTCATTGAAGAGTTCTTAGATGGCCCAGAGGTATCACTCTTTGGTATTTCAGATGGCGCTCACATTGTTGCTATGCAACCAGCACAAGATTTCAAGCGCGCTTATGACGGTGATGCTGGCCCTAATACAGGCGGAATGGGTGCTTACTCTCCACTGCCATGGGCTCCCAAAGACATCATGGAGCAAACTCTTGAAAAAGTTTTGCATCCAACCATTGCTGAGATGGCGGCAAGAGGAACTCCCTTTGTTGGTCTTCTCTATGCTGGACTTGCGTTAACTAAAAAAGGAATTCGCGTTATTGAATTTAACGCTCGCTTTGGAGATCCAGAGACACAAGTACTTCTTCCTAGACTTAAAACTCCTCTGGCAACACTTCTCTATAAAGCTGCAACGGGCGGACTTACAGATGAGATGAAGCTCGAATTCACCGATGACTTTGCAGTCACCGTTGTACTGGCTGCTCCTGGTTACCCAGCAGATCCCAAGGTGGGCGAGCCAATTACTGGTCTAGAGGATTCACCGGAAACACGAATTTTTCAGGCAGGAACAAAGCTCAAAGACGGAATCTTGCATTCATCTGGGGGCAGAGTCCTTGCCGTCACAGGAAAAGGGGCAGATCTCACCCAAGCACGCCTAGCGGCCTATGAAGTGATCTCACAGATCACGCTGGAGGGCAGCCATTACCGCAGAGATATTGCGCTTAGTGCCAGTGAAATAGGGGAGAATTAAGCCATGAGCATTCTTGCTGATCGTTATGCATCGAATGCGATGAAGAGTATCTGGGCGCCTGAAGCCAAAATTATTGCAGAACGAAAATTATGGATCGCTGTTATGCGCGCTCAATCCTCCCTTGGTCACGCGATCGCTGAAGATGTCATTCGCGATTACGAGAAGGTGATCGAGAAGGTTGATCTTGCATCCATTGACACGCGCGAACAAAAAACTCGCCATGATGTGAAAGCGCGGATCGAAGAATTTAATGCTTTGGCTGGACACGAAGCGATTCACGCAGGAATGACATCACGAGACTTAACTGAGAACGTTGAAGCAATGCAGGTAAGAGAAGGCATGCTTCTTATTCAAGATCGCGTAGTTGCAACTCTTGCGATGCTTGCCGAGCGCGCAGCGCAATATATTGACCAACCAATTGCCGGTCGTTCACATAACGTTGCGGCTCAAGTCACCACACTTGGTAAGCGCTTTGCATCTGCTGCTGAAGAGTTGCTCTTTGCTTATGAGCGTTTAGAGAACTTGATTGCCAGATACCCCATGCGAGGCATTAAAGGCCCTGTGGGAAGCGCGCAGGACTCAGTTGATCTCCTTGGATCAGAGAAGAACCATCAGAAGCTAGAGGAGCAGATTGCAAAGCACCTTGGTTTCTCCAGAGTTCTAGATAGCACCGGGCAGATTTATCCACGCTCATTTGATTTTGATGTAGTCACAAGCCTTGTGCAACTTGCTGCTGGTCCTTCTTCGTTTGCAACAAGCATTCGTTTGATGGCAGGAGCAGAACTTGTCACAGAAGGATTTAAAGCCGGACAAGTGGGCTCAAGTGCAATGCCGCATAAGATGAATACACGCTCATGTGAGCGCGTCAATGGCTTAGCAGTAGTTCTGCGCGGGTATGCCTCTATGGTCGGAGAACTCAGCGGAGATCAATGGAATGAAGGCGATGTCTCATGCAGCGTAGTTCGCAGAATCGCACTTCCTGATGCTTTCTATGCTCTGGATGGTCTTCTTGAAACATTTATGACTGTGCTCTTTGAATTTGGCGCATTCCCGCAAGTTATTGCAGCTGAACTTGAACGTTTCTTGCCATTCCTTGCATCAACAAAGATTTTAGTTGCATCAGTGAAAGCAGGCGTTGGACGAGAGATCGCCCATGAAGTGATCAAGGAACATGCAGTTGCAGCGGCGCTGGCAATCCGCGAAGGAAAGCCAAACACGATGATTCAAGCGCTCGCAGATGACGCGCGTCTTCCACTTGATCGCAAAGCGCTAGATGCACTCCTTGCCTCTCCTCTTGAATTCACAGGAGATGCACGCGCACAAACAACCAGAGTTATCCATCGCATCGAAGCGATTACCAAAGCACACCCCACTGCGGCGAAGTATCGCCCAGGGGCAATTCGTTAACCCCGCGCAGCGCTATGTGGACGCACCTTCGCAGCGGAAAAGTTCGCGAACTTTATACAAATGAAAAAGGCGAACTGCTTCTAGTTGCCTCTGATCGCATCTCGGCTTTTGATTACATCTTGCCCACAGAAATTCCTGGAAAAGGAAAACTTCTCACACAGCTAAGCCTTTTCTGGTTTGAGATGATGAGTGATCTCGTTCCCAATCACCTGATTAGCACCGATGTTCCAGAGGAGTTTGCTGGGCGTGGCGTGATTGTGAAGCCGCTAGAGATGTTTCCTATCGAATGTGTTGCCCGTGGGTATCTCACAGGTTCTGGCTGGAGTGAATACAAGCAATCACAATCTGTTACAGGAATTTCTTTAAGCGCGGGCCTTCTTGATGGTTCAAAGTTAGAAGAAGCAATCTTTACCCCTGCAACTAAAGCTGATGTAGGCGATCACGATATAAATATTTCTTTTGACAAAGCGGCAGAAGTGATTGGCCTGGCTGATGCGAAGGTACTCAGAGATCTCACATTGGCTCTCTATACAAAAGCTCACGACTACGCAGCCACGCGCGGGATTATTCTGGCTGACACCAAATTCGAGTTTGGGCGCGACGCTCAAGGTAAGATCACGTTAGGCGATGAGGCCTTGACCCCAGACTCTTCACGTTTTTGGTCTGCAGATACTTGGAAACCCGGTGGCGCTCAACCCTCCTTTGATAAACAATACGTTCGTGATTGGTTGTTGCAATCAGGATGGGATAAAAAGAGCACTCCACCAGAACTTCCTCGTGAAGTAGTAGAAAAGACGTACGAACGTTATAGCGCGGCATACACGCTGCTCACTGGAAGGAAGATTTAATGGCAATCATCGTTGTTGAGGTAATGCTCAAGCCTGAGATCCTAGATCCGCAAGGTCAAGCAATTGCATCTGCTCTTCCTCGTCTTGGTTTCACCTTTGCACAGTCAGTTCGTCAAGGAAAGCGCTTTGAAATCGAAGTAGAAGGAACTCCTACCCCCGCTCAGCTTGCTGAAGTTGAAAAAGCTGCTGAAACGCTTTTATCCAACCCTGTTATTGAAACTTATGCCGTGAAAGTAATTAATTAATGCGCATAGGAGTCGTTACTTTTCCTGGTTCATTAGATGATTCATCCGCCTTGCGCGCTGTGCGCCTTGCAGGCGGAACGCCAGTTCCTTTATTTCACGCCTCAGATGACTTAAAAGAAGTTCAAGCAGTAGTTCTTCCTGGCGGCTTTTCTTATGGTGATTATCTTCGCTGCGGAGCGATTTCCCGCTTTGCCCCCATCATGTCTTCAATCATTACAGCCGCAGAACATGGTTTTCCTGTTCTGGGAATCTGTAATGGCTTCCAAATCTTGTGCGAATCGCATTTATTGCCAGGCGCGCTCACTCGCAACCAGAATCTTCACTTTGTCTGCACAGATCAAGCTCTGACAGTTGAGAACACAAATACGCCATGGACTTCTGAATACAGCAAAGGCGATCGGATTGTTATTCCTATCAAAAATGGCGAGGGATCATTCCAAGCATCAAATGAAACTCTCGCCGAGTTAGAATCTGAAGGTCGCATTGTTCTTCGCTACGCGGATAAAAACCCAAACGGATCAAAGAACGATATTGCAGGCATTAGTAATGCCAAAGGAAACGTTGTGGGTGTCATGCCCCATCCAGAGCAAGCAATTGAATCTTTAACCGGACCAAGTACAGATGGACTTAAGTTCTTTACATCTGCGCTTCATTCTTTGGTTGGTCGCTAATGGCGCTAGATACCGTTTCACACGCAGCATCAACTCCAGATCAGAAGATGCCATGGAAAGAACTTGGGCTGAAAGTTGATGAATACCAACGTATTCAAGAGATATTAAAGCGCCGCCCAACAGGGGCTGAGCTTGCGATGTATTCAGTGATGTGGTCTGAGCACTGTTCCTATAAGTCATCAAAGGTTCACCTAAAGCAATTTGGCGAAAAAGCAGTGAAGTCTGATGCGCTCCTTGTTGGTATTGGTGAGAACGCGGGTGTTGTTGATATCGGACAGAACTACGCAGTTACTTTTAAAATTGAATCACATAACCACCCTTCTTTTGTTGAGCCCTATCAAGGCGCAGCAACAGGAGTAGGCGGCATTGTTCGCGACATCTTGACTATGGGCGCGCGTCCTATTGCAGTGATGGACCCACTTCGTTTTGGCCCTGCAGATGCCCCAGATACACGCCGCGTTCTTCCAGGAATCGTTGCTGGCGTGGGTGGATATGGAAATTGTTTGGGCCTGCCAAATATTGGCGGTGAAGTTGTCTTTGATGAAACTTATGCTGGCAATCCATTGGTTAATGCTCTTTGTGTAGGTGTCATGAAACATGAAGATATCAAGCTTGCAACAGCGCACGGTGTTGGCAATCTTGTAGTGCTCTTTGGCGCAAAGACAGGCGGCGATGGAATTGGCGGTGTTTCAGTACTAGCATCTGAAACTTTTGCCACAGGTAAAGCAGCGAAAAGACCTTCTGTTCAAGTAGGAGATCCATTTGCTGAAAAAGTATTGATCGAATGCTCACTAGAAATCTTTGCGGCCGACCTTGTTGTAGGTATTCAAGATCTTGGTGGCGCGGGGCTATCTTGCGCAACAAGTGAGCTTGCATCTGCTGGTTCTGGCGGAATGGCAATTCAATTAGAGAAAGTTCCTCTGCGCGATCCTTCACTTTCTCCTGAAGAGATCTTGATGTCTGAATCTCAAGAGCGTATGTGCGCGATCATTGAACCTTCCAAGCTTGATCACTTCATGAGAATCTGTCGTAAGTGGGATGTCACAGCCACAGTTATAGGACAAGTAACAGATGGTGATCATCTGCATATTACTTTTAATGGAGAATTAATCGTTGATGTTCCTCCTCGCACCGTTGCCCATGATGGCCCTGTGTATGAGCGCCCAATGGCAAAGCCTGATTACTTTAAAACTCTTAAGCCAGCTGAAGTTCCTCTACCAACTGATCCACAAGAAATTAAGGCAGCCTTCCTCAAACTTATAAGTTCTCCCAATATTGCAGATAAGTCATGGGTAACAGATCAATACGATCGTTATGTTCAAGGTAACTCGGTACTCACACAACCTGAAGATTCAGGAATGATCCGCATTGATGAGAAGACAAACCTTGGTGTTGCAGTTTCCACAGACGCTAATGCCCGCTGGTCATATCTAAATCCTTATGACGGTGTAAAGCTTGCGCTTCTTGAATCATGTAGAAATATTGCAACAACAGGGGCAAAGCCTCTTGCTGTGACAAATTGCTTAAACTTTGGCTCTCCTGAAGATCCAGGAGTGATGTGGCAATTTGCTGAGACTGTTCGCGGTCTTGCCGATATTTGTTTGGAGATGGGGCTTCCTGTTACAGGAGGAAACGTTTCTTTCTATAACCAGACAGGTTCAGTTGCAATCTTGCCAACACCGGTTATCGGAGTTCTTGGTGTTATCCAAGATGTCACAAAGCGCACCAAATCAGCATTTAATGCAGACGGACTTGAGATCTATCAACTTGGAGCAACGGATTTTAATTGGAGTGGTTCTGAGTGGGCATACTTGCATGGCCAAATGGGCGATAGCGCGCCAACTCCTGATGTTGCTGGGCAAGTGCGCTTAATTAATCTGCTCCTCGAGGGACAGAGCATCTTTGAAAGCGCTCATGATCTCTCTGATGGCGGCTTTGCAGCAGCAATTACTGAAGCGATGTTGCCGCGCAGCATCGGCGCCACAATCTCATCGCCTCCAGGATATGAATCACTTCTTCTCTTTGTTGAAACACCAGGACGGGTTCTCATCACGATTGATCCTAAGAATGCTGATGCACTCAACGCTCTTGTTGCAAAGTTTGATATTCCAATCTTTAAGCTTGGAACAACAGGTGGAGACTCACTTAAAGTAAATGAGATGACAATTCCTCTTGCTGAGCTTCGCACAGCACACACCGAGACTCTTCCGAAGCTCTTTGGATAAATGATGGCCCGTGATCCGCTCGTTCTCGCTCAAGTAAAAGCGATACTGGAGCAGATCAGCATGATCGCTCCAGGAAAATCAGTAGAACTTCGAATTCCACCCTTTGCTGCAATCCAATGTGTGAACGGTCCAAAGCACACCCGGGGAACACCACCCAATGTTGTGGAGATGAACGCAGATACGCTCTTTGATCTGATCGATGGATCACTCACATGGGAGCAAGGCGTGCACGATGGCGCCATACAAGCCAGCGGTGAGCGCGCCGATTTATCTTCGGTGTTTCAAGCGGCGGCCGGGACAATTAGGATGACAGAGTGACGCGCAGACCTGACGGAAAACTCACACACGAGTTATTTAGCGAAGAGGCACATGCGCAAGATGAATGTGGCGTCTTCGGTGTCTGGGCGCCCGGAGAAGAAGTAGCAAAGTTAACTTTTTATGGTCTTTATGCCCTTCAACACCGCGGACAAGAATCTGCAGGAATTGCCACAAGTGATGGAAAGCGCATCGTTGTCTTTAAAGATATGGGTCTTGTCTCTCAGATCTTCACAGAAAATGATTTAGCAACTCTTAAAGGCGATATCGCCATTGGTCACTGTCGTTACAGCACAACAGGATCATCTGTCTGGGCAAATGCCCAGCCAACGCTGCGCTCAACAGATCATGGCTCTATTGCTCTTGCTCACAATGGAAATCTGACAAACACAGGTGATCTTGCTGAATCTCTCTCCAAACTTGCTCCATCTACTGATTCTCATGAGATGGGAGCGACAACGGACACAGAGATCATGACTGCGCTTATTGCTGCTCAAGAGGGAAAGAACTTTGAATCAAGCGCGCTTGCAGTCCTTCCTATGCTTAAAGGTGCATTCTCACTTGTCTTTATGGATGAGGGAACGCTTTATGCCGCAAGAGATAGAAATGGTGTTCGTCCTCTAGTTATTGGAAAGTTAGAGAGCGGCTGGGTTGTTGCCTCTGAATCTGCTGCTCTTGATATCGTTGGTGCTTCTTTTGTGCGCGAAGTTGAGTGCGGAGAATTTATTGCTATTGATGCAAACGGTCTTCGTTCAACAATGTGGGCAACTCCTGAACCTAAGGGCTGCATCTTTGAATATGTTTATCTTGCTCGCCCAGATACATCCATTGCAGGCCGTAATGTGCACGCAACTCGCGTGGCACTTGGAGAGCAGCTAGCAAAGGAAAGCCCAGCAATTGCTGATCTTGTTATCCCTGTTCCAGAATCTGGCACACCAGCAGCAGTTGGATATGCCCGTGCATCTGGAATTCCTTATGGCGCAGGACTAGTAAAGAACTCATACGTTGGTCGTACTTTTATTCAACCTTCACAAACAATCAGACAACTGGGTATTCGCCTCAAGCTCAATCCCCTCAAAGAGATCATCGAAGGCAAGCGCATCGTTGTTGTTGATGATTCGATTGTGCGCGGAAATACACAAAGAGCGCTCATTCGTATGCTTCGGGAAGCTGGCGCGCTTGAAATTCATGTGCGCATCTCTTCTCCTCCTGTGAAGTGGCCGTGTTACTACGGTATTGATTTTGCATCCCGTGCTGAATTGATTGCTGCAGGCTTAGAGGTAGAAGAGACTCGTCGTTCTATTGGGGCTGACTCTCTTGGTTATGTGTCATTGGAAGGACTCATCGAAGCAACAACAATCACTTCAGACAAGCTCTGCACAGCATGCTTCACTGGGCAATATCCCATTGATATTCCTGCAGATATATCTGCTGGCAAGAATCTTCTTGAAGTTGTGAATAGAAGCGAATAATGAGTACATATGAGGCTGCTGGAGTAGATATAGAAGCTGGTGAGCGCGCAGTGACGCTCATGAAAGAACATCTTGCTAAATCTCGCAGAGCTGAAGTTGTTGGAGATATCGGCGGCTTTGCAGGGCTCTTTGATGTCAGCGCGCTCAAAAAGTTTGATAAGCCTCTTCTTGCAACATCAACAGATGGCGTGGGCACAAAAACTGAGATCGCAAGAATTCTCGGCAAATATGACACCATCGGTGAAGATCTAGTCGCGATGGTGGTTGATGATCTCGTTGTTTGCGGAGCAGAACCGCTCTTTATGACCGACTACATCGCCGTTGGCAAAGTATTTCCAGATCGCATTGCATCTATCGTCTCTGGCATTGCTATCGGCTGCAAGAAGGCAGGAGCCGCGTTAGTAGGCGGTGAGACAGCAGAACACCCTGGGCTACTTGGCGAAGATGAGTTTGATATTGCAGGAGCGGCAACTGGAGCTGTTGATCAGAAAAACTTGCTAGGAGAGGAAAAGATTAAAGAAGGTGATGTCATTATCGCGATGCCAGCATCGGGTCTTCATGCAAATGGTTACTCACTTGTCAGGCATATCATTAAGAACGCCAAGATTGATCTTGCAGCTCACAGCGCTGAATTTGGAAAGACCATTGGCGAGCAGCTGCTAACACCGACGGAGATTTACTCTCTTGATTGTTTAGCGTTGATTAAAGGAATGAAAGAGCGCGTGCACGCTTTCGCTCACATCACCGGCGGGGGCCTTGCTTCCAACACCGCTCGCGTAATTCCAAGGCAGCTTCAAGCAACCTTTGACCGCAGCACCTGGTCAGTCCCGCTAGAGATGTCATATCTGGCCAAGGTTGGCTCTGTGAGCCAAGTGGATATGGAGAAGACCTGGAATGTTGGAGTTGGAATGGTGGCGATCGTAGATAGCCAGAGCGCTGATCTGACCCTCACAAGCCTTGCTGCTCGGGGAATGAAAGGCTGGGTCTGCGGTGTTATTGAGCGTAGAAAGGGCGAGTTAGGCTCAGAATTACGCGGTGAATACCGCAGGGCATAACTTGATAAACTTCCCAACCTGACAGATACACACGTGAGCTAAGTAAGGAGGTCACCCTCATGGGTCGTGGCCGACAAAAAGCAAAAGCAACTCGGGTTGCGCGAGATCTTAAATATTCTGGTCCTGATATGGATCTAGAGCGCTTAGCAAAAGAATTACATGGTGAGGTCACTCCTGCGAAAAATGAGCAAGATGATGATCCCTATGCAGATGATTACGCGCAGCGCGCGTAATCACCGCCGACTAATATTTCATTATGCGCCCTACCCCTTATGTTGCATCCCTTCGAGTCTATGAACCCATAGATTCATTCGATCCGGCTGAGCAACTGCGCTGGAATGCAATTCCGATTACCGCCTCCACCGGTTATGAAGAGCAATACAGAGCGCTTCGAAGAATTATTGTCAGCGAGCCTCCGGCGCTCGGTCTAGATGGCGCCCACATCCTTGAACTAGATGGCAAAAGATATGTCTGCCCTTGGTCGACAGCCGCTCGCTGCTGGGCCGCTCTTGGTTCTTTCAAAGAGACACTTCCTGCTCCTGTTGTGAAGTTCTTTATTCCTCCCAATATTGAAGAGGCTATTGCGATCAATAGTGAAGTGATTGAAGACAAAGTCCCGCATATCCTCTCTGACACATGGATGATTCCTCCCCGCTGGTTCTCACTCTTTGAACCCTCAGAGCGCATTCGTGGTTTAACAGAAGATGGTCCTTTTGTTGTTTCAAGGGCGATGATTGCAAACGCTAAGAAGCGTTGCATGTTCACCCATCAAGCGGTTGTGAGTGCATTTGGAAATGGACCGATCGAAGAGGAGATCGCAGATCTTCTTGAATGGATGAATCTCTTTCACCCAGAGTCGATCGTTGAATTAGATTACGGCGGCCTTGCGGGCTACCTTGAGAAGATCTTGCAAGATGAAGGCCTTAGCGGCCTTGAAGATGACACTTCGATAGAAGATATCCAGTCCTCGCTTGGCGGGCTGGCAAGCGGCGACGGAGCCATGGCAGGACAGGGTTATGAACGCCTTGTCTCACGCTGGCGCAAGGTTGCTGCTATTGAACAAGCGATGTGAAGTTGGTTTCTTGAAGGATAAAGAATCAGCTAAGCGTTTTCTTAGCATCCTTAAGAAGAATCATTAGTTGCTGAGACCCGACAGGGGATTCCTCAAAACCACATTGTGAGTAAAACTGAACCGCTGATTTGTCTACGGCATGAGCAATGAGGGCGCGTATCCCTATTAATTCAGAAAGTTTAATAGTTCTTATGACGCAGTCCTTGATTAGTGCCTTGCCGAGCCCTTGTCCCTGTAATGATTGATCAACAGCAAGTCTGGTCAGAACTACAACCGGAACGGGGTAGCGCCCTAAGCCCTTTTGAATGCGTGGTGTCACAACATCATATGCAACAGAGCCAGTTGAGATTGAATAATACCCAGCAAGCTTTGATGTGCTGGAATAGAGAAGATAAGTAATTGAACTGCCGGCTTGGTCTGCTTGGAGTGCATATTTGCTTAGCCAAGTATTGAGTGACTCATTTCCACAATCAAAGTCCGAAAAACTTAAATCGGGCGTAATTCGTTGAGGAGGGCTGTATTTCACTCCCAAGGAGACGGTTCAGAAAGTAGCGCTAGAAGTTTTTTGTTTACTTTCGCCGGTTCATTGAGCGCCTTCTCAAATCTCTCAAATGATTTCTTATCAAGCATAAATAGACTTTGATCTAAAATAGCATTTTCTGCAGCTTCTAAAGTTGAGGTAAGAACAAATTCAGTTAAGGATTGCTGTTTGAGTGAAGCGGCAGAAGCCAGTACCGCGCGTTGGGCAGCGCTCAGACGTAGATCTAACCGTTCAGACTTATTTGCTTGTTTGGTTGTCATCTTTCCTCCTGTACGGAAATTGTACACACATTCTACTTCAAGTCAAGACAGCGGTTTTTCCCCAGGGCTAGTTACTTTTGAGATTGCATCCTCTGAAAGCTTTTGAGCAAGTTCGTTAGTCAATCTTTCGCCACTTTTTA
>DAIQAR010000005.1:44788-45995 GCA_036781605.1 Candidatus Nanopelagicaceae bacterium
GCATCCTCTGAAAGCTTTTGAGCAAGTTCGTTAGTCAATCTTTCGCCACTTTTTAAGATCACAATAGTTTCGTCCAAATCAACATCCTCGCCTATTGTGTATTTACGCTTCTTGGCTTTATCGGTCATTTTTCTTGCCTCACTAACTCATCGACTAAATATGTCTAATGAGTAGATCACGGCATTTGAAAAGTGGCAAACGAGAAATGTTTCAAAAAGATATTTCAATGTGCATCCTCTCCAATAACTCAGAAGTGGTGCTCGATGCCCACAAGGTGATCATGGGACCCAGAGCTAGATTCTTCGGGCTGATTGTTGAATGCGAACAAGGCTGGCGAGATAGGAAAATCCCCATCGGCTATTGCTTCCAAGCGCATAGACAGGTGATACTTCTCCCATATCACCACGAAGCGGACATTTCGCTTTTTGAAAGTATCGGAGAGAAGACAATGAGTGAACAAGAAGTTCTATTAACCCCCTCAGAAGTCGCTGCTCTCTTTCGTGTGGATCCAAAGACAGTGACCCGGTGGGCAAAGGCAGGAAAGCTCACAAGCATTAGAACTCTCGGCGGGCACCGCCGATATAAAGAATCTGAAGTAAAAGCTCTTCTTAAAACTGTCCCCGGAGCAAATCCTGAGATTGCTTAACTGATTTATGCAGATATTTATCTGGCAGTACTTTGCGCTTTCAGTCGCCTCCTTTGTCATCGTAGGCGCCCTTACCCCTTTGATGCGAAGGTATGCAATCAGTAAAGAGATATATGACGCTCCTAATATGGCTCACAAATCCCACACAGAGCCTGTCCCTTATCTTGGTGGCCTCGCGATCATTATCGGCGTTATCGCAGTCTCCTACGCCGCCCTCTTTGTTAAAGAATTCACTGCAAAGAATTTCTGGCTAGAGACAAGCGCGCTTGCCCCTGCATTAGTTCTTGGGCTTATTGGCCTTTGGGATGATATTAGAACTCTCTCGCCTGCTCCACGGTTTATTGTGCAGACAATCGCTGGAATCTTCACAGCAATACTTCTCATTGTGACAGATACCGTGGGCTCTCCCACGGGAACTACGTGGCTAGATGGTCTGATCACGCTGGTCTGGATTGTTGGTATCTGTAACTCCATTAACTTCTTCGATAATGTCGATGGAGGAGCAGCTGGCACTGTTGCAATTTCAAGCGCCGCTCTTGCCTATCTTGGTTATAACGGACA
>DAIQAR010000006.1:0-6098 GCA_036781605.1 Candidatus Nanopelagicaceae bacterium
TCCGGCTTATAGGGCGACTCTTCTTTAAATTAGTGATTAGCGGCCATTTCCCGCGCGGAGATGGTCACTTTTTCATTACAGGTTCATTCAAAACCTAAACAAAATTTGTGAATATTTGTGGGCAAAAAGGTGGGCAAGTGGGCAAAGATCTTTGTGGGATTCATTCTGCGCTCCATCCCTGTGGCCCAAACCCGTGCTTCATCTCTAGTAATTGTTACTACTACTGATTTATTCGTGATATCTGCCATGGCGCGTCCTTTGAGTTGATAGAACAAAAATCCTACTTATCACAGAAGTTCTTTACGGCAAATACAAGGATTATTTTTACAGATTATACAAAGTGAAGTTGTGTCATTATCTTTAACATCGGTACTCATAGCGATCTCAATTCTGTAATAGTTTTCAACGCCGGTTGACTTTGAACTCTGAATCTTTAGAGTACAACCACACTACGTCTCATTTCTGATTCCTAACTGGGACTATCACTCATAAAGTCATTTCTAAGCAGAAACAGACCTCACAATCGAACATTTCTTCATATTTTCGGATTGGCTTAGTAAACAAATCTTTGAGGACTATACTCGACTTCGAAATAGTAAGGAGAATAGGTGTTAACAGCAGTACTTCGTAAATACTTATCGCCATACCGCACAACCGTCATTGGCATCACGGGACTATTACTGATTCAAACCATTACAAACCTTTATCTACCGAACCTCAACGCTGACCTCATCAACAATGGTGTAACTAAAGGCGATATACATTACATCTGGCATATCGGTCAGATTATGTTGGCATGCTCGGCATTGATCATGGGCGCTTCCGTATGGCTTGCATACTTGAGCTCGAAGGTATCAATGGCCTTTGGCCGTGATATGCGTGATGATGTTTTTTCAACTGTTGAAGGATTCTCGGCGCGTGAACTCAATCAATTCGGCGCCCCATCGTTGATTACTCGAAACACCAACGACGTGCAGCAAGTGCAGATGGTGCTCTTTATGGGACTTACCATGATGGTCGGCGCTCCGATTACAGGTGTCGGCGCTGTGATCATGGCAGTTCGCACCAATGCCAAGCTCTCACTTCTCTTGCTTGTAACGGTTCCGATTATGAGCCTTTTGATCTTCTTCTTGCTTCGTCGAGTTGTTCCACTCTTTCGAACCACTCAACTTAAAGTTGATCGCATCAATTTAATTCTCCGTGAACAGATTGCGGGAATCCGAGTGATCCGCGCCTTTGTCAAGACGCACGAGGAAGAGGCTCGATTTGCAGCAAGCAATAATGAACTCATGGATGTTCAACTTAAAGTGACTCGCACATTTGCGATTATGTTCCCTGCCCTGATGTTGATTTTAAATCTTTCAAGCGTTGCAGTCCTCTGGTTTGGCGGGCGTCTTATAAATGCCGGCTCAATGCCGATCGGTAATTTGATGGCATTTCTGACCTACATCATGCAAATTCTTTCGAGCGTCATGATGGCTGTGATGATGTCACTCATGATTCCACGCGCATCTGCCTCGGCTGAGCGGATTAAAGAAGTATTGGATACTCCTTCATCCGTTGCTGATGCAATTAATCCGATCACTCCCGCGAAGCGTAAAGGTATCCTCACTTTCGAATCTGTTGAATATCGTTACCCAGGCGCCGAACATCCCGTTCTGGCAAAGATTTCCTTCACAGCGCACCCTGGCCAAGTCACAGCGATTGTTGGTTCGACTGGTTCCGGTAAGACCACACTTCTCAATTTAATTCCACGCTTCATCGACCCAACTGTCGGTCGAGTTTTGCTTGATGGCATCGACGTTAAAGATCAATCTCTTGAAGGAATCTGGTCTGAGATCGGACTTGTTCCGCAGCGTTCTTTCTTATTCGGTGGCACGATTGCCGAGAACCTCCGGTACGGTGATCAAGCTGCCACAGAAGAAGAACTCTGGACCGCACTTGAAATCGCACAGGGAAAAGATTTTGTCGGCGAGCTCGCTGAAGGGCTGCAATCCAGAGTTGCTCAAGGTGGGACCAACTTTTCTGGTGGACAGCGTCAACGTCTATCGATTGCACGCGCGATTGTGAAGAATCCACGAATTTATTTACTTGATGATTCTTTCTCTGCACTTGATTACACAACTGATGCAAAGTTGCGTGTGGCCCTGGAAGATCACGCCAAGGATTCCACGGTCATCATTGTCGCGCAGCGTGTGTCAACCATCTTGAGCGCAGACCAAATTATTGTTCTTAACGAGGGCAAGATCGACGGAATTGGCGCACACAGTGATCTCATGAATAGCTGTAAGACCTATCAAGAAATTGTATTATCTCAACTCAGCCCAGAGGACGCTGCATCATGAGCCAACAACGTCCTGCGGCGGGCGCAATGCGCGGGGGTCCAATGGGCGGCATGATGGGTGCAGCTCCTGCAAAGTCGAAGAATTTCAAGGGTTCCCTTCGTCGCTTAATGGCAGAGCTTCGTCCGGAGCGCAACACGCTCGCCACCGTTCTTATTCTCATAACATCATCAGTAACTATCGGTGCATTCGGCCCAAAGATTCTCGGCCGTGCTACTAATGAAATCTTCAATGGCTTTATCGGACAGAAGCTACCTTTGGGTCTTTCGAAGGATCAAGTTGTCGCAGGTCTTCGCGCCAAGGGTGAGACTACTCAAGCAGATATGTTGGCGAAGAGTTCAGTGGTTCCAGGTCATGGCATTAACTTCACTTCGATTGCTCATTTCTTAATACTCGCGATTGTTCTCTACGTTGTTTCTTCACTTTTTATGTGGGTCCAGGCATATTTGATGGCCGGAGTTACCCAGCGCACTGTTTACCGTCTTCGTCGACTTGCTGAAGAAAAAATAGGGCGACTTCCACTCAAATACTTTGACACCCAATCTCGCGGCGATTTGCTCAGCCGTGTCACCAACGATGTAGACAATATCGCAACATCGCTGCAGCAGGGACTTTCACAGATTCTCAACTCAGTGTTAACTGTTGTCTCCGTATTGATCATGATGGTTTGGATTAGCCCAGAGCTCGCGCTCATCAGCCTAATCGCAATTCCCTTATCAATGTTTGCTTCTGTCAAGATCGCTAAACACTCAAAGGTTGAATTCGTGGCCCAATGGGATTGGACCGGAAAACTCAATGGCCATGTTGAAGAAATACATACTGGCCACGCTCTCGTAAAAGTATTTGGTCGCCGCCAACAAGCAATCAAAGATTTTAAATCCCTCAATTCGAAACTCTATGAATCAAGCTTTAAGGCGCAATTTATTTCAGGAATCATCCAACCAGTTACACAACTGGTCTCTAACCTTATATATGTTGCTATCGCGGTACTCGGGGGTTATCGCGTCGCGACAGGCTCAATGAGCCTTGGTGATGTTCAAGCTTTTATCTCGTACTCACGTCAGTTCGGTATGCCACTGGCACAGATCGCAGGTTTGATGAACACAGTGCAATCGGGGGTTGCCTCAGCGGAGAGGCTTTTTGAGTTACTGGATGCAGGTGAGGAAGAAGCTGATCGCAAAGTTTCAATTCCGATGGATCGCGCTAAGGGCGAAGTTGTGTTCAAGGATGTTTCATTTCGATATGTCCATGATCAACCGCTGATTCAAAACTTCAACCTCACCGTAAAGCCGGGGCAGACCGTGGCAATCGTCGGCCCAACAGGTGCCGGAAAGACAACACTTGTAAATCTGATCATGCGCTTCTATGAGATTGACAGTGGAACCATCACTCTTGATAGTGTCGACACGAAGATGATGACCCGAGATGATCTTCGCCGACAATTTGGAATGGTCTTGCAAGAGACTTGGCTCTTTAGTGGATCAATGCGCGAGAACATCGCCTTTGGTTCAACAAATCCAACTGAGAATCAAGTTGCTGAAGCAGCATCGGCTGCGAATATCGATCACTTTATTCGTGCGCTTCCTCTTGGTTTTGATTCACTACTTACTGATGATAATTCCTCGGTTTCAAATGGTGAACGCCAGCTTTTGACGATTGCTCGTGCTTTTATGGCAGATCCTGCTATCTTGATTCTTGACGAAGCGACTTCATCAGTGGATACGCGTACCGAAGTATTGGTACAGCATGCGATGTCAAAATTACGTTCTGGTCGGACCAGCTTTGTGATTGCGCACCGCTTATCAACAATTCGTGATGCCGATGTCATCTTGGTGATGGATAAGGGCGCCCTCATCGAGCAAGGGACACATCAAGAATTAATGGAGGCAAAGGGCTTCTACTTCGATCTTTATGCCAGTCAGTTCTCGGCCAGTATGGCCGAATAGGATTGAAATCTAGAGCTCCAAGAACATTGTCAGAAGCTTGACATCTCCGGCTTATAGGGCGACTCTTCTTCTCTATATTCACAGGGTATTCACACCAGTGGTCACCTTTTTGAAGAATTTGAGCAGATAAGTTCCTCTAATGAAAATTAAAACTATTGCAACATCGGCAACTGTATTTGTTCTCTTGGGTGGGGTAATTGGAGTCCAACAATATATTTCATCTCAAATCACTTCAAAAGTCCAGCGAGAGATGCCCAATGCTTCAGGTATTAGCGCCTCTGTTCCATTAGCAGATGTACCGAGCAATCTCACTTCTGATTCAATTAAATCTGCAGACATAAACATCAAGAGTTTTGCTCTTAAAGAGAGCGGCACAAAGACTTCGCTAGAAATATCTGCATCAAACATCAGTAAAGCAAAACCAACCCTGGTTGGTTCTTTGGAAGTAACGGCCACTATTCCTGCATCAACAATTACAAAACAATCCGAATTTAACGATGCACAAATTGTGGGAAACACCTTGCAAGTGTCTGCCGGAGCAGGTGGAATGGGTAAATTGTACAAAATATCTGCCTAACTGGAAGCATCTCCTTTGATTTTCTTGCTATTTCTTCCACGAGTATTGGCGCTCTACTTTGGCAACAAAGACCTCATAATCTTCATAGAAATCTGTTCGTCCTAGCTTTTGAGCCTCAAGGTGCTCGGGCAAATCTCTCCAAAGCTTGACGCTTTCTTCAGTTTCAAAGTACGCAACGGTTACGCCCTTTCGCGTCACTGGGTCTCGGTGACTGTGAAAATCAATAAAGCCCGGGATTTGGCGAACCAATTTTTCTGTAATTTCCGACCACTGGTCATAGAGCTCGTTGGAACCTGGAGTGCGAGTAGATTTAAAGACGACTGCATACATACCTCTAGTTTAATTACATTTTTTCTATTTATACTTTATTCGTGAAACGGCTTCCACCCAGCGTGGCAAAGTATTACAAAAGCGCCCCAGAGCCTCAGCGCAGCACCTTACTTCAGATGCGGGAGAGGATCTTAAAAGAGATTCCGGGCGCAACTGAGGTAATAAAGTATGCGATGCCGACATTTTTAGTTGATGGCGTTCCTATCGCAGGGTTGATGGCACACAAAAATCATGTGGGGTATTACCCTTATAGCGGATCGGTTATTTCAAAGTTTCCAGAGATTTCAGAAAAATATAAGACAACCAAAGGGGCCCTTCAGATGCCAATTGATAAGCCGCTATTAGTCGGAGAGATTCGAAAATTAATTAAAGCCAAAATGGCGCTTTAGCTCATATCTCGTTACCTTTAATTCATGCCAACAATTAGCCATATGCTCTGGTTTGATGGACAAGCCGAGGAAGCCGCAAATCTCTACACATCAATCTTTGAAGGCAGCACAATTCATCACGTGGCTAAGGGCCCAGATGGAAAAGCTTTCACCGTCAGCTTTGAAATATTAGGTGAAAACTACATCGCTCTAAATGGTGGTCCGCAATTTAAGTTTACGGAGGCATTTTCAGTTTTTGTCACTGTTGATGGGCAGGAAGAAGTTGATAAGTACTGGGATGCCTTCATAGGCGCAGGTGGTGAAGAGGGGCGATGTGGCTGGCTCAAAGACAGGTATGGGCTTTCCTGGCAGATTGTGCCTAAGCAGTTAGGTGAAGCTTTGGGTGATCCAGATCCTGCGAAAGCGTCACATGCAATGGGAGCAATGATGCAGATGTCTAAAATTATCGTGAAAGACCTTTATCTTTAAAAGTTAGCCTTTAATAATCAGATCCAAATACCAGGGCTCTTTCCCC
>DAIQAR010000006.1:6198-24689 GCA_036781605.1 Candidatus Nanopelagicaceae bacterium
TCCTGGAAGTGATGTGGGATTGATGTCGATTGAAGTTCTCGATGGTGATTTTGGGGCAACGTGCTGGATTGGTGGATGCTGGGTCAGCCCAGAAGCTAGAGGAAAAGGTGCTTTGAGGGCAATGTTTAATTATGTCGATGAACATGCACCTGTGCGTGACTGGAGCAAACAGGGGCTAGGAGTGATGGAAGATAATCTCCTGGCAATTAAGGCCTATGAAAAACTTGGTTTTGTTGCGATGGGGGATAAGAAACTTGCCAGCGAGGAATTAAAGAAGTATTACCAGAGAATGATTCGAACCAGCCCGTGATTCAAACTTCCCGTCTTGAATTGCACCATATTGATGCAGCGGATCTCATAACTCTCTTTGAACATCCCGAGGATCAATCCGTATATTCAAGTAAGACTTTTTCGAACCCCTACCGAGTTTTAATGGATGATGCAGGCCCCCTTCACTGGCGAGTTCCTCAGGTAAAAAAGGACCCTTCGCTAAACATTTGGTTTGTCCGTTGGATTGTTGAGAAGGACTCCAGAAATATCATTGGAGCAATCAGTTTTCACGGAGCCCCTAACGAGCAAGGAATGATCGAAATTGGACTCGGAATTGCTGCCAAATTCCATAACAAGGGTTATGGGTTTGAAGCTTTGAAAGCAATGTGGTCTTGGGTAATCAAAGAACCCGGCGTCAAGATCTTGCGTTACACAGTCAGCCCAGATAACCATCCATCAGTTCATCTCATTGAGAAATTTGGCTTTACCCATGTTGGTCAGCAGATTGATGAGCAAGATGGCCCTGAAGATATCTATGAAATGAGCGCTCTGGCGTTTGTCCAAAAGTATGCCTAACATATGCCCATGACAAATAAACTTCGCTGGGGATATTTAAGTGCTGGAAAGATTGCTGCAACCATTGCAGCTGACTTTAAGATCGCAGGTTTGCACATTCAATCTGTCGGAGCGCGAGACCTAGCAAAAGCAAATGAATTTGCCGATAACTTCGGTATCGCCAATCGCCACCAGGGCTATGAAGCACTTGTAAATGATCCTGAAGTAGATGTTGTTTATGTTTCCACTCCACAAACTATGCACGCACGAGATGCACTTCTAGCTATTGAAGCCGGTAAGCATGTATTGCTTGAAAAGCCATTTACGATCACTCAAACCGAAGCGAAGGCAATTGCAGAAGCGGCAGCCCGTAAGAAGGTATTTGTGATGGAAGCAATGTGGACAAGATTCCTTCCTTCTATGGTTGAAATTTTTAAGGTGATCAATGCGGGAGAACTCGGTGAAATTCATTCAGTTATTGCCGATCACACTCAGTTTCTGCCACCTGAGCGCGTTGCGCGTCTCTGGGCTCCAGAACTTGGTGGGGGAGCTCTATTAGATCTGGGCATCTATCCTGTTTCATTTGCCACCCGAATACTTGGAATTCCAGATAAAGCAATTGGAAGCGGAACGCTTACCGATACGCACCTAGATAAAGTCTCGGCACTTATATTTGAGTACAAGAGTGGCGCGCGCGCCTTACTTCATACTTCTATGGTCACAGCAGGTCCTGTAACTGCATCTGTCATGGGCACTAAGGGACATATCGAGATCGATACTCCCTTCTATAACCAGACATCATTTACTCACTATGACTCAATGGATAAAGTCGTTCGCCGCTATGAAGATAAAATTCAAGGCCGTGGAATGCAGTATCAAGCGATTCATGTTGAAGAGTGCATCAATAAAGGACTCCTGGAGAGCCCAATTATGAGCCTCAAGGAATCTGTTGAGATTATGGGCGTCATGGATAACTTGCGTAAGCAAATTGGAATTAAATACCCAACAGAGGGCTAATAGTTTTTAACCACTATTAATAAATGGTGGCGTGGCTCATAGTGCTATCTCTCGCATAAGAACATTGAGTGCTAACCCCATGCCTTTTTCTTCGTCAACTCGTCTCAAAGATGGAGACTTCTCTTGCACGTTAATTCGGAGAGAGGATAAGAAAATGACAAAAGTCATTGATCGTAAATCGTTGGACAAGATCGCGAGCTCAGTTGGAGGACTTCTAGCCGTAGGGCTATTGGTAGCTGGAGGTCTCATGACCTGGGCTTATAACTTCACAAATGATCAGGTAAAGACCCAACTTTCAGCTCAACAAATCTTTTTACCCGCCGCTGGTAGCGGTGGACTAACGAGTTTGCCTGCAGCAGATCAAGCAATTGTTGCAAAGTATGCGGGAGAGCAAGTCATCAATGGTCGACAAGCTGAAGTATTTGCCGATCATTACATCGCTGTTCATATCCGCGGCATTGGCAAAGGAATGACATATTCACAGGCAAGCGCCGCCTCGATGGCAGCGCCTACCGACGCCGCTTTAGCGGGAGAAGTTCAAACATTATTTAGGGGAGAAACACTTCGAGGAATGCTTTTAAACGCATATGCATTTTGGCAGATCGGGCAGATTGTGAAAGTTGCCTCTTATGTCGCATACCTTGGTGGAGTTCTCTTCTTATTACTTACCCTGCTCGGGTTCAGGCATGGACGCAGACAAGAATAGGTCTATGCATTTAGGCCTCACCTCTCCGTGAGGATTAGCTCCCTTTTGCGAAATGCTTGCAAGAGGGGGCTTCTTACTTGGGAGCAGAGGGTGAATTTAAAGCAAATTGGGCAAACACGTTATAAATAGTTGAATTTTCAACAAATGTTCAGTCTAAAATATGAGTACCGAATACCAACAGGCTTTCCCCGGCCTCATATAGTCAAAGGAAAATAATGAACGCAATTGCACTTATCGGAAGAATCTTGTTCTCAATCATTTTTATCTCTGGCGGAGTCAGCCACTTTGTAAAAGTTGAAGCAATGACAGGATATGCAAAGTACAAGAAGCTTCCTGCTGCAAAACTTGGCGTGCTTCTCTCAGGCCTAATGATCCTCCTTGGCGGAATCTACGTACTACTTGGAGTCTATGTAGATCTCGGCGCACTTTTGATCGCCGCCTTCTGTATCTTGTCTGCCGTTGTCTTCCACGATTTCTGGAAAGAAACTGACGCAACAGCAAAGATGAACTCTCAAACAGCATTTATGAAGAATATGTCAATCGCTGGAGCATCGCTTGTACTTTTCGTCCTTGCTTACAAGGGTCACGGAATCACAGCTGATAACTTCGGTTGGGTTATCTCAAAGGCGCATATCGCTCTTTGGAAGTAACACACTAAGAATAGAAAAAGCCCGCCAGGGTAATCCCGGCGGGCTTTTTGCTTTAAATCTCTACTTAAGGCTTGAGGCAAGGCCGATGTTGGCTACTGTGAGTAACAAGAGAGTCCAGTAGGTGCCCTTGGTAATCGACTCGTTCTTGGCATTTCTAAATGCCACAACCAAAATGACGATGACAACAACGAGCTTGAAAGCAACCGTTGCGTTGTTGTAGGAAGCCCATTTGGCAGCGTCATCATGATGAAGACCACTTCTAATTCCCACAAGAGCCAGACCTGCAACTAGCGCAGTGAGAGCAAGGTGGGTTAAACCATTGGGAACCTTCTTGGGGTTCTTGCCTGCTTGCATAAGAAGCAAGAGGACAATTCCGGCAACGCAGATTACGTGAATTGCTAGGACTAAGGCTTGGAATATCTCGAGTAGATGCATGAGTGAATTCTAGCCGAGCGAAGTTTATTCCACGTGCTTTGTGCAGATCTTGCGGCCGTCAGGCCCTTCTTGAAGATGGTGGCAAGGCACATTTAGGTCATCAAAGGCGCTATCTCCAAAATTGGTTCGGTAGGCCAGAGCAAGCAGCACACGCACATTTGTGTCGCCATCTGATGTAATCCCAAAAGCGCGAGCCGATCGACTTACAGTATTTTCAACAACTTTTTCGGTGTGCGAGGTTTCAAAGGCGATGGCGGAATTAGATTTTCCTTCACACACAAGGGCTAAAACTAAGTGCTCAAATGGAGTTAACTCCCTTTGCATAACCGTAATGTCAGTAATCATTGTCTTCACCTCTCCTTTAGAAGAGTAGCACTGGGGCTAGCGCTCACAAGAGGGGTAGTGAGTGCCAGCACTCGCCGAACCCCGGGCTCAGGCTCAGAAGGAGTCATACCTTCAAGACATGGGAATTTTTGGACACTTTATGAATCTGAAGGCTGTTTATTTGCACTGGGGTTGGCTTCAAATCTCGGTTACAAATTTGCTCATCATTCTGTCGATGCTGGCTCTTTTTGCACTTGCCTTGGTTCTTCCTTTTCCACGCGAGAGGAACAACAGAGAATGAGTAAAAACGATAAACCTCTTTGGACAGCGAAGTTACGTGGCGCGTGGCAGAGGAACTTGCCGATTGAAAAGCTGTTACCAGATACCCAGCCCGCATATGTTTCGAGTTGGATCTATACGTTTGGCGTCCTGACCCTTTCTGCTCTTGCCGTAATTATCGCTTCAGGTTTAGTCCTAGCTTTTGAAGGGCCAAGTTGGTATCACTTATCTAATGTTGGACACTTTGTTAACAGTCTCCATTTTTGGAGCGTTCAGTTCTTCTTCATCTTCATGGTGATTCACCTCTGGGGTAAGTTCTGGATGGCAGCATGGCGCGGTCGCCGTATGGCAACATGGATGACCGGCGGCATTGCGTTTGTTGCATCCATTGCAACTGCATTTACTGGCTATCTTGTCCAAACAAACTTTGACTCACAGTGGATTTCCTTTGAAGCAAAGGATGGATTTAACTCTGTTGGAGTTGGAGCATGGTTTACCGTTACAAATCTAGGACAGATGCTTTTACTCCACGTTGCATTCTTGCCACTCATCTTGGGAGTTCTCACAATTCTGCATGTTTTACTTGTTCGAGCCAAAGGAGTTGTTCCTCCTATTGATGCATTTGGCAATAAAGAAACTTCGCAAGGAGCACGTAAATGAGCAGATATAAAATCGGGGAATTAGAGAGTCAGGTTTGGGCGGGGCGGACACGTCGCTATGACATCATTAAAGAAGGAACCATTGCTCTTCTAATCGTTACATTGCTCACAATTGCTGCATCGTTGTTTTTTGGTTCACCAGACGATAAGCAATTGACCTTTAAATCATGGGCAGTTACTTCTCCTTCCGATTTTTACCAGACGGCAGTTCACGAGATTGCAGGCTCAAGTGAATCAGCAGGATATGGAGCTCCCTATAACACGGCATCAGATGGAGTAAATGTTGGGCCACTTCATCTTGCAAAGATATTTGGCGTGAGCCACCCAGTTAACTCTGTAAATGACTTCGTTGTCACCCCGCTTTCCACACAAGTAAATACCCCAGAAGTAAGTGCAGCGCTTAAGACTTGGAGCGCTGCTGATTCAAAGATGCAGCAAGCATGGGCAACCAAGTATGACGAGGCAGTCACGAAAGCAAATGGAGATCTAGCCAAGATCTCTGCTGGCTCTGCAGATTTTGGTCCCGTACCTGCTTTGATCAGCGGCTTGCTATCTATGGCCCAGAGCGGCTCATTAGACGCAGTACTTCTCTCTCAAGGAAACTATTTCCAGTTTGATAACACTAAACAAACCTTGTTTATGGGCGATGGAAATTATTTCAATGATCAGAGCACTGCATCACACCTGCAGGGTGATACGTGGGGAATGATGAATGAAACGGGTCGTTATCCTGGCCAGGCATGGCTGTGGCTCTATTCATTCTGGTATCAAATTCCGCCATTTAACAATGGAGATCAGCATCCATTCGGAGCGAATGCAGATGCCTACATCATGGTGATCATGGGTTTGTTATCGGCTGGACTGATTTTTATGCCGCTTATCCCGGGCATAAAGAATTTGCCTAGGCGTATCCCCATCCATCGATTAATCTGGAAGCAGTACTACAAAGAAGAGAATTTGTAGCTAGTAATTAGAGCTTCATCGCAGGTCTGATATCAAGACCTGCTGCAAGATATGCCTGATCAATAATCTCCATATTTGCTGTTGAATCAGCAGCATCGGTGACAATTGGCTTCTTAAAATCAACGGCGTCGGCGAATGCCTGTAATTGATAGGTATATGAAGAGATCGTGCCTAGATTCTCTGTTCGCTCAGAAGAGCCAACTTTAACAACGACGCGATCATCCCAACTGGGGACGACAAACGAGTAAGTCTCGATAGTTCCCTTTGTGCCGCGGATTGTCATAGGCGCGCTAAATCGATCTGTATCAAAATCACTATCAGCGATACCGGTCGCACCGTTTGCATACTTGAGTGTGACTTCAAGTGCTTCATCAACATTTGGCTTATGCAGGCGTGCTTTTGCGCTTACTACCTCTGGTTCCTTGCCAAAGAGCGCGAGGGAGACCATGCGTTGGGAATGAACTGAGTAACAACCCATATCCATTAAGCATCCACCTGCTAAATCAAATTGCAGACGTAAATCTGTTTTATCTGGCATCGTGCCATAGAGAGCTGTATTGATGCTTACCAGCTCACCGATCTCACCTGACTTTATAATCTCAAGGACTCGTTGCATCACTGGGTGGTAGTAGTAATGGAAAGCTTCCATGTAAACCTTGCTCTGACCTTCTGCAACTTTCTGAATAAGCCGAGCTTCCTCCGCATTGCTTGCCGCGGGCTTTTCACTTAAGACATGTTTGCCCGCTTGAAGGGCCTTTATGTTCCAAGGGGCGTGGCCGTTATTGGGTAGCGGATTATAAATTGCTGTGATTTCTGGGTCATCAATGATTGCTTGGTATGAGTCATAGACTTTTCCAACGCCATATTGTTTGGCAAATGCTTCACCGCGTGCGCGGTCGCGTGATGCAACGGCATAGAGAACCTGCTCTGTGGCATGTGCGGGAAAAATGATTGCCCTGGAAGCGATTCGTGCTGCGCCGAGGATACCAATATTTAGCGGGATGCGAGAATGTGTCATAGGACTAATCTAGTGGAGTGATTAAAACACGCATAGCCAATCGCTTTCGTGAGATTGTCTCTGGTTCCCCGGATGGAAGACCTGATTGGGTCGAACTCATTGCTCTAGGTGATGGTGTTGGTCTTTATGGACCAGGCAGCGCGGTCTGGCAGGTGCATGGCTGTATCGCAACACTGGTGGGCGGTGTGCGCGCTTTGTTGCTTCAAGCGGCTCATCCCGCTGCGCTGACTGGCGTGAGTCAGCATTCAAGGTTTGAAACAGATCCGCTAGGCCGGCTTGCTGGAACATCTAGATGGCTCACAATCACAACATTTGGTTCCCATGCAGCAATTGCAAAAGAGGCGGCAAGAGTTAATGCCATGCATGCGCATGTCAAAGGTCAGTATCAAACAAAGTCAGGGGCAACCTCGCCTTATCAGGCAAGTGATCCTCGTTATCTGCTCTGGGTGCACTGCGCATTTACAGACTCCTTTCTTACATCGCATTTAGCGTTTGGTTATCCCGTTGATAAGGGCGCTGACGCCTATGTCAAAGAGTGGAGTAGCAGTGCAAAGGGACTTGGTCTAGAGAAAGCTCCAGAGTCAGTTGCCCAGCTCAAAGCAACCATGGATGAGTTTCTTAAAAATGATTTAGCACGCAGTGAGAAAACTCTTGAGGTTGTGCGTTTCATTATGAAACCGCCACTTGGACGAGTGAGCCTGATTTTCTACAGAGTACTTGCCAACGCTGCTGTCTCCACGCTCACCCCTGGGCAACGTGAAATCTTGGGACTTAAAAATGTCAGCCCGATCTGGCGTTGGCTGTGCGCCCGGATACTGAACTTTTTGAGTTACGTTCTGGGCTCAGAGTCGCCGAGCCAGAGCGTTGCGCGTGAGCGCATTGCCAAAAGTAGTTGAAACTTCAACTATCTGCTAGTATCTGCCTATGACCCTGATGCCAGCCCTCTATATTGGCCATGGAGCCCCGCTGCTCCTGGATGATCCAATTTGGAGCGGTGAGCTAGCAGATTGGGCAACTCGTCTAGAAAAGCCAAAAGCAATTCTCATTATCAGCGCGCACTGGGAATCTGCGCCACTCACACTTGGTTCAACAACACAAGGAACGCCACTCATCTATGACTTCGGTGGCTTTGATCCTAAGTTTTACAACCTTCAATACAACGCACCGGGGGCTCCAGAACTTGCGGCGCGCGTCAAGGCATTAATGAATGAACCTGTAACAGATCAGCCCAATCGTGGTTTAGACCATGGGGCGTATGTTCCTCTTTTAAAGATGTATCCAGATGCACAAATTCCGGTATTGCAGATGTCTATTCCAACATTTGACCCAGAGAAGCTTTTTGCCATAGGCCAAAAGCTTGCGCCCCTACGTGAAGAGGGTGTTCTCATTGTTGGCAGTGGATTTCTGACTCATGGCCTGCCATTTATTCGCGAATTTCGAATTGAAGCTACGCCTCCAGGTTGGAGCGTTGAATTTGATCTCTGGGCGAAAGAGGCGCTTGATCGCGGCGCTGTTGATGAACTTATGAACTACAAGGCACTTGCTCCTGGAATGCCATATGCCCATCCAACAGTGGAACACTTTGCGCCAATTTTTATTACCTTAGGAGCAGCAACAAAAGCAGATGTAGCTCCGCAAACGCAAATTGATGGTTACTGGATGGGTCTTTCTAAGCGCTCATTCCAGGTCGCTTAAGACTTATTTGCGTAAAAGCGCCCTAAAAACTCTTTTTTAAAGTCAAAGAAATCACCGCTATTGATAGCTGTGCGCATCTGATCAACTAAGCGCACAATAAATCGCTCATTGTGAATCGTGGCAAGGGTTGCTGCGCTCATTTCTTTTGATCTAAAAAGGTGGCTGACATAGGCGGCTGTGTAATTTGCGCAGGTGTAGCAATCGCATGTTTCATCAATAGGGGAGAACTGACGCTGGTATTTATTGTTTGTCAGGTTTACCCGGCCATCTTGTGTCATGACGGCGCTTGTGCGTGCCTGACGCGATGGTGCGACGCAGTCAAATGTATCTGCGCCATTTTCTACCCCCACGAAAAGATCATCTGGTTCACCAATACCTAGCAAGTGCCGCGGCTTATCTCGGGGGAGTTCTTCACATAGCCAACCAACAATGGTTCCAAGTTTTTCTTTATCAAGGGCCCCGCCCAACCCGAATCCGTCAAAGGTGATTCCATCTTCGTTGAGCGCAGCGAGATCTTTTGCAGCTTTGCGGCGCAGATCTTCATATTGAGCCCCCTGCAAAACTCCAAAGAGTGCTTGGTAGGGACGGTGAGATCTACTCGCGGTGAGTTTGCCATGTTCAACAAGACAACGCTTTGCCCAGAGGCGGGTGCGCTCAACAGAGCGCTCTTGATAGCTTCGGGTGTTATGAAGGGTTGTGCATTCATCAAAAGCAAAAATAATGTCAGCACCTAGTTGATGTTGAACTTGCATAGACACTTCTGGAGTGAATCGATGCATGGAGCCATCAAGATGGGATTTAAAAGTTACTCCGTCGTCATCCACGTGAGCTAGTCGTTCTTTGTTATCTGCGATGACTTCATCTGAGCGAAATGTCTGGGTATCCATAGCAATAACTTTTTTAAAGCCCACACCGAGTGAGAGAACTTGAAAGCCACCGCTGTCTGTAAAAGTTGGTCCCGGCCAATTCATAAATGAACCGAGCCCGCCTGCTTCATCAACAAGTTCAGGTCCAGGCTGCAAGTAGAGGTGATAGGCATTTGCTAGAAGTGCCTGCGCTCCTAAATCTTTCATGGATTCAGGGAGAACCGATTTCACTGTTGCTTTTGTTCCAACTGGGATAAAAGCCGGAGTTTGGATAACCCCGTGAGGTGTAGAGATCTCGCCACTTCTACCGAGGGAACCACCTAGTGCTTTGTGGACCTTGAATGTAAAGGAGCTCATGTGGTTATTATCTACCATTATGAGCGCTGTTGAAGTTCTTCCAGAGGCATCTTCATTTGCTCAAAGGAGTCCACGCCAAATTGCCTGGCGCAGGCTTAAGAGAAATAAAGTTGCCCTAGTTTCTGCCTGTATTGCGATCTTTTTTATTGTTTTAGCTTTTGGCGCTCCGCTGATCACAAAGATTTTTGGTGTTGATAACACAACAATTTATCCCACGACTATTGGCCCAGATGGGTTGCCAAAGGGCGCTTGGGGTGGGGTGAGTTGGCACCATCCATTTGGAGTGGAACCACAAGTTGGCAGAGATCTCTTTGGTCTTCTGACATACGGATCTCGTATCTCATTTTCGATTGCAATCATTACAAGCATTACCTTTGTTGCGGTTGGTTTATTTTTAGGAATTTCAGCTGGCCTTATTGGTGGGGCATATGACAACTTCATTGGTCGTATCTGCGATTTCTTACTTGCATTCCCAACAACATTTATGTTTGTTGCATTAGCCCTTCCATTGACACAAAGAGTGGAATCCCTTGGTCTGGCGAAGAACAATGGCGCGCGCATTATCGTGATGGTCTTAATTCTTGTTGTCTTTAGTTGGCCAAGCTTCTTTCGAGTTGTGAGATCGCAAGTCTTAAGTATTCGCGAAAAAGAATTTATCTTGGCCTCAAGATCACTCGGCGCTTCAAATATGCGAATTATTACTAAAGAGATTTTGCCAAACCTGTGGCCGCTAGCAATTATTTATCTCTCTATCTCGCTTCCTGGATATTTGGCTGCAGAAGCGGTGTATTCATTCTTAGGCGTTGGTGTGCAGGCTCCTGGTTCAACGTGGGGCTTAGTACTAGATGATGCTCAAAACTTCTGGCAGCGAGATCCTGCCTACCTTGCAATCCCTGCAGTCATGGTTGTCATTGTTGTCCTCTCCCTCAATCTCTTTGGTGATGGCCTTCGCGACGCACTTGATTCAAAATCTGACCGTTAGATCACCCTTCTCCCAGCGCCCTGCCCGTCTAGTAAAAACGGACAAATAGGAATAATCTTTGGTTCACTTAAGCCAGCGCTGTCTCCACAGCGCTGGTCCCTCACATAAAGAAGGAGGACACATGTCCGCCCATAACTTCTTGAAAAGCCGCCGTAAGGTAGTTGCATCTGTTGCTGCACTGACATTTGCCACATCAATGGCGCTTTCAGGCTCTGCTGTAAACGCTGCTACAGGCACACCACAAACTGGTGGAACTTTGTATTTCGTTACAAATGCGACGCAGCTCAATCACATTGACCCAGCTCGCGTGTATACAGGTGAAGATATTGCTTTCCTGAATTCATACCTTTTCCGAAACTTGGTGACATACGCACCAGTTCCAGGTAATGCTGGATTCACCCTCAAGCCAGACTTGGCAACAACGACTGGTACACCTACCCAAGGTGGAAAGACCTGGTCATGGACTTTGAAATCTGGCGTCAAGTGGTCAGATGGCTCTCCTGTTACATGTGCGGATGAGAAGTACGGAATCTCTCGTGTATTTGCAACAGATGTAATTACGGATGGTCCGTCATATGCAATCCAAGATCTTGATATTCCACAGGATTCAAGCGGAAATTCACTTTATGCTGGACCATACAAGAAGACCGGTCAATCGTATTTTGATAAGGCCGTTAGCTGTAACGGGCAGACACTTACTGTTCATTTGAATAAGCCAGTTGGTGATTTCAATTACTTTGGAGCATACCCAGCAATGGGCCCAGTTAAGCAATCAGCCGATACAGGAGATAAGTACGACAACGCTCCGCTGTCAACAGGTCCATACAAGATTGCGTCAAATAAGATCGGTACAGCCCTGACTCTTGTTCGTAATCCAAATTGGAGCCAAGCAGCTGACTCAACTCGTCATGCATATCCAGATCAGATCGTGATGCGTTTTGGTGTGTCAGAAGATGTGCGCGATCAGATTTTCCTTAGAGACCAAACTCCTAATGCGGTTAACTATGACAATTTACAGCCACAAAACCTTCCAACTTTCTTTAGTGGGGCGACCACAAAGAATCGTGGAATGAATGTGACATCTCCTTATACCCGTGTTTATTCAATGAATGTTGCCCCCGGGCATCTTGATTGTTTAGATATTCGTAAAGCAATTTTCTTTGCTACCAATGAGACGGCAATCATTCAGGCACGAGGCGGAGAGAAGTTCTATGGAGTGCTTGGCGATAACGTCATCGATCCACTTTTGGCTCTTGACTATGCGCCCACTACAGGAAATATCCATGATCCAAACTTCTTGCCAGAAGGCAACCTCTTCTACGCCCACTCTTTGATGCAAAAGGCAGCAACAAGCTGTCCTGCAACCTATAAGCGTGTGACTCAAAACGGCATCGTTATGGACTTTGGTGATACCGCTGCTTATAAGAGAGATGCAGTTCTTTTGAAGTCAGCGCTTAATGCTGCTGGTATTCAAATCACATTCAACTTCATTCCGACAGGTAGTTACTGGTCTTATGCGCAGAATCCAGCAAAGGAAGACGACATTGTTCGTTCAGGTTGGGCTGCTGACTGGCCAAATGCTTCAACTGACATCCCTGACTTCTTCTTGAAGGATGGCGGGTTTAACTTGAATCAGAACTACACGGATCCAGGTTACGCTGCGTACAAGGCCAAGATCGTTGCAGCGCAAGGTGAGACAAACCGAGCAAAGCAGGCAGCGATGTGGAAATCACTTGCCCAATACTCCATGGATCAATACTGGAACTTCGGTATCGTCTTTGAAGTACAGCAATTCCAATGGGGTTCAAAGGTCGGGGGAGTCGATTACTGGCTACCTCAAGGATCTTTCCTATACCCAAATCTCTACGTAAAGAAGTAACACCTACGTAGTTAGCTTCGTTTTAAAAGGGGTGGCTCATACGAGTCGCCCCTTTTTGAAAGAGTTGTTACATGTACTCTCACACCCTGTATTACAACGAACCCATCTAAGAAGGGAAGAGCATGCTCAAGTACATTTCACGGCGCATTGCTTACACCCTTCTCCTTTTGTTCTTACTGACAATTGTTGTTTATCTCATCTTTGGATTGCTCCCAGTTGACCCGGCTCGCATCTCTTGCGGCATTCACTGCAACCCTGCGGTGGTCAATGGCAATAGACACCGGCTTGGGTTAGATGTGCCGCTCTATGAGCAGTGGTGGAGATTTTTTCTCGGCATATTTGTCGGACGCACATATGGCGATGGGGCTGCAAGATTCACATGCCCAGCGCCCTCACTCGGTTACTCATTTCCAAACAACGAGTGCGTCACAACGGTTATGGCTCACGCTTTCCCCTTCACGCTGAGTCTTGCAATCGGTGCCTTCATTCTCTGGTTTGTTTCGGGTGTGAGCCTGGGCGTATTAGCCGCACGCTTTCGTGGCACATGGATTGATAAGGGTGCGACTGCATTCGTTCTGATCGGCAGCTCAATGCCCATCTTCGTTTTAGGACTTCTGGTCTATATCGGCGCATTACTGATGCATTGGATTGATCCGATTTCTCAAGGTCAATGGGTCTCGCCATGGAATGATCCATTTGGGTTCTTTAAGAACTTTATATTTCCTTGGATTACCCTCGCTTTAACTTTCAGCGCTGTTTATACGCGTCTTACTCGAAGCAATGTCATTGAGACATCAAGTGAAGATTTCATTCGTACCGCTCGCGCTAAAGGTGTGAGTCCCCGCCGGGTGCTGGTTAAGCACAACCTTCGTACGTCACTGGCTCCTCTTCTTACAAACGCAGGTATTGATTTTGGAGGGCTTCTTGGTGGAGCAATTATTACCGAGACGATTTATCAATTGCCTGGTTTAGGAGAGATCTCACTGAAGGCGGTATTACAAAACTTTGACCTGCCTCTCATAGTCGGCACCACCTTGTTTGCGGCAACATTTATTATCGTATTTAACCTGATCGTCGATATTGCTTATGCCTACCTTGATCCACGGGTGCGAATCGGATGAAGCCTTTTCTTGAGGTAAAAAACCTTTCGGTGGCATTTCCCACTGAAGATGGACTTGTTCAGGCAACTGATGATGTTTCCTTCAGCGTTGACCTAGGTCAGACTCTTGCGATTGTTGGTGAATCTGGCTCTGGTAAATCTGTTTCGAGTATGGCAATTATGGGCCTTCATAATCCCAAGAGGACAGTTATTTCCGGTGAAGTAGTTTTCAATCTTGAATCTGGCCCGGTTGATGTGATCTCCTCTGATGAAGAGACTGTGCGCAAGATGCGTGGGAAATCTATGGCGATGGTCTTTCAAGATCCCATGTCATCTCTTCACCCTTATTACACAATCAATAACCAGATCTCTGAAGCATGGCTTTTACATAACAAGGGATCTAAAGCAGATGCCCGCAAACGCTCTCTTGAGATGTTGGATTTGGTTGGTATCCCTGATCCTCACAAGCGAATCGATGAATATCCTCACCAATTTTCTGGGGGTATGAGACAGCGCGTGATGATCGCCATGTCACTCGTGAATAACCCCAAGCTACTCATTGCTGATGAACCGACTACAGCACTTGATGTGACCGTTCAATCAGAGATCTTGGCTCTTATTCAAAAGATGCAGAGAGAATTTAATACGGCAGTCATTTTGATTACCCACGATATGGGCGTCGTTGCCGAGGTGGCTGATCGTATTAACGTAATGTATGCAGGACGTTTAGTTGAGCAAGGCGCTGTCGATGAGATCTTCTATCGCCCAGCACATCCATATACTGTGGGCTTACTTGGCTCTATCCCGCGCGTGGATGAGAAGCACGGAAGCCGGCTTAAAACTATTAATGGACAACCACCATCTTTAATCGGCCTTCCTGCAGGGTGCGCTTTTGCTAGCCGATGTGAATTTGCCAGCCATGTTCCCGGCAATTTATGTGCAACAACCCGGCCGGAGACTCAAGAGAAAATGCCGGATCATTTTGCAAGGTGTCATCTGGGGGCAGCTCAAGTTCAACAGATCTCTTCCAGTAAGAAGGTGGGCTGATGTCTGAGCCGATCTTGAAGGTCATGGGTTTGAAGAAACATTTCACAAGTTCTGGTGGAATTATGGGGCGCAATAAATTTACGGTGAAAGCCGTCGATGGAATTGATTTTGAAATTGCTCACGGGGAAACCGTTGGCTTGGTGGGGGAATCTGGCTGCGGCAAGACAACTGCTGGGCGCACAATCGTTCGTCTCTATGACCCAACAGAGGGCCAAATTATTTACGAAGGTGAAGATGTAGCAAAGGCAGATTCCAAAGAACTCAAGCATCTTCGTTCCCAGATTCAAATGATCTTTCAGGATCCGTATGCATCTTTAAATCCAAAGCACACCGTGGGAAAGATTATCGCCGCCCCCTTTGAAATTCACGGCATTACTCCTGCCAAAGGTGTGAAAGCAGAAGTGCAGGATCTCCTTGCTCGCGTTGGGTTAAACCCAGAACACATCAATCGTTTTCCCCATGAGTTCTCTGGTGGTCAGCGCCAGCGCATCGGTATTGCCCGAGCACTTGCCCTGCGCCCTAAATTGATCATCGCCGATGAGCCGGTCTCTGCCCTAGATGTTTCTATCCAAGCCCAGGTAGTAAATCTTCTCGATGATCTACAAGATGAGTTTGGTTTGTCATATCTCTTTATTGCCCATGACTTATCAGTCGTTCAACATATTTCTGATCGGGTAATCGTGATGTATTTGGGCAAGATTATGGAGATCGCACAAACAGAGGCCCTCTTTGCAAGCCCTCATCATCCTTACACGAAGGCACTCTTATCTGCTGTGCCCATTCCAGATCCAGAGATTGAACGAAAGCGCGAGCGCATAGTCATGACCGGAGATCTACCAAGCCCAGCAAACCCACCAAGTGGCTGCGTCTTTAATACTCGCTGTTGGAAGGCTCAAGACAAGTGCAGAATCGTTGCCCCAGAGCTACTTCAGGTGGGCGCCAGTCAGGTTGCCTGTCACTTCCCTGAATAGTTACCAGATTCGAACGCGATCGTTTTCTGCCAGGTAGAGCTGATCGCCTTCTTTTACTCCAAAAGCTTCGTAGAACTCCACAAGGTTTTTGACTACCTGGTTACATCTAAATTCATCAGGGGAGTGTGGATCAGTAGCAACGCGCCTTCTTACTTCTTCCGGACGCATCTTTCCGCGCCATACCTGCGCCCAACCATAAAACAAGCGTTGATAACCGCTCAGTCCATCAATAACTGGCGCATCTTGGCCCTTTAAAGAGAGCTCATAGGCCTTATGAGCGATTGTTAGGCCTCCTAGGTCACCTATGTTTTCCCCAATAGTTAAAGCCCCGTTAACGTGAACCTCAGGGGCGCCAGATGGGTGTAATTGTTCGTACTGATCGATGAGTTTTTTAGTGCGTTTTTCAAACTCGTTGCGATCACTATCTGACCACCAGTTTTCAAGGTTTCCATCACCGTCATATTTGGATCCTTGATCATCAAAGCCGTGGCCGATCTCATGGCCAATGACTGCGCCAATGCCTCCGTAGTTAGCGGCGTCATCTGCTTCTAAATCAAAGAACGGTGGCTGCAAGATTGCTGCAGGAAAGACGATCTCATTCATACCTGGGTTGTAATAAGCGTTGACGGTTTGCGGGGTCATATGCCACTCAAGGCGGTCGATCGGGGAGCCGATCTTTGCAAATTCGTATTCCTGGCTAAAGATCGCAATGTTGCCCAGATTGCCAATCAAATCATCTGGGGTGATTTCAAGTTTGCTGTAGTCGCGCCACTTATCTGGATAGCCAATTTTGGGAGTGAATTTATCCAGCTTGATGAAGGCCTTTTTCTTCGTCTCCTCGCTCATCCAATCAAGGGCTGCGATATCAACGCGGTATGCCTCAATCAGATTACTTACCAACTCCACCATCCGTGCTTTTGCAGCCGGTGGGAAATGGCGAGATACATAGACCTCACCCACCGCCTCGCCGAGCGCCCCTTCAACTAAACCAACTCCGCGCTTCCAGCGCTCGCGCAATTGTGGTGTGCCAGAAAGAGTCGTTCCATAAAACGAAAAATTTTGATTGACGATCGCAGAATTTAAATATGGAGCCGCGCCAGACAGGGTGTGCCAGGTGAGCCAAGAGCGCCACTTATCTGCCTCAAAGTTCGTGAGCATTTGGCCAAGGCCTGTAAAAAATGAAGGCTGGCGAACAATTGAGTTTTCAAGAATCTTGGCAGGGGTCTTACTAGCCCCCATCCACAGATCCCAATCAAAGCCAGATGAAATCTTCTTCAGCTCGGCCAGAGAAAGTTTGTTATAGGTCAGCTCTGCATCTCGATCGCGCACCTGGTCCCAGTGATGAGATGCAAGTTCGCTCTCTAATTCAAGGATGCGAAGAGCACGGTTTTTTCCATCAGGAATTTTTGCAAGATCAAACATTTTTTCGATATGAACGAGAAGTGCATCGCGGATCGAGGCATATTCATCTTCGCGGTAGTAGGCCTCATCAGGAAGACTCAAACCAGATTGGCCAATGTAGGCGATGTATGAGGCGCTGTCATGGTCATCGGTATTTATGTAGGTATAGAACATTCCGCCGTTGCCTCTGTATTCAAACTCTCCCATGGTGGCAAGAAGTTCTTGGGCGGTTGCGATGGATTGCGCTTTCCTCAGGTCATCTTCGATAGGGGAGATGCCAAGTTCTTCAGCGCGAGCCTCATCCATGAAGCACTTGTAGAGATCGCCAATCTTCTGCTCATTGCTTCCGGGTTTTACCTGCCCTTGAGCAAGTTCTTCAATGATCGCGCGAACCTGCGCCTCACTCTGATCACGCAGCGCGTAAAAGGCACCATCGGCGGCGCGGTCATCGGGGATTGTGGCGCTTTGGATCCATGCCCCGTTCACATGGCGATAAAGATCGTCTTGCACTCGGGTTGCGCTGAGGACATGGCTTAGGTCTATACCGCTCTTGTTTTTCATATGCGATAAGCCTAACGCAAGGGGAAGAATTTCAACTTTCAACTATTCCTAGATGGGCTTAGGCTTCATCTATGGCCACCAAAACGACCAAGAAAAAAGCGCCCCGATGGCTAAGCCCCAGGGAGCTCAAAGCTTGGCGTTCATACATCGTTGCATCACGTCGATTGTGGGATGCAATGGAGGGGGACTTGTCGCCCCATGATTTATCTATGTCGGACTATGAAATCTTGGTGCATTTAAGTGAAGCTCCAGATCGCCAAATTCGCATGAGCGAATTAGCGGAGTGCGCAATGATTTCTAAGTCCAGGCTTTCTCATCGAATGAAAGTGATGGAGAAGGCAGGGTGGGTTCGCCGAGAGGTTTGTAAGGTTGATAAGCGAGGCTCTTTTGCCATCATGACTGAGAAGGGTTGGAAGGCAATTGTGAAGGCGGCCCCTGATCATGTGGAGAGTATCCGCGCCCGTTTTGTTGACCACCTGACAGTTAAGGACCAAGAGGATTTAGCAAGAATATTTGAAAGAGTCAGCGCCAAGATGCGCGAGCAATTTGCTTCAGAAAAAGATATTTAAATTTACGCTCTTTGTAACTAAAAGTAGCAAGTAAAAAGCCCCGCCACTTTTCAGCAGCGGGGCCCTTTAATGGGGATGAGTTACTTCGCTGCTGCCTTCTTACGACGGCGGCGCTTTGGAGCTGCTGTCTTAGCAGCTGCCTTCTTACGACGACGCTTTGGAGCTGCCTTCTTAGCAGCTGCCTTCTT
>DAIQAR010000006.1:24789-45005 GCA_036781605.1 Candidatus Nanopelagicaceae bacterium
CAGCTGCCTTCTTACGACGACGCTTTGGAGCTGCCTTCTTAGCAGCTGCCTTCTTACGACGACGCTTTGGAGCTGCCTTCTTAGCAGCTGCCTTCTTGCGACGCTTCTTTGGAGCTGCTGTAGCAGCCTTCTTACGACGACGCTTTGGAGCTGCTGTCTTAGCAGCTGCCTTCTTACGGCGACGCTTTGGAGCAGTTTTCTTAGCTGCAGCCATTTACTTCTCCTATCAGAATGGTTCGATCCGTCACCGAACCTGTTCAAGGAGAAGCGTGTCAGTAAATACAGAAATATTCCACTATTTATGGCAAAAAAGTGGGTGCGTGTCGCAACATTATTTTTTTAATTATTTGTGCTGTTTTGCTTTTTTTCTCGTTGCATTACTGCGAAGTAATTAGTTTTGGAATCGTATTTACGAAATTCTGGCAATTTTGCGGCAAAAAAACCGATAAATCCGACGCATAAGAGCCCTCCACTGACCACAGAAGTGCGCAAAGTTGTCACTGCAGCTACCGATCCTGCCCGTAATTGCCCTCCAAGTGGTCCAACTGAGTAAGAAAGTAGTTCCAAACCGGCCAATCTGCCCCGATATTCATCTGCAATGGATTGATTCCAGATTGCGCCCCGACATAACGCACTGACTTGGTCAGATGCACCTGCCATGGCCAAAAAGAAGAGGATGACCCATAAGGAATTGGTACTTCCAGCCAGAGCAATACTGATTCCCCAACCCATTGCTGCCAAGGTAATTGCCCAACCATGGCGGGTAAATGTTTTCATCCAGCCACTGGTCGCGGTGATGGTTATGGAGCCGAGCATTCCGGCGGAATAGAAAAGCCCCAGCGCCCATCTGGAGTGAACCTCATCTGCCCAGAATGGAAAGAGGGCATTTGGCATAGCGAAGAACATCGCAGATAAATCAACCAGGTATGTACCCATCAAATCTTTGCGGGAGGCGGCATATTTCAGGCCAGCAATCATGCTGGAGATATTGGCTTCATTTGTTTTATCACTTGGAGGAATGGGTTTAATTCGAAGGATGAAAATAAGTGATGCAAGGTAGGTAACCACATCAATGATGTATGCCGTTTTCACTCCTGCCGTGGCAATAATCAACCCGGCAAGTGAAGGCCCAATAACGGCGCTTACTTGCCAGCGAAGTTGCATCAAAGAGTTGGCGGCAGGCAGGTCATCGTGGGAGACGATCCGGGGCAATATCGCACCCAGGCTTGGACTTTGGAGCCCATCGACGGCAGAAAAAAGTGCAGCAGCGATATAGAGAATAAGAAGACTTGGGTGGCTCATCACAGAGTTACCAAAAAGAGCTAGCGAGATAAATAGAGCCGCAGCCTCGCATATCCAGATTATTTTCTTGCGGTCCACGGAATCTGCAAGGACTCCGACGTAGAGAGCAAAAATAATCAGCGGGATGATTTCAATCGCTCCCATGAGTCCGACATCAATATAGGAATGGGTGAGCTCTTTGATTTGAAAGGGCATTGCGACAAGGGTGAGGGCTGAGCCAAAGCGAGTGACTAGACCAGAGAAAAATATCGCCCGAAGATCGGGATACTTTCTTAAAGGGGAGAGGTCCACCGCAAATTTAGCCACGGGTAGAGCCTATTTCACTCAGTGCTTGTATTAATGGAAAGTCTGATCAGCGCCAGGAAAGTGGCCGGTTGAAACATCCTTCATCCACTCTGTGATCCCTTGGGTCATTTGACCGCGAAGATCCTTGTAAGCCTTAGCAAACTTAGGAGGGTTCTCTGTCATGCCCATCAGATCTGTCCAGACAATAACCTGGGCGTCAGTGCCATTACCAGCGCCAATTCCAATAACTGGAATTTCAAGTTCTGCCGCTATTGCCGTCGCAAGTTCGGCTGGGACTAACTCAAGGACTAGCGCGAAGACACCAGCATCTTGGAGAGCGCGTGCATCTTTCATAATGCGCGCACCATCATCCCCGCGACCTTGGACTTTAAAACCGCCGAGAGCATGAACCGATTGCGGCGTAAGACCTAGGTGGCCCATTACTGGGATACCTGCAGCTACTAGCTTTTTGATGTGAGGGGCAATCTTTTTGCCACCTTCAAGCTTTACTGCTCCGACCTTTGCCTCTTTAAAAAAACGAATGCCCGTTTCAAGTGCTTTTTTGGGAGATTTTTCATAGGAGCCAAAGGGGAAGTCTGCAACAACTAGAGCGTGGCTAGAGCCGCGTACTACTGCTTTGGAGAGCATCAGCATCTCATCCAAGGTAACCGGGATTGTGTTCTCTTGACCTAAAAAGTTATTACCTGCGCTATCGCCGACCAACAGGACTGGCACGCCAGCCTCATCAAAGATGCTCGCAGTCATCTGCTCATAGCAGGTGATCATTGACCACTTCTGCCCGCGCTTTTTCATCTCTGCTAAATCTGAGATTGTGGTGCGGCGCTTTTTTGCGGCAGGCGTATTGCTTGCGTGGTTAGACATAGACGACTCCTTTGCGCTCGCGGCCAAATGGTCCGCGGCTTATTCATCTGCCAAAGCAGTGAATCTGGTGAAAATTAGTTTATCCCATTTATAGAGCCCCGATAGAGTTGGGTTATGAGCAAGGCGACGATGGGGCAGATTCGGGTAGGTCTTGCCCAAATCAATCCCACGGTCGGCGCACTTTCTACCAACGCTGATTTGATCTTGGAATATGCCGTCAAAGCAGCGAGCGCCGGTGCGCATATTTTAGTTTTCCCCGAGATGGTTCTCACCGGTTACCCCGTTGAAGATTTAGCTCTTCGCCAAACATTTCGCGATGCTTCAAAGGCGGCTCTTGCAGAGCTTGCAGAAGATTTACGTGATTACGGGGACATGGCGATCGTTGTGGGGTACTTAGATGAGAGCGCTCAGCGCCGTCCTCAAAACGCAGTGGCAATTATTTACAAGGGCCAAATCTTGGCTAAATATATTAAGCATCATCTTCCCAACTACGGCGTCTTTGATGAGTTCCGTAATTTCACCCCCGGAGATCAATCCTTGGTTGTGCGCATCCATGGCGTCGATGTGGGCATTGCGATCTGTGAAGATATCTGGCGCGAGCAAGGTCCTGTTTCAGAGCTTGCAGCCCGCACTCCAGGTCTAGTGCTTGTTCCCAATGGAAGCCCCTTTGAACGCAATAAAGATGATCTGAGGGCGGCTCTTGTTAAACGCCGTGCCCGTGAGATCGCAGCGCCCCTTGTCTATGTGAATATGACCGGAGGGCAAGATGATTTGGTCTTTGATGGCGACAGCATTGTTGTCTCAGCCAATGGAGATTTAATTGCCAGAGCTCCTCAATTTATCGATGGACTCATGGTTGTCGATCTTGACGTGAAGAGAGCAACAAGTCAGCCCGATGTCGTGATCTCAGAGGAAGTGATCTCCGGCTATCTCAAACTCAACCATGGAGCAGCTGCGAGGTTAGAAACTGAGGCAGAGATTTGGCAGGCGCTAGTTGTGGGGCTTCGCGACTACGTAAAGAAGAACGGATTTAAATCAGTATTGCTTGGCCTTTCTGGCGGCATCGATTCAGCGGTAACTGCAGCAATCGCGGCAGATGCCATCGGGGCGCAGAATGTCTACGGAATTGCGATGCCTAGCCAGTACTCATCGGCGCATTCTTTAGATGATGCGGCAGATAGCGCAAAGCGCATTGGTTTGAACTACCGAGTCATTCCAATTCAGCCCATGGTCGATGGGTTTTTAAATAACTTGGGTCTGACTGGGTTGGCTGAGGAAAACGTGCAGGCCAGAGTTCGAGGAACAACGCTGATGGGCTTATCTAATCAAGAGGGACACCTTGTGCTTGCCACCGGAAATAAATCAGAGCTCGCTGTTGGTTACTCCACACTCTATGGAGATGCCGTTGGGGGATACGCTCCCATTAAGGATTTATTTAAATCAGAGGTTTGGGCGGTTGCCCGTTGGCGCAACGCACTTGCTCAAGAATCAAACCAAGTAGCCCCGATCCCAGAGAGTTCCATAACCAAAGAGCCAAGCGCCGAGCTACGTCCAGATCAAAAAGACAGCGACTCTCTTCCTGATTACGCGGTGCTCGATCAGATCTTGACTATATATATTGAAAACGATGGAGGCCTGCAGGGCTTGCTTGCTGCCGGCTTTAGCGAAGAGCTTGCAACAAGAGTGATCCAATTGGTTGATAAAGCTGAGTACAAGCGCAGGCAGTATCCGCCTGGAACAAAGATCTCGCGAAGAGCCTTCGGTAAAGATCGGCGCTTACCTATTACTTCCAGTTGGCGTGAGAGCACTCTCTAAACATTCGAAACATTTGTCTTTCAAAGAGGCCTGCCTCTATGCTTTACCCAGGTCACGAGTTCCAGGTTTTAGCCCCGGCTTACTGGACGGCAACCCTCCACCACGGTGGGGTGCTCCGGGTGAAGACCAGGTCGATTGCACGGTGCAATCGTCAAGCGTGGGTCATCTAAAGATGCACCCCCTTATTTTCTGGGAGGTATAGATATGTCATTTTCATCTGAAAATGCAGCTTTTGAAACTCGTCAAGTGCATGCAGGCCAAGTTCCAGATCCAACTACTGGCGCTCGCGCTCTGCCACTTTTCCAAACAACTGCGTATGTATTTCGCGACACCAAGCATGCTGCTGATCTCTTTGGTTTAGCAGAACTTGGAAACATCTACACCCGCCTCATGAACCCAACTCAAGATGCGGTTGAGCAACGCCTTGCAGCACTTGAAGGTGGAGTCGCTTCTCTTCTTGTTGCCTCAGGATCTGCTGCAACAACATATGCAGTTCTCAACGTCGCCGAGGCAGGCGATCACATCGTCTCTTCACCAAGTCTGTATGGCGGCACATATAACCTTTTCCATTACACACTTCCAAAGTTTGGCATCGAAGTTACCTTCGTGGATAACCCAGATGACCCAGAGTCATGGCGCAAGGCAGTTCGTCCAAATACCAAGGCATTCTTCGGTGAGACCATTTCAAATCCAAAGAACGACTTGTTGGATATTGAAACCGTTGCAAAGATTGCCCACGAAAACGGGGTTCCACTGATCGTAGATAACACCGTTGCAACACCTTTCCTTATCCGCCCAATTGAACACGGCGCTGACGTCGTTGTGCATTCTGCAACCAAGTTCCTTTCAGGCCATGGAAATTCAGTAGTTGGGGCCATCATCGATTCAGGAAAGTTTGATTACGCAAAGCACGAAGCAAAGTTCCCTGGCTTTAATCAACCAGACCCTAGTTACCATGGTCTCGTTTATTCCAAGGCACTCGGTGTTGGTTCAGCATTCGGCGCAAACCTTTCTTACATCTTCAAAATCCGCTTAACTCTGCTTCGTGATACGGGAGCGGCGGTTAGCCCATTTAATGCATGGTTGTTGGCTCAAGGACTTGAGACTCTCTCACTTCGCATCGAACGCCATGTTCAAAATGCGCAAGCCGTGGCTGCTTACCTGGAAGCTCATCCACAGGTAGAAAAGGTGAACTACGCGAGCTTGAAGTCATCGCCATGGAATAAGTTGGCGAATAAGTATGCGCCCAAGGGATCAGGCGCCGTACTCTCCTTTGAAATCAAGGGTGGGCTTGAAGCTGGAAAGCTCTTTGTCGAAGGTTTGAAGCTTCACTCACACGTTGCAAACATCGGTGATGTTCGCTCACTTGTGATTCACCCAGCATCAACTACACACTCACAGCTCAGCCCTGAAGAGCAAGCAAGCGCTGGAGTGCATCCGGGACTTGTCCGTCTCTCAGTTGGCATTGAAAATATCAATGACATTAAGGCCGATCTTGATGGTGGTTTTGCTGCTGCAAAACTCCTCAGCGGTGAAACAACAACAGAGAAAGATAAAGCTCGGGCTTAAATTAATGTCAGACAGCGAATGTCTAGTAACCGGGGCGTGGCTAGAAAGCCATGACCCCGGTTCTCGCCTTTTCATAAAGATTGGCGATTTGCCACTTGAGTCAGGAGAAGTACTTCCTGATGTCACCATCGCATATCAAACGTGGGGCACACTCAACGCAAATAAAGATAATGCAATTTTGGTGAACCACGCACTTACTGGTTGGTCAGATGTTCCAGGATGGTGGCCTTCGATGGTCGGCCCAGGCCTGCCACTAGATAGTGATAAATATTTCATCATCTGCCCGAATGTGATCGGCGGATGCCAAGGAAGTACTGGGCCATCATCTATTTCCCCAGATGGCAAGAGATGGGGATCTCGTTTTCCTACGGTCACCATTCGCGACATGGTTGCAGCAGAATTTGCGGTTACTGAGCTACTTGGGATTAAAAGTTACGTTTTAGCCGTTGGCCCATCTCTTGGTGGAATGCGCTCTCTTGAGTGGGCGATCATCCATCCAGACCGCGTAAAAGCTATCTGCACTATTGGATCTTCCGCTGTTGCTACAGGTGATCAAATTGGCGCGGCCTCAATCCAAATTCGCGCGATCAAATCTGATCCAAACTTTAATAGCGGTGATTATTACGAACTAGAACGTGGACCAATTGAGGGCATGGGAATCGCTCGCCGCATTGCGCATCTGACATATAGAACTGAGTCAGAAATGGATGTGCGCTTTGGCCGTGAGTTGCAGGGTGATGACACCGGCCGCTACGCCGTTGAGTCATATCTAGATCACCAAGCTCACAAACTTGCTCAGCGCTTTGATGCAAATACATATATTGCCCTGACTGAAGCTATGAACTCTCACGATGTTGGAAGAGGCCGAGGGGGAGTTGCAGCAGCGCTAGGGGGGATAAAAATTCCAGTTTCGGTCGTTTCTATTGATACAGACAGACTTTTTCCAATTCGCTTGCAAGAGGAGATCATCGAGCTGACGCCCACCGCCCGCCCACTCTCAACCATCTCTTCACCTTTTGGGCATGACGGCTTCTTGATCGAAGTGGAAGTGATGGGGCAACTGCTTCGTAAAGCGCTGGAATAGGCGCAGGTGAAGGATAAAGCGTGTTTGGATGTGCAATTTAGCCTGTGGACAAATTATAATATGGGTATTGATTCCACTGGCCCAAGCAGTTAGGCCAGGCAAACAAAAGGATGTTCTGTGGCTGTAATTCGTGCGCCCAAAAAAGGTGCCAGTAGTAAGAAAGCAGTCGCCAAGAAAGCCCCTGCAAAGAAAGTAGTTGCAAAGAAAAGTGCAGCGAAGAAGTCAACTACTAAAAAAGTTTCAGCAGGACCACGTCGCTTTCCAACTAAAGCAGAACTAGAAGCGCTTAAAGCAGCAAAGGCGCAAGAAACACAGCAGGCAGCAGAAAAGAAAGCTGCGGGACGTAAACTTTTTCCAACCAAAGCAGAACTTGAAGCGCGTCGCCAAGCCGAGCTAGCAGCTAAGAACCCAGCGGCAGCAAAAGTTGGTAAAACCGTTGTTACTAAAATTGATGGCGAAGAAGTTGAACTTGAAGAGATCGAATTAGAAGATTTAGACACTCTTGTTGAAGAAGTAAAAGAGATTGTTGCTGAAGAAGAAGAGAAGGCAGAGATTCGGGTTGTTAACGTTGCCGAAGAGTCTCAGAACGAAGAGAACGCCTTCACGATTAAAGATTCAGAAGAAGATGATGCCCCTGTTCAGACGGTCTTAACCGCAGGTGCTACAGCAGACCCAGTTAAGGATTACCTCAAACTCATTGGCCGCGTACCGCTTCTCAATGCTGAAATGGAAGTTGAACTTTCACTCCAGGTTGAAGCAGGACTCTTTGCGGAAGAGAAAATTGCAAAAGAAAAGAAGATGGACCGCAAGCTCAAGCGCGAACTTGAGCAACTTGTCATCCAAGGGCACCGCGCAAAGAACCATTTGCTAGAAGCAAACTTACGTCTGGTTGTATCTCTTGCTAAGCGCTATACCGGTCGCGGAATGTTGTTCCTTGATCTGATCCAAGAGGGAAACCTCGGCTTGATTCGCGCAGTTGAAAAGTTTGACTACACAAAGGGTTACAAGTTCTCGACCTATGCAACGTGGTGGATTCGCCAGGCAATTACTCGCGCGATGGCTGACCAAGCCCGCACCATTCGTATTCCGGTTCACATGGTTGAAGTCATCAACAAGTTGGCACGTGTTCAACGCCAGATGCTTCAAGACTTAGGCCGCGAACCGACTCCAGAAGAGCTTGCTAAAGAACTAGATATGACGCCTGAAAAGGTTGTTGAAGTTCAAAAGTATGGCCGTGAACCCATCTCACTTCACACCCCATTGGGCGAAGAAGGAGATTCAGAGTTTGGTGATTTGATTGAAGATTCAGAGGCAATTGTCCCTGCGGACGCAGTTTCATTCACATTGCTTCAAGAGCAACTTCACTCTGTTCTAGATACTTTGTCAGAAAGAGAAGCAGGCGTAGTCGCCATGCGTTTTGGTCTTACAGATGGACAGCCAAAGACTCTTGATGAAATCGGCAAGGTTTACGGCGTTACACGCGAGCGCATCCGCCAGATTGAATCAAAGACAATGTCTAAGCTTCGTCACCCATCTCGTTCACAAGTATTGCGCGACTATCTCGACTAAGAAGTCTGCATGAGTGAGAATCCAAAGATCTTTCGCAATCCTAAAAGTGGTTCGATGCGTTTTACAGGAAGTGCTGACTTTGTGGACGCGGATGGCAATCTCATGGAGACTAAAACTGACTTTAAATTGTGTGGATGCGGGCGCTCAAAAGAGAAGCCATTTTGCGATGGCTCCCATAAGGAAATTGTTAGTTAATTAATTATTCAACTGAAGCAGGCGATTCGATGAGCTTGCTTGTCTCATCTTGAATCTTTGCCACAACAGGCTTAAGGCCTTCGGCATATTCCTTAGCGTGGTGTCCACAGAAAAGTAACTCTCCGCCATTGAGAAGGGTCGCACGGACATAGGCCTGTGCTCCACAGCGATCGCAACGATCAACCGCATTAAGTGGGGTAGGTTCGAGGATCAACTGCTCGGTCATCGACTTCTCCTTCTTTCGGCTTTAACTATGTGTTAGTGGAACAGTAAAGCATGAGTGGTTTATTCCCCGCTCAATATAGGGCGATTATTTCCATGTTTTGAGATAAAAAACTCCTTTGGCGGGGGCGAATTTCACCATTTCTACGACAACTCACAGATAACCTTGCCCTTCATGGCCACCGATGATAAAGCCGCCACAACGGCAAATGGCTATACAGCCAAAGACCTCTCAGTACTTGAAGGCTTAGATGCTGTCCGCAAACGCCCTGGCATGTATATCGGCACAACCGATTCACGTGGGCTTATGCATTGCCTTTGGGAGATCATCGACAACTCAGTAGATGAGGCACTTGCTGGCCATTGCAGCAAGATTGAAATTAATCTTGAATCAGATGGTTCTGTTGAAGTCCATGACAATGGGCGCGGCATTCCTGTCGATAAAGAACCCAAAACAGGTCTCACCGGTGTTGAAGTTGTTATGACTAAATTGCACGCAGGTGGAAAGTTTGGAGGAGGCTCATATGCTGCCTCTGGAGGACTGCACGGCGTTGGAGCATCTGTTGTTAACGCTCTGGCATCTCGTCTTGATGTTGAAGTAGATCGAGATGGCAAAATTTATTGGATGTCTTTTCAACGCGGCAACGCCGGAATCTTTGATGGCGATGGACCAAAGGCAACATTCCAAGAAAAATCTGGCCTACGTGTTATTGGCAAGGTTGCAGCAAAGGTAACTGGCACCCGTATTAAGTGGTGGTTTGATCGTCAGATCTTCTTGAAAGAAGCTGAGCTCTCTATTGAAGACATTTATGCCAGAGCGCGCCAGACTTCTTACCTTGTTCCCGGCCTTGAACTTATTGTTAATGACAATCGGGCCAAAGCAAAGACATCTGAGACTTTCTTTCACAAAGGCGGAATCTCTGAATTCTGTACTTTCTTGCGCCCTGATGAACCCGTGGGAGAAGTCATTCGAATTTCAGGTAGCGGAGATTATGTAGAGACCGTTCCTGTGCTCGATGACAAGGGCCACATGATGCCTACTGAGGTAAATCGCACCATGGGCGTTGATATCGCTATGCAGTGGGGCAATGGCTATGACAGCACGCAAGCTTCTTTTGTAAACATTATCTCGACCCCAAAGGGCGGAACTCATACGCAAGGTTTTGAGAAAGCAATCACCAAAGCTTTTAATGATCAACTGCGGGCGACAAAGACACTCAAGAACAACGAGATAGATGTAATTAAAGACGATGTGCTTGAGGGACTTACCGCCGTTGTCACGGTACGCATGTCCGAGCCTCAATTTGAAGGCCAGACAAAGGAAGTCCTTGGCACAGCAGCGGCAGCAAAAATAGTCGCAGCCGTTGTTGGCGAAGAGTTCAAAAACTTCTTTGCTTCAACAAAGAGAGTAGACCGGGCAACAGCAAAGTCGGTCTTAGAGAAAGTAGCCGCTGCCTCTCGTACTCGTATTTCAGCGCGCGCCCATAAGGATCTGCAGCGTCGCAAGAACGCTCTTGAAAACAGTTCACTTCCAACAAAGCTCTCCGATTGCCGCTCTGATGAGACTGAGCGCACCGAGTTATTTATTGTTGAGGGAGACTCCGCTCTTGGTACAACCAAGGCAGCTCGTAATTCTGAGTTTCAAGCAATCTTGCCTATTCGCGGAAAAATCTTGAACGTTCAAAAAGCATCCTTATCGCAGATGCTTGAGAACAACGAGTGTGCTTCCATCATCCAGGTGATCGGCGCTGGCTCTGGCCCTTCCTTCTCTCTTGATGATGCTAGGTATGGCCGAATCATTTTGATGTCAGATGCTGATGTTGATGGCGCCCATATTCGCTGCCTTCTTCTGACTCTTATCTATCGATATATGAAGCCGCTCATCGATGACGGTCGCGTCTTTGCAGCTATTCCTCCTTTACATCGCATCGATGTTGTGGGCGGCAAGCGCGGAGAACTTCACTACACATATTCAGATGATGAGATGAAGAAGGTGCTTGCTGACCTGACAAAGGCTGGAAAGCGTTGGAAAGAACCAGTTCAGCGATACAAAGGTTTGGGTGAGATGGACGCAGATCAGCTCCGCGAAACAACGATGGATCCAGAAAAGCGCACACTACGCCGGGTAACCATGAAGGATGCCAAGGCTGCAGAGGCGATCTTTGAACTGCTTATGGGCAACGAAGTTGCTCCTCGTAAAGAATTTATTTCAAGTGCAGAGATCGATCGCGAGCGGATCGACGCTTAACTTTATTTAAGCTGCGATTCGAGTTCTACGAGGTGTTGCAAAGTTCTTTGAAACTTCGGTGAGCTCTGCTGAAACCTGGGCCTTGATGTTCTCCTCGCTAGATAGCAACTTCTTGAGCGCCGTGATTGTCGCCGTCAGCTCTTTCTGCTCTGTTTCAAGTTCAAGCTTGCTCATTTTGGTCAGGCGGCGAAGTGGCATATCTAGAATGTAATTTGCTTGCTCATCGGTGAGTTTAAAACCCTTAATGAGCGCATCTTTTGCAACTGCTGCGTCCTCGCTACCTCTGATGATCTTGATGACCTTATCGATATCGATGATTGCTTTAAGCAGTCCATCAACTAATGTGAGACGGCTCTGGGCCTTTGCTTTGCGAAATTCTGAGCGACGGCGCACGACATCAATGCGGTGATCGATAAAGACTTGAAGAAGTTCTTTAAGTCCCAGGGTCAATGGCTTACCGTTAACAAGTGCAACGGCATTGACTGAGAATTGATCCTCCATAGGCGTTAATTTATAAAGCTTTTCTAAGATCTCTTCAGGCTCATAGCCGTTCTTAATTTCAATGACGACCTTTGTTCCTTGTTGTCCGTCAGAGAGATCGACGATATCTGAGATTCCAAGGATCTTCTTGGCCTTCACCAGATCAGCAATCTTCTCAACGACTTTTTCTGGGCCAATATTGAATGGAAACTCTGTGATCACGATGCCTTGTTTGCGCGTAGTGACCTTCTCGATAACCGCGGTAGCTCGCACCTTAAAGGAGCCACGGCCGTTGCTATAAGCATCAGCTACACCTTCTAAGTCAACGATCTGCCCGCCTGTTGGAAAGTCAGGTGCAGGAACAAACTTCATCAGTGCCTTGAGAGTCGCCTTAGGGTTTTCAATTAGGTGCTTAGTCGCAGCAACTACTTCTCCCAGATTATGAGGAGGCATGTTTGTTGCCATTCCCACAGCAATTCCTGTTGCGCCATTTACAAGAAGATTAGGAAAAGCTGCAGGCAGAACAAGAGGCTCAAGAAGTTGTCCGTCATAGTTTGCGCCAAAATCAACGGTGTCTTCATCAGCTTCATCCACCATCGCCATTGCGGCAGGTGCAAGGCGTGCTTCTGTGTAACGCATGGCAGCTGGGCCAGCATCGAGTGAACCAAAGTTTCCATGACCATCAATTAAAGGAAGACGAGTTGTAAAGGGTTGAGCTAAACGAACCGCGGCGTCATAGATCGCGCCATCTCCGTGAGGGTGCAACTTACCCATTACTTCACCAACAACGCGGGCGCACTTGACGTGTCCTTTTTCTGGGCGAAGTCCCATGTCAAACATCTGATGCAAGATTCTGCGCTGCACTGGTTTTAATCCATCGCGGGCATCAGGAAGGGCGCGCGAATAGATGACTGAATATGCGTACTCCAAAAATGAATCTGACATCTCCTGAGATACGTCGATATCAACGATCTTGCCTGGGTTCTCTCCAGCTTTCGGCAGAACTGCTTTAGGTGTGCGGGCCATGGCGCGTATCCTGCCACGGAAATTACGGCAGGATGGGGATGTGGGCTTTGGGTTAGCAGATCTGTCGCAGTCGATCTTCACTGGCATGGGATTAGAGGGTTCTAGTAACCCTTTAGAGCTAGGTGAATCAGATCGCACCTGTCTATTACTGATTGATGGGCTAGGAGCGCAGTTGATTGCTCAATATGCCAGCGATCTTCCAGTTTTATCTTCTCTCACCGCTCATTCACATTTAGATTCACATTTTCCATCAACGACTGCAACAAATTTGGCTTCCCTTGGAACCGGTGAATTACCTGGCGTACATGGAATGCTCGGTTACACCGTAAGAGTTCCAAGAAGTGGTGAACCAGGAAGGTTGCTCAATGCACTCAAGTGGGATGATCGGGTAGACCCACTTCACTGGCAAAAGGTCCCAACACTTTTTGAAAGAGCATCATTGCAGGGAATATCAGTATCAAATATTGCCGCCAAACGATATGAGGCAAGTGGTTTTACGCAGGCTGCGCTGCGTGGAGCAAAGTATCTTGGGGCAAATCAGATTGTTGATATGGTCGATGAAACAAAGCGCGCACTTAAAGATCCTCGTTCCTTTGCTTATGTCTATGTGAATCAGGTCGATGAAGCTGGACATAGTGATGGCGTGGGATCAGAGAAGTGGCTTACCGCTCTGCTTCTTGTTTCAGATCTGATTACCCGTTTGATTACAGAGCTACCAGAGGGAACCAAGATTTACATCACCGCCGATCATGGAATGATCAATGTTGGGCAGAAAATAATTCTGGGCGTCGATAATGACCTCATGGAAGATGTCACTTTGGTTGGTGGTGAGCCAAGAGCGCGACATATCTACGTAACCTCGGGCGCCGAGAGTGATGTGGCTGCAAGGTGGAAAGAAAGCCTGGGTGTGGGCGCAGATATTTATCTCAAAAAAGATGCCATTGCCGAAGGACTATTTGGAGCAAAGGTAAGCACAGAGAGCACTGAGCGAATGGGTGATGTTATCGCTATTGCAAAGAGTGATCTTGTCTTACTTGATCCTGAACGCGCCGCAAAAGAAGGGGCGATGATTGGACATCATGGAGCACTTACTGAAAACGAGAGGCTTATTCCTCTTCTTTCTTACCAAACATAATGTCATCCCATGATGGGATCTTTAAACGCTTGGTAATTCCATCACGCTCTGCTTCCTCAGCGAGTTCACTCTCTGTTGGCGCAAGTGGATCTGGTGTTGAGAAAATCTGAATAGTTTCTGTCTGTTCTTCGCGCACTGCAACTAGGCGGGGCGCTGGTGTATCAGATGGATAAACCATTCCATGGGTAGGTAGCGTTGGCCGTGAAGTGCGCTCCTCACCACTAATCCATTCTGCTCCTTCATCTTCACTGATTAATGTGCGATTAGAGGAATCAAATGTCCAATTGGCTTGGCCGCTTCCACCATCTGTCAGTGGATACATCAGAAGAATGTTCCATGTGCCATCAATATTGCGCCGTGTATTCCACTCAACTGCGGTCATATCAACACCACGAGGAGCAAGTTGAGCAATAGTTGCAGTTGCCAATGTTGGAGAATGTTTTTCTTTGCGCAGCTGGGCTTCTAAAGCTAAGCCGATGATGTACGCGCGCTCTTGCAAGATGGGACCAGCAAATCGCTCAATCTTTTCAATAGTCCAATCAGTGTTTCGGGCAACGTCGTTGACACTCTCACCAGCACGCAGCCGTGATTGAATTTCTTTCACGCTTACACTTGGTTGTTGGTCATAGTCTTCAACTGAGACAAGTCTTGGTTGGTTGACTAGAGCGCGAAGTTGATCGCCAATGCGCAGGGAGTAGACACGTCCCTCTGCGTCCTGCAGCTCTAGTTCACTACCATCTTCGGATCGGCCAATCAGCCTCAAATCACTCACGGGGAAAGAGTGCCATACCTTGCGAGGAAAGAAACTAATGCGAAGAGATATGGCGCCAAGTTTTCACGTAAGGAAGCAGGGCCAGGTTGGCAAGAAGCAGGCATACAAAGGGAACAATGAATGCTGATCCGGCGCCTTTGGAGTCGATGATGTGGCCGGTCAAAGGTCCTGGAATAGCCCCACCAAGTGCAAGACCAGCGATAACCCAAGCCAAAGTTTCGGTCACTTTGGCGGAAGGAACAGATTTTTCTGCCACGCCGTAACCAGCAACGATGAGTGGGGCAACGCCGAACCCAGAGATAAATAGCGCGATAGAAAGTATGAGAATTGAGTGAACAAAGAGAAGAGGAATTGAAACAACCACAATCACCATCATGTTTCGAATAAATCTCTGTGAATCTGAAATCTTCCACTTAATCGAGCCATTAAAGATGGCGGCAACACCGCTACCTGCCGCCCAAATCGCCAAGACAAGTCCTGTGTAGGAATTGGCATGGTGTTGTTGGGTATATCCGACAACCACAAGGGTGAGTGAGCTAAAGAAAGCTCCCATAAAAATAAATGGGAAGAAGACTGCTTGAACTGCTCTCATCTTGATTGCTAGCTCGTGCTTTTCGCCTTCAACTTTTGCAAATAGTGGAGGTTCGGTTTTTTTCATGCTGATAAATGCCGTCATGCCGGTGGTCATAAAGATCATGGCAAAGAGCATGCCCCCAAATGGTGCGATAAAGGTTGCTGCAAGGGAAGCAACTAGAGGCCCGATAATAAAAATGATTTCATCTACCAAAGCCTCAAAGGAGTAGGCGGTGTTTATGAGCGAGCGGTCATCGCCGAGTGTCCATAGCCAGCGGCGCCTAACTAGCCCACCAATATTTGGCCAGAAACCTTCTGCTAAGAAGATAAAGGTCATCCAGACATATGTTGGGGCGTGGTTGTAGATACTAAACAGAAAGAGAAGATCAAAGAGGACGTTGAAGGGAATGACAAAACGAAGCACTTTGCGCTGGCCCAAACGATCTGCATATCTAGACCAAGTTGGCCCCACAATCGCTGAGATCACTGAGGCCCCTGTTGAGACAGTTCCTGCCAATGTATAAGAGTGCTTCACATCGACGATGACAAAGGTAATTGAAAGAAAAGTCATGGAAATAGGCAATCTGGCAAAAAAACCAGCCAGAGAAAATTTCAGTCCGCCAGGTGTGGCAAAGAGTTTGCGATAGGGCGTGAACATCCCTAGATTCTAGCCATGGGCACAGATAAGTCAGAAAGTGATCAGTCGCTGAGGCGTGAATTGTTGGCTTTAGCCATCGATGTCGCTCGAAAAGCGGGTGAGCTCACCTCTGCTCGTCCAGACAACTTTGATCTGAGTCAAAAGAGTAATGTCCGCGACTTTGCCACACAGATGGATTTAGCAAGCGAAAAACTTATTGTCAGTGAAATCCTTAAGGCCCGTCCTGATGATGGAATCATCGGCGAAGAGGGATCAGATCGAGTAAGTACATCTGGAATTACATGGGTAATTGATCCGATTGATGGAACCGTGAATTACTTCTATGGATATCCGGGTTGGAATATAAGCATCGCAGCAAAAGATGAGAAGGATGTATTGGTAGGAGTTGTTATCTCTCCGTCGCTTTCCTCTCTGTGGCATGCAAGCCGCGGGGATGGGGCATTTCTCAATAACAAGCCAATTAGATGTAATGATCCTGTTGATCTAGCTGACGCCCTTATTGCCACTGGATTTTCATACGATTTAGAGAGGCGTGTTGCCCAAGGAAAATTTATTGCAGATCTTGCTCCCAGAGTGCGTGACATTCGCAGGGGCGGAGCGGGAGCAGTTGATTTATGTTTTGTTGCAAGTGGCGCAGTGGATGGCTTCTATGAATCTTCGCTCAACGAATGGGATATTGCAGCCGGCGGATTAATTGCTCGAGAAGCAGGAGCAGTGCTTAGCGGCCGAAATGGTGGCCCCGCAAATAAGGAGATGACGATCCTGGCTGGACCAACTTTGCACGCTCAGTTAGTCAGGGAGATTGGGTAGTTCTGCTCGGTTTGTTCACTGAGTGGGCCTTATGGCAAGATAGGCCACCTGCCAGAAGGCGACCTGCTTATCTCGGCCTTATGTAGTTTAAAGAGCAAAGGAATACCCATGAACGTGTTAGATGCGGTTGATGCCGCTTCCCTTCGTAAGGGAGTAATCGATTTTCGCTCAGGCGATGAAATCAAGGTACACGTTCGTGTTATCGAAGGTAACAAGAGTCGTATTCAGGTTTTCCAAGGCGTAGTAATCCGCCGCCAAGGTGCTGGAGTTCGCGAGACTTTCACAATTCGTAAGCTTTCTTACGGTGTCGGAGTAGAGCGCACATTCCCAGTACACACACCTGTAATCGAGAAGTTTGAAATGGTTCGCCGCGGTGATGTTCGCCGGGCAAAGCTATATTACCTTCGCGATCTTCGCGGTAAGGCTTCAAAGATTAAAGAGCGTCGCGGCGCTAACAACGAATTCATTACAGAAGAAGTATTTGTTGAAGAAGTAGTCGAGACCGTAGCGGCCCCTCAAGAGGCCGTTGCTTCACCTGCTGAAGTTGTAGAAACAGTAGATGTAGTTGAAGAGGTTGAGGCAGTTCGCGTAATTGAAAAAGAGCCAGTTGCAGAAGCAGAACCAGTTGCCGATGAAGCAGCTCCTGCGACTGAACAAGCCTAAGCACTTCTTTTATGCGCCTTCCTAAGAAGGGTTCACTGCTTCGAGAAGTTCCTGTAGTTGTTATTGCAGCTCTGGTTGTCTCTGTTGTTGTAAAAACATTCTTCATTCATTTCTTCTTTATTCCATCTGGCTCCATGCAAAACACTCTGCAAATCGGAGATCGTATTGCGGTTAATAAGTTTGCCAGCATCTATAGCGACATTCGACGTGGGGAAGTGGTTGTATTTAAAGATCCCAGTCACTGGTTAGGAACTGCAGAAGCCCCAACTGGTTCGTCGTTCACTCGAGGTATCAAGAGTGGGCTTGTTACCGTCGGTGTATTACCAGACCCCGCCACTCAATATTTAATCAAACGCGTTGTTGGTGTCGGCGGAGACACAGTGATGTGTTGTGATGCAAAAGGAAAGCTAGTCGTTAATGGTGTTTCTCTGACTGAGCCTTATATATTTCCTGGTAATGCCCCGAGTGATTCTAAATTTAGTGTCACGGTTCCTAAAGGATTTATCTGGGTAATGGGCGATCACCGTGGTGATAGCGCAGACTCACGTTTCCATACAGATGATGTCCACCACGGCATGGTTCCGCTGGGTGATGTTGTTGGGCGAGCGGAATGGGTCGTATGGCCGTTTAGTCACGCCAAATTCTTACCAGTCGGACATGATTTATCGAAAGTACCTGTCAAGAAGTAAGTAATGATCGAAAGCAAGCTCTACGCATCTGGCATATCTCTGATTGCCGGTGTTGATGAAGCTGGTAGAGGTCCATGTGCCGGGCCATTAGTGATCGCAGCGACAATTCTCAAAGACCCTGATTCACCTGCACTTTCACGAGTGAAAGATTCTAAAGCTCTGAGTGAAAAAGTACGTGAAGAGTTATTTGATGTAGTGAAAGCAGAATCAATTGCGTACTCCATCATTGAGATTTCTCCGGAGGAGATTGATCGCATTGGGTTGCATAAATCCAATATCGAAGGGATGCGTAGAGCCATTAATGCTCTAGAGGTTGCGCCCGAATATGTTCTTACAGATGGATATTCGATTGAAGGCCTAGCGATCCCAAATTTGGCTGTCTGGAAAGGTGATCAAGTTGCACTCTCAATTAGTGCTGCTTCAATTCTGGCAAAGGTTTACCGGGATCGGATCATGATCGCCCATGACGACACATATCCCGGATATGGCTTTGCTGGCCACAAGGGATACATAACTGCTGCTCATACTTCAGCGTTGAATTCTTTGGGCGTATGTCCAATACATCGTAAGTCATTTTCTAATATCGCGGCTCTTCTTTAGTCACAGGCAAGGTCTATCCACAGATTCTCTTCATATATATTAAAAGGGGTCTGCATTTAATTAGCCTTGCTCTTCATGAATGATGAAGAGCGCGCGTACGCCATACTGCTGGGCCTTTTTGAAGGAGGCTCGCGGTACTGGAGCCAAGAGCTAGACAAGCATGGCGCAGAGCTCCTAGTCGATCGCATCAGCTCTGGTGCCTATTCAGATACGTCACAAGCCCCTATGAGTCTTGCTCAAAGATTTAAAAGCCTTAACATCCTTGAGATTGAAAGTCAGATTTGTGCAAGTGGAGCTTTGCTAATTACTCCTAAGACTGCCAATTGGCCCAAGTGCCTGAATGATCTCTATGTCCCACCCATGTCTTTGATTGTTAAAGGAAATATTGATGTGCTTGGAAAATTTGAGCAATCTATTTCAATTGTTGGAACACGCAAGCCATCAAGCTACGGGATGGGTATTGCGACAGAATTTGCAGCAGGTATGAGCGGCAAAGGCTGGACTGTAGTAAGTGGAGGCGCGATTGGAATTGATGCTTGTGCACATCGAGGAGCACTGAGCGTCGAAGGTTGCACAGTCGCTGTTCTTGGTTCTGGAGTGAGCTCTTTGTATCCAAGTACTCATTTGAAACTATTTAGAGAGATACAAGAAAATGGATTATTAATTTCTGAAGTTTTGCCACTTACCAAAGCATCATCATCTAGATTTTTGATCCGAAATCGGCTCATTGCAGCACTTTCCAAGGGAACTCTCGTCGTTGAAGCTGCGGTTCGCAGTGGCTCACTTCGAACAGCAAGAGATGCGGCAGAAATTCTTCGCCAAGTCATGGCGATTCCTGGGGAGATCACCTCATCAACTAGCGATGGTTGCCATCGACTTATCGCTGATCACACGGCAGAGTTGGTGACATCAGTGGATGACCTAATGGAGTTGGTAGGACCGCTTAGTTAAAAGTGAGAGACTACGACTATGACATCAGAGCACCGCGCGGGTTTCGTTGCGGTTATTGGACGTCCAAATGTTGGTAAATCAACACTAGTCAATGCCTTAGTTGGCAAGAAGATCGTTATTACATCTGCCCATCCAAATACAACTCGTAATCCCATCCGTGGCATCATTTCTCGGCCAGATTTTCAGATCATCTTGGTAGATACTCCAGGTATACATAAGCCAAAAACTTTGCTTGGAACTCGGCTAAATGCAATGGTGAGTGAAAACTTGGAATCAGTTGATGCGGCTCTTTTATGCTTACCGGCTGATGAAGCCATTGGCGCCGGTGATGAATACATCGTCAAACAGCTAGGACATATCCGCCATTTATATATTGCGGTGACAAAGGTAGATCGAGCAAAAAATGATGGGCTGATCTCAAAACTTGCTGAAGTCTCAGATTTCATCGCTCGTAATAGTTTAAGCGTCGATGAGATTGTTCCTTTATCAGCTAAAAATCTCGAGCAAACACAATTGATGATGGATTTGCTTGTGAAGTCTCTTCCGATTTCTCCATCTTTATATCCTGAAGATATTGATACCGATCAGGCAGCTGAGCTTCATATTACTGAGTTGATTCGCGAAGCAGCGATTGAAGATTTATATGAAGAACTTCCTCACTCCGTGATGGTCACCATTGATGAGATGA